>JAFZJI010000096.1 GCA_017552105.1 Bacteroidales bacterium | reverse complement strand
CGGTACTGGTACACTATCGGTCTTCCGATCATATTTAGCCTTGCGGCGTGGTCGCCGCAGATTCAGACAGGATTCCACGTGTCCCGCCCTACTCAGGTGGCGCTCCCTGACGTCCCTCGTTACCCGTACGGGGCTTTCACCCTCTACGGCGCATATTTCCATCTGCTTCTGGTTCCTTGGACATCGCTTTGAGCGCTCCTACAACCCCGGTCGGTCCGTGAACCGGCCGGTTTAGGCTCTTCCCGTTTCGATCGCCACTACTCCGGGAATCGATATTTCTTTCTTTTCCTGCGGGTACTAAGATGTTTCAGTTCCCCGCGTTACCTCCACCCTCGCGGGTGGTGACAGGCCTTCAGCCTGCCGGGTTGCCCCATTCGGACATCTCCGGATCAATTCCTGTTTGCGGATCCCCGGAGCTTTTCGCAGCTTACCACGTCCTTCTTCGTCATCGGAAGCCTAGGCATCCTCCGTTCGCTCTTGTTCTCTTTCTCGTGAATCATTTGCGACTACATAGTCTCAAATGTATTTTGCCTATGAAATTGCAGTCCCTTAATGCAACTCGAAAAAACTCGAATTTTATTATCAGACTTAATCTCTTTTTTACTTCTTTACCTCTTTGTGTCTCTCAGTATTGTCAAAGATCATTATCCGTTTGGAAAACCCTTTTTCCGAAACGGGCTGCAAAGATACGCACTTTTTCTTAACCTCCAAACTTTTTTCGCATTTTTTTCTTATTTTCGCACCACTATGAGCAAAAAAATAAAACCTAACGCCCCCCAGGTCACCGGCTACTCGGTGACATTCGGTCTTCTCATGACAGTACTTTTTTCGGCAGCAGCCGCATACCTGGGCCTTAAAGTAGGCCAGGTGTTCGAAGCCGCCATCCCCATCGCAATCCTCGCCGTAGGCGTCTCCAGCGCCCTCGGCCGCAAGGATTCCCTGGGCGAGAACGTCATCATCCAGAGCATCGGGGCCTGCAGCGGAGTGATTGTGGCCGGCGCCATCTTCACCCTTCCCGCAATTTATATACTAGGATTGGATGTATCCTTCACGCACATGTTCCTCAGCAGCCTGCTGGGCGGCGTGCTGGGAATCCTCTTCCTCATCCCCTTCCGCAAATATTTCGTGAAGGAGATGGACGGGCAGTATCCTTTCCCTGAAGCAACCGCCACCACCCAGGTGCTGGTGAACGGCGACGGCGGCGGAAAGGGTGCAAAGACCCTGGCACTCGCCGGCCTCATCGGAGGTCTGTACGACTTTGCCATCGCCACCTTCGGAGCCTGGGCAGAGACCCTCTCCACCACCTTCATAGGCATAGGGCACGCCATCGCCGACAAGGCGAAGGTAGTCCTCAAGCTCAACACCGGCGCGGCAGTGCTGGGTCTGGGCTATATCATCGGATTCAAATATTCGCTTATAATCTGCCTGGGCAGCTTGCTCGTGTGGCTGATCATCATCCCCGGATTCAACCTCCTCTTCGGCGGGCAGGTCCTGGATTTCATGGGCAGCGGCATTGCCCAGACCGTCGGGCAGATGAGTGCAGATGAGATCTTCCGCACGTACGCGCGCCATATAGGTATCGGCGGCATCGCGACTGCCGGCATCTTCGGTATCATCAAGAATGCCGGGGTCATCAAGAGTGCCATCGGCCTTGCGGGCAAGGAATTCTCGAAGAAGGGCGGAGCGGCCGAAGCCGTGGATGAATCCGACAGAGATATAAAGATGAAGACTGTGGTCACGGGCATAGTGATCGCCCTGCTCGCAGTGTTCGCATTCTTTGCCTTCGGCGGAGTGGTGGAGAACATTTGGCAGGCGATAGTGGGTCTGCTGATAGTCACCATCATCTCCTTCCTCTTCACCACCGTGGCCGCCAACGCCATCGCCATAGTGGGCAGTAACCCTGTATCCGGCATGACCATCATGACCCTTATCATCACCGCCCTGGTGCTGGTTGCCACCGGCTTGAAGGGTAATGCGGGGATGGTAGCTGCAATGATTATCGGCGGAGTGGTCTGCACGGCCCTCAGCATGGCAGGCGGATTCATCACCGACCTCAAGATAGGTTACAACCTGGGCACCACCCCTGCCAAGCAGGAGGCCTGGAAGTTCCTCGGCACCCTGGTAGCGGCTGCTACCGTGGGCGGAGTGATGCTGGTGCTGAACAAGACCTACGGATTTGTGGGAGAAGGGGCGCTGGTTGCCCCCCAGGCCAATGCCATGGCAGCGGTCATCCAACCCATGATGAACAACGGAAGCGCCCCCTGGCTGCTCTACGGGATAGGCGCGGCCATCGCCACCCTGCTTACCGTATGCAAGGTTCCCGCCCTGGCCTTCTGCCTCGGTATGTTCATTCCTCTGGACCTCAACCTTCCGCTGCTCGTAGGCGGTGCCATCAGCTGGTATGTAAGCACGCGCTCCAAGGACGAGGCGGTGAATTCCGCGCGCCAGGAAAAGGGTACGCTCATCGCTTCCGGCTTCATTGCCGGTGGCGCGCTGATGGGGGTTGTTTCTGCGATCCTGAAGTTCGCGGGAGTGGATTGGTTCCTGAGCGGCTGGAACTCTGTCGCTGCCGGCCACCTGGCCTCCGGCGCGGAGATGATCGCGGTCGTGCCCTTCCTGCTGCTGATCGTCTATATGGTTCGCGCCAGCCTTTCTAAGAAATAATCCCTGGAGGCCAAGCTGCTGACACTCAGCGACTTATGCGAAATGCCTGCCGCGAATTCGCGGCAGGCATTTCATGTAACTGACAGTATATCGGGCGATTAGGCTCCAGCCGCGAAGGCGGCCAGGATGTTGAGAATCACCTGCGAGGCTTTTTGCATGGATTCGAGGGGAACCCACTCGAACTTGCCGTGGAAGTTAAGGCCGCCGGCAAAGATGTTGGGGCAGGGGAGGCCGCGGAAGGAGAGGTTGGCGCCGTCGATGCCGCCGCGGATGGGCTGGACTTTGGGCTCGACGCCTGCGTCGGCGATGGCCTTCATGGCAATCTCCACTATCTTGTAGTGAGGCTCCACCTGCTCGCGCATATTATAGTACTGATCTTTCAGTACCAGGGTGGCGGTGCCCTCACCGTAGCGGGCGTTGATGAAATCGGTGCACTCCTGCATCACGGCCTTCTTCTTCTCGAAAAGGGCGCGGCTGTGGTCGCGGATGATGTAGGCGATGTCGGCCTCTTCGACGCTACCCTTGAAGGAAATCAGATGGAAGAAGCCTTCGTAGTCCTGGGTGAATTCGGGGCGCTGGTCCACCGGCAGAAGGGAGTTTAGTTCTTGGCCGATGAGGATGGCGTTGCGCATCTTTCCTTTGGCGTAGCCGGGATGCACGTTGCAGCCCTGGATATGAATCTTGGCAGATGCGGCGTTGAAGTTTTCGAACTCCAGTTCGCCCACCTCGCCGCCGTCCATGGTGTAGGCATAGGCGGCATCGAACTTGGCCACGTCGAACTTCACCACGCCGCGGCCGATTTCCTCGTCGGGAGTGAATCCGATGCGGATGGGGCCGTGCTTGAATTCGGGATGGGCCATGATGTACTGCACGGCATCCATGATCTCGGCCACACCGGCCTTGTCGTCGGCGCCGAGCAGGGTGGTTCCGTCGGTGGTGATGATGGTTTCTCCCTTATGCGCGAGCAGTTCGGGGAATTCCGAGGTCCTGAGGGCGAGGCCGGGCACGCCTTTGAGGGGGATGTCGGAGCCGTCGTAGTCGTTTATGATCTGGGGCTTTACATTCTCGCCGGAGGCATCGGGGGCGGTATCCACGTGGGAGATGAATCCCACTGCAGGCACGTCTGCATCCACATTGGAAGGGATGCGACCCATTACATAGCCGTATTCGTCGAGGGTGGCCTCGACTCCGAGGTCATTCAACTCTTTGCACAGGAGTTTCAGCAGGTTCAGCTGCTTGCTGGTCGAGGGCTGGCTCTCCGAGTTCTCGTTGCTCTGGGTGTCCACTTGGACGTACCTCAGGAATCTGTCCAGAATCTTTTCCATCTATGTTTTCTTTTGAATTATCCGTTTTGTCCTTGGCCTTTTCGCGCCTTGCCTTACGGGCCTGCTGGCGGGCGTATTTCTTACGGTAGCGCTCCACGTACTTCTCGAGCTTGCGGGCATCGGCCTCGTCCTGCAGCCGCTGCTTTTCGGCGACTTTGGCTTCGTGCGCCTTCCTGCGCTCTTCCTTTTTCTGGAGCTTCAGCGCGGCTTTGGCGGCATCGATGGAGTCCGCCTTGGCCCAGCGGGCGTCGCGGGCGGCGATTCTCTCCTGGTATGCTTTTTCGCGTAGTTCCTTCTTGGTGGGGGCCTTCACCACCTTCTGGATGGAGTCGTTCACGGCGAGGGAGTCGGAGGGATTGCCGGTCGGGCCGGCAATGACGGTACTATCGGCAATGACGGTGGAGTCGGGAAGATTGCCGATCGGGTCGGCAATGACAATGGAATCGGCAATGACGGTACTGTCGGGAAGATTGCCGGTCGGGCCGGCAACGACGGGGGTTTCGGCCGGCTTGGCCTTGGGCTTATTCTTCGCGGCCTCGATGGCAGCATAGACCGTCTTCATATAGCCCGGGAAATAAATTTCCGTCTGCTTGAAAGTAGTCTTGGGCCGGGCTTCGTACTCATTACGCTGCGACTGGCGCACCACCAGGTCGGTAATATCTTCCTTGCCCCTCGGCTGGAGTTCAGGTTGCCACTCGAAACCCTTCATCTTCCGGTCGGACTCTACGAGCTGCGGAAGAGGATATGCATCGTTCTTCGGGGAATCGAAGTAGTGTATGGTCTGCAGTTCCCCGTCCTTGAAAGTGGCGGAAAGCATCTTGGAATCGACCTTGTTCACCGTCGCGAACTCTTCCTTTTCTTTGAGGAAGAAGATGGCGTTCGCACCGCCCATGGCATCGAAGCGGCGGAGGGCGGAAGTGGTGTCGAAGTAGGCCATAACTTCCGTGGCCCGTATCTGGTCGAAGAGATGGGGTGTTTCCTGGGTGATGATGAAGGCGTTGCCCATGAGGCTGGCCCTGTCGATGCCGGCGGAGTTCACCAGCACTCCTATGCTGTCGGCGGAATACTGGCGGTTGCCGTCGTTCCAGACTACGGGTTTGATGTAGAAGCGGGCGACGCTGTCCAGTTCGCAGAAGCGCATGGAATCGCAGGCGACCTGTATGTCGGTGCGGAAGACTTTGACGTTCCCGACTCCCACGGCGAAGCCTATGCGGGAGGTGTCCGGCGGCGGTATCGCGGCTATGGAATCAGCTACGTGGATGGAATCCGCACGCGCCTTGGCTATGGAATCCAGGCGGGCTTTCTGCGCCAGCTGCACGGAATCCAGCGGCGGCACGGCCGTCGTATCTGCAGGGCTCACCCCCGTCGAATCCGCTGCTGCTTTCCCCGTCGAATCCGCTGCTGGGCGGGCGCCCTTTTCGGCCGAAAGCTTATCAGCAGGGGAGGGATCGCCCTCCGGAGCATTTTCCGCGGAGGAGGGCGCTTTCCCTCCCCTGCCATCAGGTTTAGGCTCATTCTTTTGGCGACGCCCCGCCAACATCGGATTCGACTCCGCATTCTCTTCGGCAGCCTTCCTGGCAGCCTCGGCTGCAGCCTCCATCGCCTTCCGGCGATACTCGGTCACGGGATCGCTGAATATCTCTTCCAGACGGGCCTCCGACTCCTTTACCACGCTCTCCGGAATCTCGCACTTCTTCACCGTGTAGTAAACAAGTTTGTCGGCCCCGATGTAGATGGTATCTATCTTGGTGCGCTGCACCGAATCCGCGTCCATGATCTTATCCTCCGTACGCAAGGCCACCGCAGCCTCTTTGCTTAGGGTGACGCAGCGGATGGAATCCTCGTAGAACAGGCGGTTCGAAAGCGCGAACGCATTGCGGGTAGTGTCCTGCACCTGCACCTTGTCCAGCATCAGTATGTTGTTGGGAGTGCGGTAGTAGAACAGCGAATCGCACCAGGCCTCCTGCTCGCGGGACATGGCATGTACGTGCCCGTTGAAGAAGAAGGTTTCCTCCAGGCGCTCGTACCAGCCCCGGTCCGCCGACAGCATGTTGTCGTCCTTCCAGAAATCTATCTTCTCGGGGAAGGTCGCCTTGCTGGGGCCGGATTCGTAGTCGATGCGGCTGCTGCGGATGAAGATGGAATCCGTGAACATGTTCACGTTGTTCCAGAACTCGAACAGGCCCCGCTTGGCATCGTAGGAACCGTCGATACTCTCGATGATCTGCCCGTCCTTGTCTTTCATGGCGGCGCCACGGGAAAAGAAGGCCAGGGAGTCTTTGGTGTTATAGTCGAGATAATGGGTGCGGAGGGTGTTGCGGTCCTTGTCTTCAAGCTGCACGAGGGTTCCGCGGGCCTGGATCAGATCGTCGTCGATCATGTAATCCATCTTGTCGGACGTGAGGATGGTGCCCTCCTGCACGACGCGCACGTTGCCCCAGGCGTTGATTATGCGGGAATCTACATTCCAGAGGGCCGTATCGCAGATGAAGTAGGTGTTGTTGTGAAAGAAGGTCGCGTCGATGGTCTTGCGGTAGTTGGCCCCGCCCTTCTCGATGAGTTCGAGGGATTTCGCCTTGATGAGGCGCACCAGACTGTCCCTCTGCTCAGATTTGTTCTGGGCAGACAGGCCGGCGCAGAGCAGCAGCGCAAGGGCCGCAAGTATTACTTTCTGACCTTTTCCTTCCATCCTTCGCGGGAGAAGTCACAATCCCCGAACAAGGGGTCGATGATGATGTAGGTCTCGGATATCTTCTTGTCGAGGAAGGCATCTATCGCCTCCATCTGTTTCTGCTGTTTCACCAGATCGAGCAGCTCGGTGTAGTCGTTCTCAAAGGTGGCGGTGTGCGCATCCACTATCTTGTCGAGGCGGATGATCTTGTACACCAGGTTTCCGTCGCGGCCCTCGTTGTCGCGGGAGACGATGGGGGCGGATATCTTGCCGACCTCGAGGTCCTTCACCGCGGCGTAGTCCTCGGGTTTGAGCTGGTCGATTTCGAAGTAGGCGCTGCCGGTGTTAGGGTCTGCCATCTGCCCGCCGTTCGTGCGGGTGGCAGGATCCTCGGAGCGGTAGAACGCTATGACCTCGAACTTGGTATCTCCCTTCTCGATGACGGTCTTGAGGGAATCGAGTTCCTTGAAGGCCTTGTCTTTATCGTCGTCGGTGTAGCGGGGCTTGAGGAGGATGTGGCGGGCATTGAACATGTCCCCTTTCTTCTCGATGACCTGGATGATGTGGAACCCGTCGGGGGTTTCCACTATCTGGGAGATGGCGCCGGGCTTGAGGGCCATGGCGGCATCGGAGAAGGCGGGCCAGAAGATGTCTTTGGAGGCCAGGCCGAGTTCGCCGCCCTTACGGGAGCTTCCGGGGTCCTCGGAATAGAGGCGGGCCAGGGTGGTGAACTTCTCCCCTGCCATGATGCGCTCGCGCAGGGCCAGCAGCCTTTCTTTGCATTCCATGTTGGCCTTCTTGCGGTCGGGATAGATGCAAATCTGGCTCATCTTGTATTTGACGGGGATGATGGGGAGCTTGTCAACGTCGGCGGTATCCAGGAACTGCTTCACGTCGTAGGGAGTGAGTTCGGGGATGGCGTTGGCGATGTTCATCTGCTCCTGCTGTATGAGGGAGTTGTCCTGGAGCTGATCCTTCCACTCCTTGCGGAGCTGGTAGAGGCTCTTGCCGAAGTAGGCTTCAGCAGCTTCGTCGCCACCGAGAGCGGTACGAACCTGGGCCATGCGCTCGTTAAGGTTGGATTCGACCATCTCTACGTTGACGGTGAGGGAGTCTAGGCGGGCCTGCATGAGGAAGAGCTTGCTCTGCATCATGTTTTCGAGAAGGGTGCAACGGGTGGTCCTGTCGGAGGCCTGCCCCTGGGCACGCATCATCTGGATTTCGTTTTCGAGGTCGGATACGGTGATAAGTTCGTTGCCGACGACCGCGACGCTCTTGTCGATGGTCTTGTATCTCTGTGCTCCGGCGCAGATGCTGCCGAGGGCTGCGATTGCTGCT
>JAFZJI010000095.1 GCA_017552105.1 Bacteroidales bacterium | reverse complement strand
CACGACCGTTACCGCAGCGCCCGGAAGGAGAAAGAGACTGCCGTCGAACTCGCGGGAACGGCCTATGGCTTGAGCGGGGATGACGACGACCCGTTGCTCGCGGTGGCCGCCGTCGATAAATACTATAATCTATTCGACTGGCTTGGCCTGATCGATTTCAACGTAGGCATCATCCTTCTGCTGATGGTGCTGGTAGCAGGCTTCAACATGATATCCGGCCTGCTCATACTCCTGTTCCGGAACATCGCCACCATAGGCACGCTCAAATCCCTCGGGATGAGCGACCGGGGCATAGCCGGAGTATTCCTGAGAGTTTCTGCACGCGTGGTGCTGAAGGGCATGCTCATCGGCAATGTCGCCGCACTGCTCTTCACCCTGGTGCAGCATTATACACATTTCGTCCATCTTAATCCGGACAACTACTTCGTGTCGTTCGTGCCCGTGAGCGTGGCCCCGGCCCAGATAATCGCCGTCGATGCGATAGCATTCGGAGCCATAATGCTGATGATGCTGCTGCCCACTCTGTTCATTGCCAGAGTGGATCCGGCCGACACCGTCCGGGTCAAGTGACAAAAAATTCGTAACTTTGCAGGCTATGTCGTTACTTTCCAGACTCTGGTTCCCTACCGCGGTGGTGTCCTGCGCCATCGCCGGCATGGTGGTTACCACCAAACCGGTGGAGAGTACCTACGTGGTCTGCAGCCCGGTGCAGGACACCGTCAAATATCCCCTCGGGGCCTACAAGCTCCATCGCCGCGGCAACTTCGACGCCCAGAATCTTCCGGACAGCGTGCTGCGTGCGCTAGGTATCACCATCGACTTCAAGGATGAAGACGATACCGTTCCGCGCCTTACGGCCCGCGACACCATAGTGGTTCCCGATTCCCTGAAGGAGACGGATCCTTTCCGCTATCGTTTCTATGTGGCTTTGATCGACTCGCTCACGCACCGCATCGTCAGCGATTCCCTCAAGGCTTCGTACTACTCCCTCATGGAGGCCTTGGATACCCTCCATGCCCGGCAGGATTCTGCCGACAGATATATGCTCGATTCTTTGTACTACAGGGATTCGACCATCCGTGCCCGCGAAGCCTTCCTGGCATGGTACAACGGCCTGAGCCCCGAAGCCCGCAAGCAGTACGACTACGAGCAGAAGGTTAAGAAGAAGATGGCAAGGGCCGACTCCCTTAAAGACATACGGGAGGAAAGGCGGGCTATAAGGGACAGTATCCGCGAGAATACTCCCAGGGTGCTGGATGCTTTCGCAATTCCCGATTCCCTGCAGTACAAGCGCATCATCGCCTGGACGGTGGACCAGGATTTCCACGATGTCAAGGCGGCGGTTCCGGATACCACCTTCAACCATTATTTCTACGACTACGCATTCCGTCGCCAGGATGTGAACTCCACCTGGCTAGGCGTGGCCGGTTCGGCCGTACAACCCTACAACTACTTCCGCCGCAAGGAAGGGGAGACCCCCGGATTCTATACGGCCTACGCGCCTTGGAGCATGGGTGCGAGGGACTTCCGTATGTACAACACCAAGACCCCCTACACCGAACTTGCCTATTGGGGAACGCTGATGGCGGGAGATGCCAAGGAATCCGACAACCTGCATCTCTTCACTACCCAGAACATCCTTCCCGAATGGAACTTCTCCCTGCTCTACGAGAGATGGGGAGGCGGTGGAATCCTCAATAACGAGGAGGTCAAGAACAAGACGGCGGCCATAGGAACCAACTATGTAGGCAAGCGCTACATGTTGCACGCCGGCTTTGTTTCCAACAATATCAGCAGCGGGGAGAACGGCGGTATCGTCGATATGGCGGAGATAAGGGATACCACCATCGAAGCGAGGGAGGTTAAGGTAGCCCTCGGCAAAGCTTCTTCCCAGGTCAAGAAGAGGACCCTGTTCCTCGACCAGCAGTACAGGATTCCTTTCACCTTCATCAACAAGTGGAAGGCTCGCAGGGATTCCACTTTCGTCCCCGACACCACCGACGAGGACATCACCACTGCATTCATCGGGCACAGCACCGAATGGAGCCGTTACGGCCGCGTTTACGACGACCAGATAAACACCACCGACGCCATCGGCCGCGGCATCTACGACAACCAGTTCTATTACGATCCAACAAAATCGCACGATTCGCTCGGCGTAAGCGTGTTGGACAACAAAGTCTTCATCCGGCTCCAGCCATGGTCGGTAGATGCGGCCGTATCCAAACTGGATATAGGAGTCGGAGACAAGGTCGAGACTTGGCACGACACCACGTCCGCCAAGAATCATTTCCGCGAAAACTCGATCTACACCTATGCAGGCGCGAACGGGCGCATGTTCCGCAACATGACCTGGAACGCACGCGGCCAGCTTTTCATGGCCGGTGCCCATGCCGGGGACCTGAACGTACAGGCTAATGCCGACTACTGCTTCTATCCCTTCCGCAAAGCCCGCAAGAGCCCGGTATCGCTGGGAGTGTTCTTCAATACTTCCCTCCGCGATCCTGAATTCTACCAAAGGAAGATGCGCACCAATCATTATGTCTGGGATAATGATTTCGGAAAGATTTCCACTACCAAACTGGGTGGTCGCATCGATATTCCTTATTGGAAACTCTCGGCAGAGCTGAGCTATGGCTTGCTCGCCAATAATATCTATTACGATACGCTTGGAATAGCAAGGCAGAACGCCAACGCCATGAGCGTGCTTTCGGCCGGATTGCGCAAGGACATCGTCATTGCCAATTTCCTGCATCTGGACAACCAGCTGCTCTTCCAGCTATCTTCGAACGAGGATGTGCTTCCTCTTCCTACCTTGTCTCTTAACGCCAAGTACTTCGTGCAGTTCATCGTACAACGCAACGACGAAGGGCAGAAAGTGCTCGAAGTACAGATTGGTGCGAATATGTTCTATAACACCCCTTGGTATGCGCCGGCCTGGAATCCGGCACTGGGTGTTTTCCATAACCAGAACCAGCATCGATATACCAATGGCCCCATCGTGGATCTGTTCGTGAATGCGCAGTGGAAGCGGGCTTGTATATTCATCAAGATGGAGAATGCCTCCCAGAACTGGTTCGACAAGGCGGAATACTTCACAGCACATCGTTACATTAACACTCAAAGGGAAATCAAGATTGGCATCTTCTGGCCATTCTACACCCAGCCCGGGCGGGCGGTTTCTTCCCCCGGACGGTCTTCGTCCACCTCGAGCTCCCGTTCCATGAGGGCTCCAATGTAATTATGTCTATAAGAAAAGAACCCCATAGTATCGCAATCCTCCTTTTCGTCCTGGTTCTGATAGCCGGGTCGATATTTGCCGACGGTTATGCCGGCAGGCTTGCAATGTTGCGCGAAGAAACCGCGGTGACGGATACCCTCCCTCGCGGAATGTGCGCCAATTATATCATCAGTCCTTACGATTCCCTCATCAAGCATTATTCCGATTCAGTCGGATTGGACTGGCGGCTCGTTTCGGCGGTAATCTACCATGAATCCCGCTTCGACAACGACGTCCGCTCCCATCGCGGGGCCGCCGGTCTTATGCAGATGATGCCCTCCACGGCCGAATGGCTGGGTGCGGACGACATCACGGACCCTATCGAAGGCGTCCGGGTGGGCACGCTCTATCTCAAGAGGCTGCACAATGCCTACCGCAACCATACCGACGATCCGGAAGAGCGCCTGAAATTCGCCCTGGCGGCCTACAACGCCGGAATCGGGCGTATCCAGGACTGCATCCATTTCGCCCGCCTGCGCGGCATAGACTCGTCTTACTGGGCCAATATAGTGTCCATCATCCCCGATATGCGCGACGATTCCATACTGGAAATCGACACCATCAAGTTCGGTAAGTTCAAAGGCGATGAAACTATAGCTTACGTGGATAACGTGCTCGAGAAGTACGAGCAGTACAAGCGCCGGGCCGCCCGGTAGTCTATTCCGTCAGATAAACATCGTCGCCGGGCTCGGCGAAGAGGTATTGCTCCCGGGCGAACGTTTCGAGAGTGTCCTTGTCGTTGCTCAGGACCTTGATCTGCCGGTCGAGGTCGTCGATTTGCTTGCGGTAGTACCGCAACTCCTTGTTCTGGCGGTGGATAGTGAAGCCCGCACCTATCAGACGCACTACGCTGTCCTTCTTTACGAAGAGGATAATCAAGCATAGTGCGGTGGAGATTATGAAATAGCGGAGGAAGGAACGCTTTTCTTTGTTGTTCCCGTCCTTTTCCCTGTTCCAAATATCCTTGCTGACCTTCGACATTATCGCAAAATTAACTAAATTTGCAGAGAATAACTAAAACATTTTATGAAACCTACATTGTTAGTTCTTGCTGCCGGAATGGGCAGCCGTTATGGTGGCCTCAAACAGATGGATGGATTGGGCCCCTCGGGAGAAACGATCATCGATTATTCCATTTATGATGCAGTCAACGCCGGCTTCGGCAAGGTAGTGTATATCGTCCGCGATTACTTCCTCGAAGACATGAAGGCCCACGTCGCAAAGAGGTATGCCAACGTTAAATGCAACGACGGCACCCCCTTGGAATTCGTGTTCGTCACCCAGGAACTGGACAAGATCCCTGCAGGTTTCACCCTCAACCCTGAACGCCAGAAACCTTGGGGTACCGCCCATGCCGTGCTGATGGCCAAGGACGTCATCAACGAGCCCTTCATCATCATCAACGGGGACGACTACTATGGCAAGGATTCCTTCAAGGTGGCTGCCGACTGGTGCAAGGCTCACGAGAATACCGCCGGGCAGTATGCCATCATAGGTTTCGAGATGGAGAAGACCCTCTCCGAGAGCGGCAGCGTGTCGCGTGGTATCTGCCATTACGATGCCGCCCGCGTGCTTACCAGCGTCGTGGAGCATCTCAATATCCAGAAAGAGGCCGACGGCAAGATCTACGGCGACAATTCCGTGACCGGCGAGACCCACATCACGCTGGATGGCAAGGCACTTTGCTCCATGAACATGTGGGGCTTCACTCCGGATTACTTCGCAAAGAGCGAGGCCATCTTCAACGAGTTCCTCAAAGCCAACATCAACGAACTTAAGAAAGAGTTCTACATCCCTTACGCTATCGACCTTATGATCAAGGACGGCAGCGCTGTCACCGAAGTCCTTTCCACTCCTTCGAGCTGGTTCGGCGTAACCTACAAAGAAGACCGTCCCGGCGTAGTGGCAAAGTTCGCGAAACTCGTTGCCGACGGAGTTTATCCTTCTCCTCTGTATTGATATGGCAAAGCGGGGCAATTACAACATTCTTGGGAAATATGGCTGGTGCATTCCCGACGGGACGGAGATTTTCTTCCTGATCCTTTTGTTGCTGCTGGGCACTCTCATAGGCATGGTCTTCGTCTCCATCTTGATGGCGATTATGGGCCAGGAGGCCATCAAGGACTATACGACCCTGCTGAGCTATCCTATAATGTTCATCCCTGCCATGATATGGGCCGCGGCCAACAGCCGCAGCAACCGTTATCGTCAGAAGGGCCTGGATTTGGATAATGCCAACGTGGCTCCGCTTGGCTGGGGTATCTGCATATGTCTGACGGTCCTCGGCACTATCGGTGTCGGCATTGTTTCCGACGTATTCCAGAGGGTACTCCCTCCCATGCCTGCGTGGCTGGAGAAAGTCATGGGCAGCCTTCTTGACGGTAATATCCTCATCAACTTCATCTGCGTAAGCATTTTCGCTCCCTTCTTCGAGGAGTGGCTTTGCCGTGGCCTGATAGAGCGCGGGCTGCTCGGCCGGGGCACCAAACCCGTATGGGCCATAGTGATTTCCGCCGTCATCTTCGCCGTTATCCATATGAATCCCTGGCAGGCTCTTCCCGCCTTCATCATGGGATTGCTTTTCGGATATATCTACTACAAGACCGGTTCGCTGAAGCTTACCATGCTGGCGCATTTCACCAATAATACCTTAGCGCTTGTCGTGGGAAATATCGAGTCTCTCAAGGGCTGCAATAATTACATGGATGCGCTCGGAAGCGGTTATTGGTACTGCTTCGCGGCTTCGATATTGGTAATCATCATGGTGGTAAGGTCCTTCAGCACCCTTCCCGCCCCAGGGCCCCGTGGTGCATTCAAAGTGCTCCCTTCCGCCTTCGACGAATAATCCTTAGTGGATTCGCAGTATATCGGCGCCTCGCTCCTCAGCGAGGCGTTCTGCGTATCCGGCCTCGCGTGTGCGGGTGAAGCGTTTGTCGGCGACGCCTATCAGGAGAGGGCGGCCGAAGTGCTTGAGAGAGTCGACGTGTTCGAGGAGTTCCCAGTTCTGTTCGACGGTCTTTGCGAAGCCGAAGCCGGGGTCGAGTATCCAGTCGTGTATGCCGTAGGAGGCAGCGCGTTTTTCGAACTCTTCGAAGTATGAGTCGACGGCTTTGACTATGCCTTCGGGGTAGTCGGTGAGGTTGTCCATCGAGCGGGGGTTGCCGCGTTTGTGCATGGCTACGTAGGGGAGTCGGAGTCGGGCGACGGTGGGGAGCATCATCGGGTCGTCTTCGCCTGCGGAGATGTCGTTGACGATGAATGGCCCTATCCGCTCGTACACGCGCCGGACTATCTCAGCGCTCGTGGTATCCACAGAATACGGAGGTATACCCTCAAAAACACATGCCACCCTCGGCACTGTAAGAGGGAGGGGCCCAGCTTCGCTGGGAGGGGTCGAGCGGAGCGAGACGGTTTTTGAGGGTATACCTCCGTATTCTATAAGTTCAAGTGCGGGTTGGAGGCGAGACCATTCGTCGTCGACGGAAACGGCCGGAGCGCCGGGGCGGGTAGATACGGCCCCGAAGTCGATAATGCTGCAGCCGCGCGCAATCAGGGCATCCACACGCCGCTTCACCGCATCGGGCGTCATAGCCCGTGTATCCTCCCGGAACGAATCCGGAGTAAGGTTTACTACACCCATCAGAATCATGACACAAAGATAAAAAATTCTTATCTTTGTAAGCTATGCTAATTGTACTTGAAGGCCTGGATGGGGCCGGAAAATCCACCCAGGTGAAAAAACTCCGCGAATACCTCGGACAGAAATGCCCGAAACTCGAATACATCCACTTTCCCCGGTATGAATCTGCCGTTTACGGCGGCCTCATCAGCCGCTTCCTCCGCGGGGAATTCGGAGCCATCGACAAAGTACACCCCCAGCTGGTAGCCCTCCTCTTCGCAGAAGACCGTCACGGAGCCGCTCCGCAGATCCGGAAGGCGCTGGAAAGCGGCGCGACCGTGCTGCTGGACCGCTACGTCTATTCCAACATAGCATATCAGTGCGCGAAACTCACGGATGATGCCGAGGCGGAAGCCTTGCGCAAATGGATACTCGAAACCGAATTCGGCAATTTCGAAGAACCCCGTCCGGACCTGAACATCTTCCTGAACGTCCCCATCGGGTTCGTGGAGAAGAACATCAACTCCGACAGGAAGGGCAGCGACCGGGCCTATCTCCGTCAGGCCAAGGACATCCATGAGTCAGATATAGAGTTCCAGAAGAGGGTCAAGGAGATGTATCTCCGTCAGGCAAAAGAAGATAAGAGCCTGCAGGTCGTGGATTGCTCTGCCGCCGATGGAGGCATGCTTGCCCCCGACGATATATTCGCCAAAATCAAAGAACTGGTAGACAGTCGCTTATGAATGGATTCAAAAGGATATGCGCGGCCTTGACAGGCCTTGTATTGCTGATTGCCGGACTCCTTAAACTGATGGATCCGGTGGGGGCCGGATTGGTGATGGACGGGTATCTTGGCTTCTTCCATCTCGGGTTCCTCAAAGCATTCTCGCGCATACTCGCCTGCGCCTTCGCGCTGGTGGAATCCTTGGTGGGCGCTGCTCTCATCGCAGGCGTGTGGAGGAAGATAGTCGCCATGGTCAGCGGTGCCCTCCTCGCGCTTTTTACCATCCTTACGCTGGTCCTTTTCATCGCCAAGCCAGTAATGGACTGCGGATGCTTCGGGGAACTGGTGCATCTGAACCATGCCCAGACGCTCGTCAAGAACCTTATACTCGACGCTCTTTGGTGCCTGGCCTTCCTCCCCATGAAGGATTATGGCGAACCCATGCGCATAAAGTATGTGAGTTTCGGCATCGCCTCCCTATCGCTGGTGCTTTTCCTGCTTTTCAGCTCGCTGTCCATCCCTATGAGGGATTTCACGGATTTCAAGCCCGGTGTCGAGCTGGACGAGCAGCCGCTTTATTTCAGCGATGCCAATTACCAATATGCCGATTCTCTCCTTCTTGACGGCCGGTTCATGGTGGTCTCGGTTTACGACGTGCCCGGCTTCAAGGATGAGTCTTTCAACCATATTGCAGAGTTCTCCAAGCTTGCTTCCGGCGAGGGTTTCAACGTAATCCTGCTGCTGGCTTCGGTTCCCGAATTCATCACCGAGCGCGGAATCAATCCCGCCCTGCTGTCCAACACTTACTTCGCCGACCGCAAGGATCTCCTTACTCTCAACCGCTCCAACGGCGGTGTAAGCTATGTGGCAGATGGACAGATAGTGCGCAAATGGGCTTTCCGCAACCTCCCCGACGCCGACGACTTCGCCGCCATGCAGAAAAAGGCCCCGATGGATTATCTGATCGAAACTCAGAACCGCACCCGAGGCCTCTTCGACGGCTTCACGCTATATCTCTTCGCTATTCTTTTTCTTCTTTAGAAGACCACTACCTGATAAGGCATGCGGGCCAGGACCTGGGGCTTGGTCATGCTTTGGAATATCCTCACGTAGTCGTGTTCCTGGCTCTGACCGAAGTTGGCCATGAACATCTCCATCTCCGTAAGAGGCTTCGGATATTCGAGCACGCAGTAGTCCTGCGCTTCGATTGCCGATGCAGCGTAGTTGATGGCGTCTTCCAGGGTGCCGATTTCATCGACCAGTCCTATGGTAAGTGCATCGGCACCGGTCCATACGCGACCCTGACCAATCTCATCTACACGCGATTTCTCCATCCCGCGGCCCTCTGCGACAATGGTGGTGAACTTGTCGTAGATGCTCTCGATGCTCTTGAGCATATAGGCATATTCCGTCTGGTCGAAGGGGCGGGTGAGGCGCATCATGTCGGCGTGCTTGTGGGACTTGGCAGAGTACAGGCCGATGTGGGCGAAGTCCTTGATGGTCTTGCTGAGATCGGGAACCATGCCGAATACGCCGATGGAACCGGTGAGGGTGGTGGCATCCGAGAATATCTTGGTGCAGTTGTTGGAAATCCAGTATCCGCCGGAAGCAGCCATCTCGCCATAGGATGCTATGACAGGAACTTTCTCCGCGAGCAGGTCGAGTTCGTGCTTGATCTTTTCGGAGGCGAGGACGCTTCCGCCGGGGGAGTTAACCCTGAGCACTACGGCCTTGATGCCGCTGTCGTTACGCACCTGGTCGATGACCTTGGTGAACCTGTCGCCTGCAACATCTTTCAGGCCCTTTCCGTTCACGATGGTACCGTCGGTGTAGATGACCGCGATCTTGTTGCGGGACCTGAAGTTGGGGATTACCTTTGACTTGGCATAATCGGCGAAAGGAATGAACTGCACGTCCTGGAACCTGTCCGCGACGGCGAGAGCCGCAAGCCTGGACTTAAGCGAATCCCTGGTAAGGATGCCGTCCACGAGGCCGGCTTCCAGATAATCCTGGGGCATGCAGAGGCTGAGGTTATCTACCATCTTGTCCAGTTTCTCGAAAGGAATCTCGCGGCTGTCGGCGATGGTCTTGCCGATGGTCTCCCACATGGAAGCGACCATGCGGTCGTACTGCTCCTTGTTCTCCTCGCTGGGGGAGTTGCGCACGTACATCTCTCCTGCGGATTTATACTTTCCGTGGCGGATCAGCTGTACGTTGACGCCGGCCTTGGCGAGCAGGTCCTTCAGGTAGAAAGACTGGGCGCAGAGGCCTGCAAAGCTGCCGTCGGCCCCCTCGTATCTACTCATGTATATCTTGTCGGCAACGGAGTTCAGGTAGAACGTGCCGGCATTGGGCTGCTCGGTGAAAGCAATCACTGCCTTTCCGCTGCGGCGGAAATTCTCCAAGGCCTTGCGGATCTCTCCTGTAGCGGAGATGCCTGTGGTACTATGGTCGGCTTTGAGGAAGATGTACTTGACTCCGGGATCCTCGGCAGCCACGTTGATGGCCTGGACGGCTTTGTAAAGACCGACTACTGCAACGGGGGTCTGCTGCTGCAGCATGGCCATAGGGTCCGAGGGCTTGTCCTGTTCGCTTATGGTAAGCTCGGAGAGGTCGATGGCAAGTACTCCGCTCTTAGGAAGCACTGCTTTCCCCTTCTCTCCGGAGATGGAACTGGCCAGGCCTCCGAGAAACATGAATACCAGCAGATTGACGATGATTACGCCGCAAATAACGGCAAGAAGCATTTTGAAAAACTGTTTCATAGTTTTGATAACTCTTTGTCCGCAAATATAATATTTCCGATTTATTAAATTTGCTTTTTTCCCTGCCGAAACTTAAATTTGCGAAGATATACCTTTAAATCACACAGACTATGGCTAATAAGTACGCAGGCACCCAGACCGAGAAAAATCTTCAGGCCGCATTCGCCGGAGAATCCCAGGCAAGAAACAAATACACATACTTTGCCTCCACTGCCAAGAAAGAGGGTTACGAGCAGATAGCAGCCCTTTTCCTTGAGACCGCCGACAACGAGAAAGAACACGCTAAAATGTGGTTCAAGGAGCTCGAAGGAATAGGCGACACTGCTGCTAACCTCGCCGAAGCAGCCGCAGGCGAGAACTACGAATGGACCGACATGTACGACGGATTCGCGAAGACTGCCGAGGCCGAAGGCTTCAAGGCCCTCGCTGCCAAGTTCCGCATGGTGGCCGCCATCGAAAAACGTCACGAAGAGCGCTATCGCGCCCTCCTTAAGAATGTCGAAACCGCCCAGGTCTTCGAGAAGTCGGAGGTCAAGGTATGGGAATGCCGCAACTGCGGCCACATCGTGGTCGGCACCAAGGCTCCCGCCGTCTGCCCTGTCTGCGCACATCCTCAGTCATATTTCGAAATCCACAAAGAGAACTATTGATGGCTGTCATAGCACGTAATAAAGCAGTCGGCATCGGGATAACCGATGCCGCTGCTATGTTGTTGGTATTCCTCGTACCGGCACTTTCCCATCTTACTTCGGTTCCTTTCTATCTTTTGGACCCCATGCGCATGGCAGTGCTCGGAGCCCTGCTGTGCACCAGGAACTGGAAGAATTCCCTGGCCTTGGCGCTGGCTCTGCCCATCGTATCCTTCGCCCTGTCCGGCCATCCCGTATTCCCCAAGTTCCTGCTCATATCGGCCGAGCTTTCCGTGAACGTGCTGGTTTTCGCATGGCTTTCCCGCAAGATGAATGCAGGCGTCTCCGCCTTCGTCTCGATCTTGCTCAGCAAACTTTTCTACTATGGTCTTAAGGCTGTGGTGCTGTCTGCAGGGCTATTGCAAATGAGCCTGGTGTCCACCACGATCTGGTGGCAGTTCGGAGTGGCCGTGGCCCTTTCCGCCGCCTTCGCTATCTTCTGGAACAGGCGGTAAGCTACTTTACGCAGAACCCGAGTTTACCCAGTTTCTCCGCCATCAGCGGAGTGGCATCTTGTAGCCTGACCGTGAACGAGGTGAATTCCCGTCGCACGGGATAATCCCCGCGCAGACGCTCGAAAGCGCCTAGGTCGGCACGCAGGGCGTCGCTGTCGGCGGTGATGTCGTAGGTGTGCAGGATCGCCTCCGTAAGAACCTCCTGCAGGCTCTTTCCTTTGGCATTCAGGTCGAATTCCAGTTCCTGCGCAGGAGCAGGTATGCCCGAGGCTTTCCAATCGGTCAGGGGCAGCCCGAGCACTTCGGCGACCGTACGAACCGATGCGGTAGTCCCGTTGGCTTTCCCGTCGGCAGAATAGCCGGCGATGTGCGGAGTGGCGATATCCAGCATCTCCACAAGTTCGGGATCGAGTTCCGGTTCTCCTTCCCAGACGTCCAGGCAGGCTCCTGCTATGTGATGTCCGGCCAGCGCTACCTTCAGGGCCTTGTTGTCCACCACCGGCCCGCGGGAAGAGTTGATGAGTATCTGCGAAGGGCGCAGCTTTGCAAGGCGGGCGGCATCGAAGAGATGCCAGGTGGCATCTTCCCCGCCTTTCTGGAGGGGTACGTGCAGGGTGATGATGTCGCTGCGCTCGATGAGTTCATCCAAGGATACGAAGGGCCCTCCTTCTGCGCGCTGGCGCGGAGGGTCGTTCAGCAGGACTTTCATCCCGAGGATGGAAGCTGCCTCGGCGACCTTGCTGCCCACGTTGCCCACGCCTACCACGCCGAGGGTCTTTCCCTCGAGGGAGAACTTGCGATCGCGTGCCAGGGTTACCAGCAGAGCGGTGATGTATTGCTTCACGCTCCAGGAATTGCAGCCGGGAGCATTCTTCCATATTATTCCGTTGGCCTCGCACCATTCGGTGTCGATATGGTCGAATCCTATGGTAGCGGTGGCGATGACCCGGACGGAAGAACCTGCCAGGAGGGAGGCATTGCAGGCCGTCCTGGTGCGGGTGATGAGGGCATCCGCATCGCGGACCACATCTGCCGTAGTCTCCTTTCCCGGCAGATAGACTACCTCTGCATAGGGTTCGAGGGCCCCGCGAAGGAAAGGAATCTTATTGTCTGCTATGATCTTCATCAGTCTTTGAATCTGTCGGGATGTGCCCAAAGGCCCAGGGCCGGATTGGAAATGTAGTAGATTTCCTCGCCGTCCGGCATGGTGTTCCACCCGTCCTTGAGACTGTCGAGGGGGTAGCGGGCTACCATCTCGTCGTAACTGCAATACTTGAATCCCACGCTCTCGATCTCCTCGCGGGTCATGCCCGGGCCGGGGCAGTAGGTGATGCTGAAGCGACCTTCGGAGGAGCCGTGGATAAGATGGGCGGATGCTCCCAGATTGTCTTGGAGCTCCTGGTTCTCCTCGGTGCATCTGAGGGTATGGGGAGTGCCCTTATAGCCGTATTTGCGGATGAGGGCGTCGATGGTCTTATCCTCGCCGAATTCCCTGAGGGCCGGAGCCAGCACTATCAGTTCGGCTCCGTCGGCAAGCGCCATCCTGGTACGATAGACGCTCTTGTTGCCGAGCCAGGTGCTCTTGAACTCTTCGGGGTCCAGATAGACTATGCACTTCTTGATGGGATGGTCCACCATTATGAAATTGACCTCCATCGAAAGTGCGCAGGCCTTGCGGAAGCATTCTGCGTCGTCCCCGATGAAGAGTCCCTTGAGATCCATCTTGCCGGTGTCGGGATTCTTCGCCAGCACAGTCTGTATGTACACGATGGGAAGCTGGGGGATGAAGTGCTCCCTGGCGTACTCGAATACCTGTCGTACGGGGCCTCCCGGACGGCCCATAAGCCTTTCCATGCCATAGGAGGAACCTATGAAGTGGCTTTTGTTGATGCCTTCGCTGCCACCTACGCCCACGAAAATGTTCTTGGTGTAGTTGGCCATGCCCACGACCTCGTGAGGTACT
>JAFZJI010000094.1 GCA_017552105.1 Bacteroidales bacterium | reverse complement strand
CTGCTGCTGTTGGTGGAGGAACTTCCTCACAGCCAGTTCAAGAGAGACGGTGAGAACCTGTTCTACACCCGCGTGATTTCGGTCACCGACGCTATCCTGGGCTGTGAGATCGCCATTCCTTGCCTGGATGGCCCGTACAAGTTGAAACTTGATTCCGGAGTGCAGTCCGGCACCGTGGAGCGCCTCCGCGGGAAGGGCCTTCCTTCCGTGAACGGATACGGGCGGGGCGACGTTTATGTGAAGATCCTGGTATGGATTCCCCGCAAACTCAAGGGTGCCGACAAGGAGGCTGTCGAGAAGCTGGCGGCATCTTCGGCGGTGAAACCCGACCCTTCCCGCGAGGATAAGAATCTGTTCGAAAAAGAGAGTCAATACTTTTAGGAATCAAAAATTCTTAAAATAATTTTGTGCAGTCCAAAATAATTTCTAACTTTGCGGTCCACAAAAAAGCAGCCTCTCGTTGAACGGTTCAGTGACGCTGCGCTAAATTGAATAGAGTATTATGGATTTACTTAACGTAGTAGACAAAGCATTCGCGAACGAGAATGTAGCCAACTTCCCGGAGTTCAAGGCCGGTGATACCATCACCGTCACCTATAAGATCAAGGAAGGCGACAAGTTCCGCAAGCAGGACTTCCGCGGCGTGGTCATCCAGATCAGCGGCGCAACTCCTTACACCAGGACCTTCACCGTCCGTAAGGTCTCCAGCGGAATCGGAGTCGAGAGGATCTTCCCTTATCAGTCTCCCTTCATCGACAGCATTACTGTCAACAAGTTCGGTAAAGTTCGTCGCGCACGCATCTTCTACCTCCGCGACCTCACCGGTAAGAAGGCCCGCATCAAGGAGCGCTCTTACGCCAAGAAGGCAGAGGGTGTAGAAGAATAAGAGTTCTAACTCTGTCTCCCTAGCTCAATTGAATAGAGCATTTGACTACGGATCAAAAGGTTACAGGTTTGAGTCCTGTGGGAGTCACAAAAAAGCCAAGCGGTTTCGCTTGGCTTTTTTCGTTATTGCTCGAGGACCAGTCGTACCGGGCAGCCGTAGGATCGTGAGAGTTGGCTGACCGTGTAGGTGCCCAACGGGAAGTTGAACGAACATGCGTTTGCTATATCGCTTCCCGGCGTGCTGGTCCAGTAGTAGTTAAGTCCGGCACTGATGGCCGTTCCCTGCCGGGTTCCTGCCGGGGGAAGGCATAGCAGGCCGGCGGCCGTTACCTCGGCCTCGCTTGCGTACGACGAAGCGATAGTCCCGGCGAAATCGTCGTTTGCGATGATGACGCAGCCATCGACACCTTCGACTGTTACATCCGCTTTGTACAGATTGTCATGGTTAGGCCTGCTGCAGAGCAGATAGTCCCATTCTGACCTGCTTGGGTTGTAGTAATAACCGTAATCGCCGTTGATGCTCCTTTGTGCCCTGTAGAACAGGTCGTCGGACATGGTTCTTCCGGAGCTGCTGTAGGTGGCTGCATAGGTGTTTGACGGTTTATCTTCGATGTCGCAGAAGTAGAGATGTCCGACGTGATTCTCGTCCCACGAAGCAGGGTAGGCAAGCTGGTTGGCTTCGATCTTCCAGGAGGACTTGCTATCCCTGTACAGGTTACCTTTGGTGAACCTGACTTGCTTGGTGGATGAAATCGAGAAGAGGCCGGGAATCAAGTTGGGGTTATCGACGTTGACCGTGTAGTATTTGCCGGCCGTGAGCCCTGAAGAAGAAGACTTGATAAGGGTACCGTTATTATATATGCCTATAGGCCTTCCTGCGGGTACGCACACATAGTAAGTTCCTTTCACGGCGGTATTCAGCAGCCGCGCCGACAGATAGTTGCTGCTGGTCGTCTTGTTGAAGCTTATCTCCGAAGAGTATACGGGAGTAAGGCCGGTCAGGAAGTTGCTGTCGCCATCCACTTTGATGCTGATGGAGATGTTGCCGAGGTTGTTGACGATCTTCAAGACGGACATCCGGGGATTGAGCGTTATGGAAAGGCTCGTGGCCCCTCCGGGTACATTTGCCTGGATGCCGGTCAGCACGTAAAGTGCCGCGGCGCTTTCCGGAGTGCCTGCCTGGTTGAGAAGGCTTATCGAAGAGTCGTATTTCGGATATACTGCATACCAGGTCGCTTTGTTCGCGGTCGGGGTGGCATCTTCGGAAGTGAACGAGCCATCGTCCTGCCTGGTGAATGTGCGCAGGTTGGAAACCGTGCTGTTGCGTACGCTGAGCTGGTCGGAAGTTTCAAAACCGAAAGTCCAGGATGAGGCTGAGACATCGTCGAAGGCGGCCTTGGTGACCACGGTGTTGAGGGTCATCTTGACCTTTCCCTGTCCGTTGTCGGGAATGGCCGTTTCTTTGGCGCAAGCGGCAAGTGCTGCAAGGCCTGCGAAGATCGTGAATAAATAGTTGATTCTCATGGTACCGTCGTTTTTAATCCCAGACATTGTCCCCGTCACCGCTGGTGAGGGAGCTGTTACCGAGGGTGAAACCCCCGCTCAGATTTAGTATCGTCTGTCTCAAGACGATGCTTTCTACCTCGGCTTCAGGCGCGAGGTATCCACCTTTTTTTCTTTTTTCCATATTGATAATCATTTGGTTATGTCATAGTATGTGAAAACGCTGTAAAATTATCTTATAATATAAACAAAAGAAACACCCTAAAGGGTGGAAATTGCTTTTCTTCGGGAAGTTTCCTAATTTTGACATATGTATCTGAAAAAAGTCATAGCCTCCGTTTTTGCCCTGGCAATCATCGTTTTCTCCGCCGGTTGTTCGCCGGTGGGCGATGGAATACTATACGAAGAAGCCGTCAGCCAAACCATTGAAATTGCGGACAAAGCGATATCGACATCTACGGCCGTGCCCATGCCGGCAGATGCCGTAGGAGGCCCGGTCCATCAGGCTCTGAGCGGCCATATCCAGTATCTGGAGGCCTGTGGCTATGCCTATGAACTGACCGGCGACGAGCGCTATGCGCGCTGGTGCGGCGAGCTGCTTTCGAATTATGCGGCCATCTACGGCCGGCTCGGCTATCATCCCGAAGGTCATAATACCGGCGAACCCGGACGCCTGTTCTGGCAGGTCCTGGACGACAGCCGCTGGGCAATGTACGCATCCCGGTCCTACATGAAGATTAAAAATGCGTTGCCCGAAGAGCAGCGCCGTGCGATAGAAGATGACTTGTTCCGCCCCATGGCCGATTTCCTGATGTACGGAACCGAGGATAATGCCAAGAATAATTTCGTATTCAACAGGATGCATAACCATGGTACCTGGCAGGTCGCTGCAGTGGGTACCATAGGCTTCGCGACAGGGGATGACACCCTTGTGGGCAAGGCCCTGCTCGGGACGGACCTCTCTGGCCGGAACGGAGGCTTCCTTCAGCAGATAGACTCGCTTTTCTCTCCCGACGGGTATTACATGGAAGGCGTGTCCTACCAGAGATATGCACTGATTCCCTTCCTTTCTTTTGCCAGCCTGATAGACCGGAAAAGGCCGGAAATCCATATCTTCGAGCGCCATTCATCCGCCCTGCTAAAGAGTGCCGACGCCATGTTCAACCAGGCCTACGACGGCACCTTCTTCCTTCTTAACGACTGTGATACAAAGTGTTACGGTTCGTCCGACCTGGTCGGCCCGATCTGCACCATATACAACATGGACCCCTCCAGGAAATGGCTCCTGGGCATTGTTGCGGAGCACGCCCGTAAGGTGACTCCGGACGAGGCCGGAAGGAGGGTTTCCCGCGATATCGCCGCCGGCCTGGCCGAGGATTTCGTCCCGGTCAGTTGCAAACTGCGCGACGGCGGGAGTGGCAAGGCCGGGGCCGTGATGGTGCTGAGGGGCACTCCCGAAGGTGCCCACGATGGGCCGACCGTAGTCATGAAGGCCTGCTCCCAAGGTAGTTACCACGGGCACTTCGACAGGCTTTCCTTGTGCTATTACGACCTCGGAAAGCCGGTCCTTACCGATTATGGCTCAGCCAGATACACGGGAGTAGGGCAGAAGGAAGGCGGTCGTTACACCAAATTGAACAGGGGCTACGCCATGACCAGCGTCGCGCACAACACCCTTGTAGTCGACAGGGCCAGCCATTATGGCGGCGTCACTCCTTACGCCATTCTCCATGCTCCCCGGGTGATAGACTTCGACGGCGATGCGTCCGACGGTATCCAGTGTATGGCCGCGGTCGACAGCACGGCCTACGACGGTGTAAGGATGGAGAGATGGGTGGCCATGATAGACCTTCCGTTCCTCGACAGGCCGCTTATCACGGATGTCGTGATAGCATCTTCCGACAAGCCCCACTCATATGACCTGCCATATCATTACGACGGCCAGATGATGGCCCTGAATGCCGATTATAAGAGGTCGACGGACAAGATGACGGTGGCGGGGAAAGACTTCGGATACCAGCATCTCTGGGTCGAAGCAGAGGCAGAAAAGCAGGAGGGGCCCGCACGGTTTACCTGGCTTTGCGGGGAGAGGATGTATACCCTTTCGACTGCAGTTTCCTCTTCTTCTGGGTCATGTGGCATATCGCTCCTGCGCACAGGTGCGGGCGATCCGGATTTCGTGCTACGCTCCGAACCTGCCTATATGCTCAGCGCAGAGGGCTCTGGAAGGGTGGTTTTCGCGTCCTGCCTGGAATCCCACGGGCACTATCGCATCCAGGACGAGATCTACTCCGGCCTCGCTCCGTCCAATACCGGGGTGGCCGTGGAGTGCGGGGAGGCAGGGGTCTGCGTCCGCTATTCTTTCGGCGGCCGCGGGTTGGAGCTGACAATCAAGGATGGAAGTATGTCGGAACGGGTTTTTTAGTCTTTTAATCTATAGGATTTTTGCTGGAAATTTACCATATTTGTAAGTATATAGATATAACCTGTAAAAGTCAATAATACTTAAAATAATGGTAACCAGACGACATTTTTTGAAGACGGCCGGAGCAGCTGCAGTCGCTCTTGCCGTAGAGAATCCCCTCCACGCAATCGAAGGCGCTGCAGGCAGCGGCAAGATGAGTACCAGGAAGCCCGGCGAAAAGGTCAATGTGGCCCTTATCGGCATCGGGCACCGTGGTAACGAGAATGCCCACTTCGTGGCCAAGACCGGCCTTGCCAACGTGGTCGCGATCTGCGACGTGAACATGGGCGCACCCCACACCACCGAGGTCATGGGAATGTTCCCCAAGGCCAAGCGCTACCAGGACTTCCGCAAGATGTTCGACGAGATGGGAAAGAGCATCGAAGCCGTCTTTGTTTCCACTCCCGACTTTTCGCACTTCCCCATAGCCATGCGTGCCATCAAGGAAGGTATCCACGTATATTGCGAGAAACCAATGGCCCGCACCTTCCTGGAGAACTCCCTGCTCATCGAAGCGGCCAAGCGCCATCCCGGCGTGGTGACCCAGATGGGTAACCAGGGCCATTCCGGCGAGAACTACTTCCAGTTCAAAGCCTGGTACGAGGCTGGAATCATCAAGGACGTATACAGGATCGACGCCCATATGAACAACAGCCGCCGCTGGCATGTGCTGGACCCGGGCATTACCAAGTTCCCTGATGCCGATGCCAAACCTTCCACCATGGATTGGGATGTGTGGCAGATGCAGACCATGTACCACGACTACAGCAAGTGGTTCGACGAGGGTAACTGGCGCTGCTGGTACGACTTCGGAATGGGTGCCCTCGGCGACTGGGGCGCACACATCCTGGACACCGCACATGAGTTCCTCAAGCTCGGCCTGCCTTACGAGGTAGGAATGCAGAAGGTCGAAGGCCATAACGACTACTTCTTCCCCATGTCTTCCACTATCCGTTTCCGCTTCCCCCGCAGGGGCGAGTTGCCCGCCTGCGATGTCACCTGGTATGACGGAATCGGCAATTATCCCGAACTCCCTGCCGGATATGGCAGCAGCGACGTGGCCGATGTGCCCACCGTCGCCGGTCAGGCCTATCAGGCACAGAAGATCAATCCCGGCAAGATCATCTACGGCCGTGACTATATCTTCAAGGGTTCTTCCCATTCATCGCCTCTGCATATCATTCCCGAGGAGCTCGAGAAGCAGCTGATCGCCGACCACAAACTTCCCGAGGTTCCCCAGAGTCCTTCGAACCATTACGAGAACTTCCTCAAGGCCTGCATGGGCCTGGAGAAGACCCGCTCTCCTTTCGAGGTCGCCGGCGTGCTCTGCCAGGTCATGAACCTGGGCGTGATAGCACAGCGCCTCAATACCACTTTCAAGTTCGACCGTCTCTCCGGAGAGATTATCGACAATCCCTTTGCAAACGCCCTCCTTACCAGCATACCTCCGCGCAAAGGTTGGGAAGATTACTATGAACTTTAATCAATTATCATGAAGAAAATACTCATTCTCGCCTTTGCAGCTTTGTTATGCACAGGCATGTCCGCCCAGAATTGGACATCTCTTTTCAACGGAAAGAACCTTAAAGGTTGGAAGCAGGTCAGCGGTACCGCCAAATATACGGTCAAGGATGGCTGCATCATAGGTACCTGCAAGGACAACGCAAATATCAATTCATTCCTCGCCACCAAGGCGTCCTACTCGGATTTCATCCTCGAGTTCGAGTTCAAGATGGACGAGTCCCAGAACTCCGGCGTGCAGTTCCGCAGCCATCTTAACGGCGACGGCCGCGTATATGGATACCAGTATGAGTTCGATCCCAGCGAGCGTGCCTGGAGCGCGGGTGTTTACGATGAGTCCCGCCGTGGCTGGCTCTATCCCCTTACTTTCAACCAAGCTGCCAGGAAGGCCTTTATCCACAATGATTGGAACAAGGGCCGTATCGAATGCATCGGCAACCATATCCGTACCTTCCTCAATGGCGTTCTCGTCGCCGATGTCATCGACGACAAGGACAGCGAAGGCTTCATCGCCCTCCAGGTCCATCTTCCCGGCAACGTTGCCGAGCGCATAGGGACCAGCATCAGCTGGAAGAACATCAGGATCTGCACCCAGGACCCTGCCGCCTACTGCATCGAGGCTGCCCCCATACATCAGGTGAACAAGATCAGCAATACCCTCAGCGAGCGTCAGGCCGCCGAAGGCTGGAAGCTCCTCTGGGATGGCAAGACCACCAATGGCTGGGCCAGCGCCAAGGGCGAAGGTCTTCCTTTCCCCAAGAAGGGATGGAGCATAGAGGGTGACGAACTCCGCGTTGCCGAGAACGGCGGTGCCGAGTCCACCAACGGAGGCGACATCATGACCGTGGACAAGTTTACCAACTTCTGGCTCTCCGTCGATTTCTTCCTTACCAAGGGTGCCAACAGCGGTATCAAGTACTTCATCAACCCCGACCTTTATCCTTCGGATGCTTCCGCTATCGGATGCGAGTTCCAGATACTCGACGACAAGGTCCACCCCGATGCCAAGCTCGGTGTAGCCGGCAACCGTACCCTGGGTTCCCTCTACGACCTTATACGTGCCGACAAAGACGAAGCCTACTTCCGCATGGGCCAGTGGAATACCGCATGGGTCATCGTGAGGGACAACCACGTCGAGCACTGGCTCAACGGTGTCAAAGTCGTGGAATACGACCGCAACAACCAGATGTTCAATGCGCTGGTGCAATGCAGCAAATTCCGCGAGCGTGCAAACTTCGGTAACCACAAGTCCGGCCACGTCCTACTTCAGGACCACGGCAACGAAGTGCATTACCAGAACATAATGATCAAGGAACTCTAATGGTTGACAATCATACGCAATGGCCTTGGCAGAAGAGGGAACTCGTGGTTCTCCTCTTCTGCTTTGCCATAGCGTTCCTTTTCAATGTATATGCGGTTATCCGCTATGACGGCAGATTTGTCGAGCTGTTCAGCCAGATCGGATATGTCTGTGTCATCACGGGTATTCTTTATGTGATAACGGTACTTGTCCGTCTGCTGGTTTGGTTGATTTCACTCATAGCACGAAGAATCCGCAGGCGCCCGTAGCGTACTGCGAGATATCTGCCATGCATTCGCGGCTGGAACTGCTTTTCATATGTCCCGACGCGGTGAAGGCCAGGCATCTTTGTGAGATGGCGGAACGCCTTGTGAAAACCCAGTCTGCAGAATTCGACAGACATAATCCGGACAGCCCTACAGCCTTGCTCAATGCTTCGTCGGGCAAGGTGGTGGTAAACGAAGACCTGTTCTTCGCACTTGAACTATGCGAAAAGTTCCGCAGCCTGACCGGCGGATATTTCGATATCGCCGCACTCAGCCCGGACCGGTCCCGTCCTGCCTATGAGCTCTTCCCCGGAACCCACGAAGCGGCCATGGCCGGAAAAGGGCATTTAGTCGACTTCGGGGGCTTCGCCAAAGGATTCGCCCTCGAATCCGTCAGAAACATTTTTTCCGCAGAAGGAATCACCGACGGCCTTCTCAATTTCGGAAACAGTTCGGTAGTCGGTATGGGAAAGCATCCCTTCGGGCCCTGCTGGAGGGTCCGGTCCGAAGAGGGTGGGCGCTTGTTCGAATTGAACGACAGCGCTTTTTCCATGTCCGGGCGTTCGCGCTCCGGCAAGGATCATATAATGGACCCTCATAACTCGCTCCCGGCACCGGCCGGTCCCTGGGTGGCAGTTACGGGCCGATCGGCCTTGTTATGCGAAATCCTCTCAACCGCAGTATATGCGGCTCCTATTGGTGAGAGGGACAGAATCATGGAATCATTTGAAGGATATATAGCAACTTATGGATCGTAGATCATTTCTTGGCAAAGTGGGCGGACTTGGAGCCGCCGGCGTCGTCCTCTCTGCTCTTCCTATTGTGGAGGCCTGTTCTCCGGATAAGAAAAAAGCCGTGTCCGGAGACAAGG
>JAFZJI010000093.1 GCA_017552105.1 Bacteroidales bacterium | reverse complement strand
CCAGAACCTCTTCATAAGCTTCGGGGTCCTTGAAAAGAGTAGTCACGTCGAAGAACTGGATACCCTTGACAGGGAAATCGGGGACTACGCGGATGGCTTCGATGAGTTTTTTATCAGTCATGATTTTGTTCGAGACGGTTAACTTCGAAATCGACGGATTTATCGCCGAGGGCGTTCTTTCCGAACTCATAGTCCTTGCCGGGCAGGACAGCATTCAGGATGATGCCGACCAGTGCGCCGACTGCAAGACCGGAGAGCTTGGTGAATCCGAGATCCAGACTGCCGGCCTGGCTGTAGGAGATACCGATGGCAAGCACGAGGATGAGGGCCATGATGAGAACGTTGCGGGATGCCTTGAAATCGACCTGGTTCTCGACCACGTTGCGCACACCGACTGCGGAGATCATACCGTAGAGTACCAGCGATACACCACCGATGGTGGCAGCGGGCATTGCACCGATGAGGGCAGAGAACTTAGGGCAGAAAGAGAGGATGATTGCAAAGCAAGCAGCGATGCGGATCACTCTGGGATCGTAGACTTTCGTGAGGTTAAGCACACCGGTATTTTCGCCGTAAGTGGTGTTTGCAGGGGCTCCGAAAAGCGAAGCAAGTGCAGTGGCGAGACCGTCGCCCATGAGGGTGCGGTGCAGACCGGGATTCTCGAGGTAGTTGATTCCTGTGGTGGAGGAGATTGCGCACATGTCGCCGATGTGCTCCATCATGGTTGCGAGGGAGATAGGGATGATGGCGATGATGGCGGCGATGATCAGGCTCCAGTTAGGATTGCTGAAAACCGAGACAGCAGTATTTTCCCATTTGACGGGGAGGCCTACCCAGGCAGCTTCCTTGACTGCGCTGAAGTCGCACAGACCGAAGCATGCTGCCACGATGTAGGAACCTACGACACCGAGGAGGATGGGGATGATCTTGATCATGCCCTTACCCCAGATGTTGCAGACGATGATGATGGCGATAGCAAGAAGGGCGATCCACCAGTTCTGGTTGCAGTTGTTGATGGCCGAACCGGAGAGGATGAGGCCGATGGCGATGATGATAGGGCCGGTAACGACGGGAGGGAAGAAGCGCATGACCTTCTGAGGTCCGAATGCCGCGAAAAGACCGGCAAGGATGAAGTAGATGAGACCTGCGCAGAATACTCCGATGCAAGCGTAGGGAAGTGCCTGAGCCTGGGTGAGACCGCCGGCCATTCCCATCTGGACTACCGTTGCGTAGCCGCCGAGGAAGGCGAAGGAAGATCCCAGGAATGCAGGGACGCGGAATTTAGTGCAAAGATGGAAGATGAGGGTACCGAGACCTGCGAAGAGGAGGGTAGCCGACATCGAGAGACCTGTGATGACAGGTACAAGGACAGTGGCTCCAAACATTGCGAACATGTGCTGGAGCCCGAGGGTGAGCATTTTTCCGCGACCCAAGGTGCGTGCATCGTAGATGCCTTCGTTTTGTGCTTTCGTCATAACTTATTGTTTTTGATGGTTTCTATTCCCATTCAATGGTTGCCGGCGGTTTGGAACAGATGTCGTAGACGACCCGGTTCACCCCCTTCACACCGCGGACGATCTTGTCCGAGACTTCGGACATGAAATCGTAGGGGAGGCGGACCCAGTCGGCTGTCATTCCGTCCACTGACGTAACAGCCCGCAACGCTATAGTGTATTCGTATGTTCTTTCATCTCCCATCACGCCCACGCTCTTGATAGGAAGGAGGATGGTGCCTGCCTGCCAGACCTCGTCGTAGAGCTTCCAGCTCTTGAGGGCGTCGATGAAAATCTTGTCGGCCTCCTGGAGGATGGCCACTTTCTCCGCCGTGACTTCGCCGAGCACGCGGATTCCGAGTCCGGGACCGGGGAAGGGATGTCTGCCGAGGATCTCGGGATCCAGACCCAGGGCCGCTCCCACGCGGCGGACTTCGTCTTTGAAGAGGAGTCGGAGAGGCTCCACAATCTTCAGTTTCATATCCTTGGGGAGACCGCCCACATTGTGGTGGCTCTTGATGGTGGCCGATGCTCCGGGCACGGCCGAGGATTCGATGACATCCGGATAGATGGTGCCCTGGGCGAGCCAGCGGACATCTTCTATCTTTTCGGCCTCGGCGTTGAACACCTCCACGAAGTCCTTGCCTATGGACTTGCGCTTGGCCTCGGGATCGGTGATTCCCGCAAGATTGCCGAGGAACCGGGCGGAGGCATCTACCCCCTTCACGTTCAGGCCCATTCCCTTGTAGGATGCCAGCACGGAGCTGAACTCGTCCTTGCGGAGGAGGCCGCTGTCCACGAAGATGCAGTGGAGCTGGCTGCCTATTGCCTTGTGCAGCAGCAGGGCGGCGACGCTGGAATCGACTCCGCCGGAGAGGCCGAGCACTACCTTGTCGGAGCCTATCTGCTCTTTCAGGCTCGCCACCGTGGATTCGATGAAGCTGGCAGGGGTCCAGTTGCCGGCGCAGCCGCAGATTCCCAGCACGAAGTTGCGCAGTATCTGCTTGCCGTATTCGCTGTGATGCACTTCGGCATGGAACTGGATACCCCAGACGGGCTTGCCTTCGATCTTGAAGGCTGCGTTATCGACCTGGGCGGTGGATGCTATCACTTTATAGGATTCCGGGAGGGAGGTGATGGTGTCGCCGTGGCTCATCCATACCTGGCTCTCGGGAGCAACTTCTTTCATCAGGGGATCCTGACTATCTTTCACGCTGAGAATCGCGCGGCCATATTCGCGGCCGCCGGTAGCGGCAACCACGCCGCCCCCCTTCCACGCGAGCCACTGCGCACCGTAGCAGATTCCCAGGATAGGGAGGCTGGCAGGTACGCCGCTGAGGTCGGGCTGGGGAGCATTCTCGGCACGGACGCTCGAAGGGCTTCCAGAAAGGACGATACCCTTGACGTCGGATGATATGGCAGGAATCTTATTGAAAGGGACGATGTCGCAGTAAACATTCATTTCACGGATGCGTCTGGCGATGAGCATTGTGTATTGCGACCCGAAGTCCAGTATAAGAATCCTTTCCATTATCTATTGTAGTTAGGTGCGGGTTTAGCGATAATAAGATCGTGGGGATGGTTCTCGATGACACCGTTGGAGGTAATTCTTACGAACCTGGCGTTCCAGAGCTCCTCGATGGTGTGCGCTCCGCAGTAACCCATTCCGGACCGGAGTCCTCCGATCAATTGGTACAAGATGTCGCCGACGGGGCCCTTGTAGGGGACCTTGCCGACGATGCCTTCCGGGACGAGCTTCATGGCGCCGGTCTGGAAGTAGCGGTCGCGGGAACCGGCCTCCATCGCGTCGATGGAACCCATTCCGCGGTAAACTTTGAACTTTTTACCGTTCTTGAAATCTTCGATGATATCGCCCGGGGTTTCGTCGGCGCCGGCGAGGATGGAGCCGCACATCACGGTGGATGCACCGGCGGCCAGGGCCTTCACGATGTCGCCGCTGTAGCGGAGACCGCCGTCGGCGATTATAGGAATCCCGTAGGGCTTGGCAGCTTCGGCGGCATCATAGATGGCGGTGAGCTGGGGAACTCCCACACCTGCCACCACGCGGGTGGTGCAGATGGAACCGGGACCGATTCCCACCTTCACTGCATCCGCTCCAGCCTCGATGAGGGTGCGGGTGCCTTCGGCTGTTGCAACGTTGCCCACCACGACGTCGATGCCGGGGAAGGCTTTCTTGATTTTCTTGAGAGCATTCAGCACTCCCTTGCTGTGTCCGTGGGCAGAATCGAGCACGACTGCATCGACTCCTGCGTCCACCAGCATGGCGGTGCGATTGACTGCATCGGCAGTGATACCTACGCCTGCTGCCACCTTGTAGCCCGCCTCCTTGACCTTGACAGCCTCGGCTGCCTGGAGCTCTGAGCTCATATTCTTATGAAGAACCCCTATACCTCCTTCTTTTGCAAGAGCGATGGCCATAGGGGCTTCGGTGACAGTGTCCATAGCAGCGGACGCGATAGGGATGTCAAGCGCTATGTTTCTGGTAAATTTCGTTTGGAGGGAAACCTCCCTGGGAAGTACCTCGGACCAGGCTGGAACCAGAAGTACATCGTCGAAGGTGAGACCTTCTTGTTGGATGCGATTTTCGGTAAAAGACATTGTTCTAACTTCCAAGTGGCAAAGGTAGATAAAAACTCGCGACCCTGCAAGAGGACCGCGAGTATTTTTTCACAAGTTTTCAACAAAGTCTGTTGCCTTCCTTATTTATATAGGAAACGCTTGATGCTCATCTTGGGAGTCTTCTCGAAGGGCTGGAGAACGACCTCCACCTTGGTGATCTGGCTGTAACCAGGAAGGTGCTTGTTGGCACCGCGCCTCACCTGCTCGGGGATGTCGGAGATAGCCTCTTCGTCGAGACCGGCATTCTTGATGCCGTCGGCATCGAGATACACCAGGGCGACAAGTTTGCCGGCACGGTCCACCACCACGCTTTCGGCAACGAACTGCCTCTGGTTGACGGCGGCTTCAACCTCCTCCGGGTAGATGTTCTGTCCGCTGGGGCCGAGGATCATGCTCTTTGAGCGTCCACGGATGTAGATGTTACCATCCTTGTCGATGGTTCCCAGGTCGCCGGTGTGCAGGTAACCGTCTGCAGTGAAGACGGTGGAATCGGCCTCGGGATACTTGTAGTATCCGCTTCACACATTGGTACCCTTGGCCTGGATTTCTCCGGCCACGTGCTCCGGATCTTCGGAGTCGATGCGTACGTCGGCACAGTCGACTGCTTTACCGCAGGAACCGGTCGCGTACAGCCAAGTATGTTCGTAGGCAAGTAGCGGGGCAGCCTCCGTCATACCGTAACCCACGGTGTAAGGAAGCTTGATTTTTTTGAAGCAATGCTCTACTTCCGGATTGAGGGCCGCACCTCCCATAACAAATTCGCGGCATTTCCCGCCAAAGGCGGACTGAAGTTTTTCACCTACCTTTTTATAGATAGCACCGCCGACGCCAGGTATAGCTGTCAGCACTTTCATATACCACTTGCCAAGCACGGGCTTGATGGAGGACTTGTACACTTTCTCCATCACGAGCGGAACCGTGATTACGATATAAGGTTGTACCTCCTGCATGGCTTTGAGCAGAAGGGACGGGGACGGGGTCTTGCCCAGATAGTAGACCGTCACGCCGCTGATGAGCGGATAGAGGAACTCGTAGGTAAGTCCGTAGATATGACCCATGGGTAGCATGGAGACGATGTTGTCGGCATTGCTGCAGGGGATGTAACGCTGACCGAAGTCGATGGTCGCGCTGAAGCACTCGTAGCGCAGCATGACACCCTTCGGGTTTCCGGTAGAACCGGAAGTATAGTTGATGACGTTAAGTTCCTTGTCGTTATTTGTAGGATAGTTGACTTTGGAAGCATCGAATCCCTTGGGGAACTTAGCATTGAAGCGCTCGTCGAGAGTGGTGTAAGCCTTCATCAGGGAGTCGTCAGCACCCCAGAGGGGCATGAAGTCGGTAAGGCTGATGATGTAACGGATTTTGGGCATCTTGGCGATATCCAGCTTCTGGTACATTTCAGGATCCGTGAAGAGGACCACACTGTCGGAATGATCGGTAAGGCGCTCTACTGCTTCGGGAAGGAAGTCGGCGAGGAGAGGGACGACCACGGTCTCGTAGGACGAGATGGCAAGGAAGGAAACAGCCCAGTTGGCTGAGTTCTTGCCGCAGAGGGTGACCTTG
>JAFZJI010000012.1 GCA_017552105.1 Bacteroidales bacterium | reverse complement strand
ATATAGCGAACAGGAACAGATCCGTAGGGAATCACTTGCAAAACTGCGTGAATTGGGAATCGAACCATATCCGGCAGCATTATACCCCGTCAACGAGACAACAAAGAATATCACCGATAATTACGACCCCGAGAAGGGTAATTTCTCCGATGTATGCCTGGCAGGCCGCCTTATGAGCCGCCGCATCATGGGCGCAGCTTCGTTTGCTGAGCTCCAGGACGAGACCGGTCGTATACAGATTTACGTCAAGCGCGACGAAATCTGCCCCGATGAAGACAAGACGATGTATAACACTGTGTGGAAGCGCTTGCTCGATATCGGCGACGTGGTGGGAATCAAAGGCTATGCCTTCATTACCCAGACCGGTCAGCTCAGCATCCACGTCAAGGAGCTTACTCTCCTTAGCAAGAGCCTCCGCGTGCTTCCTATCGTGAAGGAAGTCGACGGCGTGGTGCACGACGCTTTCACCGACCCCGAAATGCGTTACCGCCAGCGCTATGTGGACCTTATAGTCAATCCTCAGGTGAAGGATACCTTCATCAAGCGCGCCAAGATCATCGCCACCATGCGCGAGTACTTCAACGCCGCCGGCTGCCTCGAGGTGGAAACCCCCATCCTGCAGAGCATCCCCGGAGGTGCCACTGCCCGCCCCTTCATCACCCATCATAACGCTCTCGACATCCCTCTGTACCTGCGTATAGCCAACGAACTCTACCTCAAGCGCCTCATCGTGGGCGGCTTCAGCGGAGTCTATGAGTTCGCCAAGGACTTCCGCAACGAGGGTATGGACAAGACTCACAACCCGGAGTTCACCTGCATGGAAATCTATGTGGCCTACAAAGACTACATCTGGATGATGGACTTCGTGGAGAAGATGCTGCAGAAGATCGCAGTCGCCGTGAACGGAACCACCAAGGTGAAGATAGGGGAGAACGAGGTAGACTTCGGCGGAGAGTATCGCCGCCTGCCCATCCTCGACGCCATCAAGGAATACGCCGGAGTGGATGTGAGCGGCATGGACGAGGATGAACTCCGCGCTACCTGCAAGAAACTTAATGTCGAGGTCGAGCCCTCCATGGGCAAGGGCAAGCTCATCGATGCCATCTTCGGAGAATATGCCGAGAAGAACCTCATCCAGCCTACCTTCATAATCGATTATCCTGTGGAGATGAGCCCTCTTACCAAGCGCCACCGCAGCAATCCCGCCCTCACCGAGAGGTTCGAACTCTTCGTCTGCGGCAAGGAGCTGGCCAACGCCTACAGCGAGTTGAACGACCCTATCGACCAGCTGGAGCGCTTCGAGGAGCAGGCCCGCCTCAAGAGCAAGGGCGACGACGAAGCTATGTTCATAGACTTCGACTTCGTGCGTGCCCTCGAATATGGCATGCCTCCCACCTCCGGCCTCGGAATGGGCATCGACCGTCTGACCATGTTCATGACCGGTCAGACCGCTATCCAGGACGTCCTCTTCTTCCCCCAGATGCGTCCCGAGAAGATAGTGAAAGAAACCAAGACAGAAGAATAAGCAATGAAACTGCAGATACCATCCGGATACGGACCGCTGCTGAATGCGCGCCAGACCGAGGGGGCCATCAAGGAAATCAAGGATTTCTTCCAGATGAACCTCGCATCCGAGCTGCGCCTGCGCCGTGTTACCGCGCCCCTCTTCGTGAAGAAGGGCACCGGTATCAACGACGACCTTAACGGTGTGGAACGGGCGGTAAGTTTCCCTGTGAAGGATATGGACGGGGAGGTCTGCGAGATAGTGCACTCGCTGGCCAAGTGGAAACGCCTCACCCTTGCCGAGTACGGCATCGAACCGGGCTATGGTATCTACACCGACATGAATGCCATCAGGGCCGATGAGGAACTGGATAATGTGCATTCCCTTTATGTGGACCAGTGGGACTGGGAACGCGTGATGCTTTCGGGCGAGCGCGGTCCCGAGTTCCTGAAAGATATAGTGCGCCGCATATGGTCTGCCATCGTGCGCACCGAGTTCATGGTCTGCGAGAAGTATCCGGTGATCCTTCCCTGCTTGCCCCAGGAGATTCATTTCATCCACGCAGAGCATCTGCGCCGGCAGTATCCCGAGCTCTCCCCGAAGGAGAGGGAAGATGCCATCTGCCGGGAATACGGGGCCGTGTTCGTGGCGGGAATCGGCTGCGCCCTGGGAGATGGGCAGAAGCACGACGGCCGTTCCGCCGACTACGACGACTGGAGCACCCCCGCCCTATGGGATGGAGAGATGCTTCCCGGCCTGAACGGCGATATCCTGGTCTGGAATCCTGTGCTCGGGCATAGTTTCGAGCTTTCCTCCATGGGTATACGCGTGGACAAGGCCGCCCTGCTGCGACAGCTGAAACTTGCCGGCGAAGAATGGAAGGCGGATCTGTACTTCCATCAGGAACTGCTTGGCGGCAATCTGCCGCAGAGCATCGGCGGAGGTATCGGCCAGAGCCGCCTCTGCATGTTCTTCCTACGCAAAGCCCATATCGGCGAGATCCAGGCATCCGTCTGGCCCGCGGAGATGATCGCCTCCTGCTCCGAAAACAACATTCCCCTGATATGAAAAGGATCCTGCTGATCGCTGCGCTGGCCCTTGTCCTTTGTGGATGCGGGCGCAAGACCATAATCGGCGTCAGTTTCCCCGAAGCCCCGATTGAGCTCGCTACGAATGCGGATTTCGGGATGGAACTGATCAACTACTACAATATCCTTCAGCTGCCCGACGGCACCTACAGGATGTATTTCTCCGGCAATCCCCTCGACGGAGTTGCAGAGAACGAGAGGAACCAGAACCTGTATCTCGCCGAGTCTGCCGATGGTTTCCACTATGAGCTGAAGTGCAAGGTGATGGACACCGTGATCGAACAGTCGGTGTTCATGGTCAAGGACAAGGAATACCCCTACCGCATGGTCGGTTGCCAGTGGATAGGAGAAAAGAGCTGGGATCGCGGTGTGTTCTTATGGAAGTCGAAGGACGGAATCGAGTTCACCGACCGTAAGATGCTTTACGACAAGATCCACGACACCCAGAATGTGATGGTCACCCGTGGCAACCGCTGGAAACTCTATTCCAGGATAACCCAGGAACACTACAAGAACCGTCGTATGACCGTAACGGAGTTCAACAAGAGGGGAGAGCAGCTGAGCGATACCGAGATTCTGGCGGGGGATTTCCTCTACAATTCTGCGGCCTGCAGGGTCGACAGGCGATATGATTTGCTTTTTCCCACCTACTATAACACCTACGGAGGCACTTCCGATGCTTGTTTCTTCCGTTGCTATCTGGCCGACGGACCGTTCGTGAGGCAGATCCCCTGCGAGTTGAACCGCTGGGTTGAGGCCGATGAGCACTGGGTGCTCGCCTGCCCGGGGTTCGTCTTCATCAACGGCGAAAGATATCTTGCATATAATTCCCGCACTCGTTCCCACGAAACCAGCGAAACGGGTATGGTCAGCCGCTATAAACTGGTCAAGGCCGTAATCGAATACGAATGAATCCGGAAGTAATCACATCTGCCCAGAATCCCAAGCTGAAGCGCCTTCTCGCGCTTCAGGAAAAGTCCCGTCTGCGCCGTTCGGAAGGGGTTTTCGTCGTGGAAGGGCGGCGCGAGTTGGAGCATTGCCTCTCCGCCGGTTTCGAAATAGAATCTTTGTTCATTTGCCCGGAGTTGTATAACTGTCATTCCGAGCGAAGCGAAGGAATCTCTACTTTCCATATATCAAAGGAACTATATTCCAAAGTAGCGTACCGGGGGAGTACGGAGGGAATAATCGCCGAGGTGAAGGCGAGGTATCTCGCGCTGGAGGATCTGAATCTGAAGGAGAATCCGTTGGTGATGGTGCTGGAAGGAGTAGAGAAACCGGGGAACTTGGGCGCGGTACTCCGCAGCGCCGACGCCGCCGGAGCCGACGCAGTACTCATCTGCGACCCCCTCACCGACCTCTACAACCCCAACCTCAGACGCGCCAGCATCGGCGCCATCTTCACGGTCCCCACCGTGGCCTGCAGCACCGACGAAGCCATCTCCTTCTTGAAAGAGCGGGGAATTCGCATCCTGACAGCCCAACTCCAGGATTCTTCGAACTATTACGACGTAGATATGACGGTTGGCACCGCGATCGTGATGGGCACCGAGGCTACCGGCCTCACGCAGGCCTGGCGCAAAGCCGCCGACGCCCACATACTCATCCCGATGCTAGGCCGACTCGATTCGCTGAATGTCAGCGTTTCCGCGGCCATCCTCCTCTACGAGGCAGTGCGGCAGAGACAATAAAAAAAGCGGCGGATTCTCATCCGTCGCTTTTTTGTGGAGAATAGGGGATTCGGACCCCTGACCTCTTGCATGCCATGCAAGCGCTCTACCAACTGAGCTAATCCCCCGATTGGGACTGCAAAGATAGTTTATTTTTATAAACCTGCAAAAAATTTTTACGCTCTTTCCATCTCCCGCCTCATATCCTTTTCCTTTATGGACTGGCGCTTGTCGTATTCCTTCTTGCCTCGGGCCAGGGCGATTTGCAGCTTTGCGTATCCGTTATCGGCAATGTAGAGCTTTACAGCCACGATGGTGAGGCCTTTTGCCTTGACCGCCTGGCTGAGGTGGCGGAGCTCGCGCTTGGTCAGCAGGAGTTTACGGTCGCGCATGGGTTCGTGGCTGTTCCAGCTGCCCCAGAAATAGGTGGCGATGTTCATCCCCTTCACGTAGAGCTCGCCGTTTGCGAAATAGCAGAAGGCGTCCTGCAGCGATGCCTTGCCGGCGCGCAGGCTCTTGATTTCGGTGCCGACCAATACGATACCGGCGACGTAAGTTTCGATGAATTCGTAGTCGAAACTTGCGCGCTTGTTGCGTATCTGTATGGTACTCTTGGCCTTTGGCATAAGTGGGATGCAAAGATAGTGATTTCTTGCGAAATTGCTATCTTTGTATCCTATGCCCAAATTTCGTAAACCATTGCCTGCAGAACTGCCGGAGCCGGAAGTGATAGACCTTCCCGCGCTGGCGGCCGACCTCCGTTCGGGGGCCGTGGAGCTGGTCTGCGTGCTGGGCCCTACCGCTTCGGGAAAGACCAAATATGCGGTGCGGCTGGCCCGCGAACTGGCCGGGCTGGGGCTGGAAGCTGAGATTATCTCCGCAGATTCCCGTCAGGTTTACCGGGGGATGGACATCGGCACGGGGAAGGACCTGGCCGAGTATCAGGAGGTTCCTTATCATCTGATAGATATACGCGAGGCCGGGACGCAGTACAATGTGTATGATTTCGTGCAGGATTTCCGGCTGGCTTTTGCCGATATCCGTTCGCGTGGGCGGGTGGCCATCCTTTGCGGGGGTACCGGCCTCTACATCAATGCGGTGACCGCCGGCTATGATTTCCGCACTTCGAAACCACTTAGTCAACCGGCGGATTCTGGCAGACTGTCCGTTGCCGGGAGTGGTGGCGGTCACTCCGCTACCGCCACGCACGGGCCCGCTCAAAAAACTTCCGTGACCGCCACTACTCCCGGTACGGAGATTCCTCGCACGTATTTCATAGGGACGCTGGTTTCCCGCGAGGTGCGGAACGCCCGCATCGACGCGCGGCTGCAGGCCCGTCTGCAGGAGGGGATGGTCGATGAAATCCGCGGTCTTCTGGCCGGGGGAGTGCCGGCCGAGACTCTGATAGGCTATGGGCTGGAATACAAGTTCGTCACCCTGTACCTGCAGGGCCAGCTGGACGAGCAGGAACTATTCGAGAAATTATCTACCGCAATCCATCAGTTCGCCAAGCGCCAGATGACCTGGTTCCGCGGCATGGAACGCAGCGGTGTCAAAATCCATTGGGTTGAAGTATGAAAGAGATTTATTTTGCAGGCGGTTGCTTCTGGGGCACTGAGCATTTCTTTTCGGGAGTCGATGGCGTTGTGAGCGCCGTCAGCGGGTATGCGCAGGGGCGTGCCGATTTCGAAGGCCGTCCCAGCTATGAGCAGGTCTATACCGACACCACCGGTTTCGCCGAGACGGTGAAGGTCTGCTACAAGCCCGAACGCATCTCCCTCGATATGCTTACCGACCTCTATTTCGACATCATCGACCCTCTTAGCCTGAACCGCCAGGGGCACGACGAGGGCACCCGCTACCGCACCGGTGTCTATTATTCCAACCCCGCCGACCTGCCCGTGCTGGAGGCCGCTTTCGCCAGGGCCGAGGCCCGGGTTGGCCAGCCCTTGGTCGTGGAGCTCGAGCCTCTCCGCAATTTCTTCGAAGCGGAGGAACGCCATCAGAAATATCTCGACAAGAATCCCGACGGATACTGCCATCTGCCCTTCAAGACCTTTAGGTATCTCCGCCTCTATCAGGATATCGCCGCATTCCTCGGGGATGAGGCGGATCCCGTGACGCGCATGGCCGAAATCTCTGCCTTTATCTACGAGCGTATGAAGTTCTTCTGGGTGGGATTCTACATTGGGCGCGGATCCGAACTGGTCCTCGGCCCCTTCCAGGGCCCTCCCGCCTGTATGCGTATAGGATTCGGACGCGGAGTCTGCGGCACCGCCTGGAAAGAAGCTCGCACCGTGGTAGTCCCCGACGTCGAAGCCTTCCCCGGCCACATCGCCTGCAGCTCCCTCTCCCGCTCCGAAATCGTAGTGCCGGTATTCGCCGCGGCCGGCAGTGACGGTCACTCCGCTACCGCCACGCGCATGCCCGCTCAAAAAACTTCCGTGCCCGCCACTGCCAGCCGCGCCGTCGTTACCGTGCTGGACATCGACAGCAAGGACCTCGACACCTTCGACTCCACCGACGCCCTCTGGCTGGAGAAGATCTGCAAGCTAGTGTAATCGCTCTTTTTTGCCGGGCGGCTATCTTACTGATAGTCAATGTCTTACTAGAAACAAATCGGTAAAATTCGCCGATTTGTTTTCAGGAAGTCGCTGTGAGTCAATTAGTTGAGTGCCTGGACCAATTCTTCAAGAGCTTCCTCCCTCGTTGCCCAGGAGGTGGCGAAGCGGGTGACGAAGCGCCCGTCCGGCAGCGGCTCCCAAACTTCGAACGCGACCTTGCCCTTCAGCGCGGCCATCTGCTTCGCAGTCAGGATGGGGAACTGCTGATTCGT
>JAFZJI010000092.1 GCA_017552105.1 Bacteroidales bacterium | reverse complement strand
GAATGGGTGGGCTGTGTTACCCAAGAAAGGGAAAGGAAGTCATATAAGATACACGCAAAACGGGGTAATCTATACGGTTCCCTATCACGGAAGCAAGGAGATGGACAACGTTTTTGTAAAGAAGATATTAAAAGAAATGGGGATTGAACAATGAAGACTGTGGATATTTTGATCAGCATCGCCAAAGACGGGTTTTATTGCGCCTGTTGCGAAGGGTATCCTGCTTTGTTCGGTGGCGGAGAAACGCCTGAAGCAGCCCTTGACGAGTTGCAGGAAACGCTTCGGCTCGTCAAGGAAGATGGCAAGGCAGTTGCCTTGTTTTATCCCGACTGGTTGGATGACGAATATACCTTCCAGGTGCATTGGGATGTTGAAACGATGCTTCGTTATTATTCCGGCATCATCACGCCGACTGCGCTCGGAAAGCTGTCGGGTATCCATCCAAAGCAACTCTGGTCTTACATGCATGGCAAATCCAAGCCCCGCAAGGCACAAGTGGCAAAAATCGAGAATGCCGTCCATCAACTCGGCCGGCAACTCCTCAATATTTCATTTTAAGCAGCCTGTCCGATTATTTAACGGCTTTGGCTAGCAGAGGCTAGACATTCCCCAGAAAGACATGCTCGATGCCGTGGGAGAGGGCGATTTCCCGGGCTTGGAGCAGGGTCTGGGTGGGGGTAGGCCCTGGGGTTTTCATGCGGTAGCGGGGGAAGTATCGGCTGAAGTGGAGAGGGATGTTTTGGAGGTTGTGGTCGGAGAGCCAGCGGCAGAGGGTGGTGATGTGGGTTGGGGTGTCGTTGAGGCCGGGGATGAGGAGGTTGGTGATTTCGACGTGGATGCCGGCGGCTTTCATGGCCAGGATGTTATCCAGGACGGGGGCGAGGGTGGCGCCGCAATAATTGCGGTAGAGGGTATCGTCCAGGGACTTGATGTCGATGTTGGCGGCATCGAGGTACGGCAGGAGTTCCTGCAGCGGCTCTTTTTCGACATAGCCGGCTGAGACCAGTATGTTTTTCAGGCTTTTGTTGTGCGCTAGGACCGCGATGTCGTACATGTATTCCCACCAGGTGAAGGGTTCGGTGTACGTGTAGGCGATGGAAGGGAGGCTGTGCTTAAGGCACAGGTTCACAACTTCTTCCGGGGTCAGGGGAGTGTACTCCGTCTCTTCCGGAGCGACCTGAGAAATGTCGCTGTTCTGGCACCAGCGGCACGACAGGTTGCAGCCGGTGCAGCTCAGGGAGAGACAGTATGTTCCGGGCATGAACCTGTTCAGGGGCTTTTTCTCGACGGGGTCGATGGCCAGGGCGCAGGGGATGCCATAAGAGAGCGCGTACAGCTTGCCATTGCGGCATTCGCGGCTGCGGCAGATGCCTCGTCCGCCTTCCTTGATCCGGCAGTGATGGGGGCAGATTTGGCACTGCACCCCATCCACCGTTTTTGTATAGAACCTTGCCTCTTGCATTATTTCTCAGGCAGTTCCGATTCCTTCACCACTTCGGCCTGGTAGGTATAGAGTTCGGCGTCTTTCCAGCCGTACCAGCCGATACCGGCCTTGTCGCGGGCGCAGTGGCCCAGGAATTCCTCTGTATCCCAGCCTGTTTCCTCTGCGACCTGGGGAAGGAAGGTTCCGTGGTGGTATCCCTTGATCATATAGATGCCGTCGCGGCCCAGCTTGAACTCTTCCGGGGAGTCGATTTTCTTGAGCGGGGAGAGTACGGAGATTTCGATTTCCACCTTCGGGGCTTCTTTTCGGGAGAGGGGCGGGAAGCGCGGGTCGGAAAATGCGGCGCTTTGGGCCATTTCCCGGATCGTTTTGTGAAGCGTTGAAGTAGATGTGAACTGGCCGATGCAGCCCCTCAGGCGCCCGTCGAGGTTGAGCGTCACAAATACGCCGTACCCTTTTTCTTTCAGGATGCCGACGGGGGCGCTGTCCCCGTCAAAATCGAGGCCGAGTGTGGCATAGATGGCCGAGCGGGCTGTGGCGATCATCCGCGCCTTTTCTTCTTCCGTGAAATGGAAAAGGTGTCCGTCCTGCTGCCGGGTGATGACGATGGAATTGTATCCCACGACGCCCTCTTTGTCCCCGTAGGGGGAATCTCCCGAATTCCGGTACATCACATGCTCTGCCTGGAAGTTGTCCCGGCCCAGGGCATCCATCATTGTAAGCAAAATCGCGATGGCGGCAGCCCCGCAGGCAGCGGTGTCTTCTCCCGGAAAGTCCTTTTTGCCGATGTCTGAAAGCGCCGTCAGGAATTCTTCCAGCCCTCCCGAGACAATCGCCTTGGCCAGACAGAGATCGGATGTCTTCGCATCCTCGTAGGAAGGATAGTGCGAGAAGTCCGAACTGATGATGAAGAGATTTTCTTCGTTGAAATACGGTTCCAGCACCTTGGCAATTTGCTGCAGGGTCCTCAGTCGCTGGGTCCCGACCACAATAGGCACGACGGGCGGAACTTCCTCGGAAATCATCTGCAGGAAAGGCAGTTGGACTTCCAGACAATGCTCGCGGTAGTGCGCATCGTCCCTGCAGACGAAGTTGCCCTCTCCCTGAAGGATAAGTTGTTCCCCCAGGGAAACGTCGATGGGAACCCTCCCCAGCGGCGTCTCGGCAAAGTCATAAAAAGTATCGACACTCGCCCCCGCAAACCCGACCCGATGGCTCGGCCCGATCAGGAAGATTCGCTTATAGACATGGCCCCAGGGAATGCGTTTATAGGCCGAGGCAGCCACCTCACCGCTGAACACATACCCGGCATGGGGAACGATGATGGCCTGCGGCGCTGTGAGCGCCTTCGGGGCGGCGCTACCGCCGCCCTCCGAAGGATCCAGCCACGGCGCCACCATGGCCCGGATCCCTTCGCCCGTCGCCGGATAAAAGGTCCCTGCTACAGCGGGTTTTCTGACTTTTGGGGTATCTGGATAAAGTGTCATGGGAACGATGAAAGATTAAATCAGGCCAGCAGGCGGGCGATCAGGACGCCGAGGTAGTTGCCGAGGGCGTAGCCGATGATGCCGATGGAGATGCCGGTGAGGATGACGCGGCGGTTTTTCATGGCGTCGGCGATCATGGGGACGAAGAGGGGGGAGTTGATCATCGCCACGGAGGTGATGACCGTGGTATCGGCGTCGACCTTGAAGATCCTTCCGAGAAGGACTTGCAGGAAGAGGGAGCCGAAGATGGCGAAGGCGATGTAGAGCAGCAGCCAGAGACCCTCGTGGAAGTCGAGGCTGCGGATGTCGACCATCGAGGCGACCACGAGGCTGAAGATCAGCACCAGGTACATGCCGGCATCGTAGCTTTTTTCCCATTTCTTGACGGCCGGGAGGAACGAAGCAGCGATGGCTAGTGTCGTGAGGGTCAGGATCAGCACGATCATGTTGATGCCGCCGGTGAGCAGCAGCGAGAGCCCGAGGCCGATGCCCGTGATCAGGACGGAAAGTCCGAGGGCTTTGAGCGTGGGCAGGAAATGCTGCCGGGTGAAAATGCCGCGGTACATGTCGGCTTCGCTCTGGGCGAGCTTCTGGCCGACCTTCAGCGGGCCCTTGACGGCTTCGGGCACTTTTTCGACCGGCAGGATCTTCCGGAAGAGCCGGATCCCGAAAGCCATCAGGAAAACCAGGAAGAGGAAGCTCACCAGCATATCGAACGAATTCATCAGCACGTAGGTTCCCTCGTCAACGCCGAGCATCATCTTGATGGCCGCCAGGTTGGGCGTGCCGCCGGTATAGACACCCACGGTCATGCCGGCGATGCCGGATGTCTGCGGGCCAAGCTTCTCGCCGAAGAGGAAGTAACCGGCCACCACGACGCAGACGACCGAGAACAGTCCGATCAGCAACGCAGCGAGCGCCCTCTTTACAGGCCACTGACGGAAATCGCAGGCAAAGAGGATCAGCGGCAGGGCCAGCGGGATGGTGACCGAAGTAAGGGCATCCTGCAGGGGATACAACTTGGCGGCAGCCCCTTCGAACGGGAATACGAAAAGATTGGCCGCGATGATGCCCAGAAAGTAGAGGATCAGGATGGCGCCCACCTTTCCGGCCCACCGGGCCCGGCGGCAAAGCAGCACGACGCCTGCCGGAACCAGCAGGTAGATGAGAACGGCGAGAACGGTTAGGAGCGGATGCATCTGCATAAGTCTGTTCGGACAACAAATATAACGATTCTCGCGTTTTTTTCGTAATATTGTAGTTCGGTTCAGAATACAATAATAATTTAATACATTATCCATGAAGAACATCAACTGTTTCATTCCTTTCCAGGACGAGGCGCAGGTGGCGCAGACGGTCGCCAATCTGAAAGCGCAGGAGCTGGTCAACGAGATTTTCCTTTTGCATGTCGGCGGCGATGTGCCGGCCGAGGTGCTGGGATGCAAGGTACTGGAAGTGCCGGGACTCAACAGCACGGCGGCCGTGAAGGCCATCGCCGCGCATGCCGTGACGCCCTACACGCTGATTTCCACCAAGTACACGACGTTGAGCCTGGTGTGGTTCTCGCTGGAGCGGATGGAAAACCTGATCGAGGATGCCGGAGCGGCGATGGTCTATGCCGACCATTTCAACCAGAAAGGCGATGAGCGGATCAACGCGCCGGTCATCGACTGCCAGTTCGGCGCCTTGCGTGATGACTTCGATTTCGGTTCCCTGCTGTTCTATCGCAGCTGCGCGCTGGTCGAGGCCGTCGGTCGCATGGACGTGGACTACAAGTTCGCCGGCATGTACGACCTTCGCCTGAAAGTGTCCCAGAAGGGTACGCTGGAACATATCAATGAATTCCTCTATTACGACGTGGAGACCGACACCCGCAAGAGCGGCGAGAAGCTCTTCGACTACGTGGATCCGAAGAACCGCGCCGTCCAGATTGAGATGGAGCAGGCCTGCACCGCGCACCTGAAAGCCATCGGAGGCTATCTGGCGCCCAAGTTCAAGCACATCAAGTTCAGCGACGACAGCTTCGAGTACGAGGCTTCCGTGGTGATTCCGTGCAAGAACCGCGTCCGCACCATCGGCGATGCCATCAAGTCGGCCCTCAGCCAGAAGACCAACTTCAAATACAACGTCATCGTGGTGGACGACAACTCCACCGACGGTACGGTCGATGTGATCAAGCAGTTCCTCGGTGATCCGAAACTCATCTACATCGCCCAGGACAAGAGCTGGCACGCCATCGGCGGCAACTGGAACTCGGCCCTGCACCATCCCAAGTGCGGCAAGTTCGCCATACAGCTCGACTCGGATGACGTGTACGCCGATGAGACCACCGTGCAGAAATTCGTCGATGCGTTCTACGCCCAGAACTGCGCGATGGTGGTTGGCACCTACCGGATGACCAACTTCCATATGGAGACCATCCCTCCGGGAATTATCGACCACCGCGAGT
>JAFZJI010000091.1 GCA_017552105.1 Bacteroidales bacterium | reverse complement strand
TTTTGAAAGTAATTTCCTATTTTTGCGGACGAGTATTTCGAGTTACTACCACATTACCACTATGAGAGGGATTTCAACACTATTCGTACTACTGACTGGACTGATAGCCGTTGCCTGCGAAAGCGCAGACAATTACTCCGTCGTGATACTTGGCGATACGCATTACGATGCACTCGACCCCGAAGAATACCACGCCGGCTACTCCGAAACGAATCCGGAAAGAGAAGCGATCCACCGCCAGGAGTTCGAACGCAACGGAAAAATGTGGGAAGGCAGATGCAAACGCCTGGTGCGGCGCGCACACGACCTCATAGGCAAAGACACACGCTACGTCTTCCAGGTCGGTGACCTTATCCAGGGCGACACCGCCGACTCCACCACCCACGCACGCTTCCTGGGCGATGCGATAGACCTCTTCAAAACTCAGCTCGCCCCCGACATCCCCTTCGTAACGGTGATCGGGAACCACGACTTCCGCGGGAAGAACAGGGCCAGAAAGGCCTACAAAGCATATATGCCGGCACGGATGTCCCAGGAACTCGGTCAGGAAATATCTTCCACCAACTTCATATTCCGCCAAGGGCCCGACGTATTCGTGGCGATAAATTACTCCAGCGGAAAGCTGGATGAGATTAAGTCCCTGCTTGAAAGCGCCCGCGGGGCCCGCCACGTCTTCGTACTCATCCACACCCCCGTCTTCCCCTTCGACGAACCCGACATCTATTTCTGGTACTTCCTCGGCCATAAGGAAGATAAGCGCGCCGATGAACGCCGGGAGATGCGCGCGCTGCTCGCCTCGCTGGACGCCATAGTGCTCTGCGGACACAGCCACACCACCGAATTCCTGGATTGGCAGGGAGATGGCGGCCGCATAACCCAGATGACCATGAGCAGCGTCTGGAGCGACGAAGCCCAGGCAGAATACAAAGTAACAGCCTCCGGCCCCGACGGATATCCGCACTACGCCCCCATCTTCGACGAATACCGCCCCGGAATCGTCGACTACAGCCTGTCCGATGCCGCCGGCTCATACAAACTGATAGTGAAAGGCCGCAGGGTTTATGTAGATTTCTACGCAGGCGACTCCCGCGACCGAAGTGAACGTTTCATCCTTAGATAATGAAGACACACCACATAGCACTGCTTCTGATGACATCCATCGCGCTAGCCTTTTCCTGCCACAAGGACGAGGTGCCGCAGACGGACAGGGCCCGCAAGCTGATCAAGGAACTTCTCGAGAAACTGGACAACGCCGAAGTCTATGCGGCGCGGAAGGAGAGGGAGATAGACTCCGTCAAAGCCAAATTGCCCGGCAATACCGAAGAGGAGAGGATCGAAATATACTCCGACCTGGCGAAACGCTATTCAAAGTACAACGTAGATTCGTCGCTGGTATATACAGACAAAGCGTGCGAACTCGCGGACGCCATAGGGAACGATTCGCTGGGCTATATTGCCAGGTTCCAGAGGGTGGACTTATTATCGGGGGCCGGCTTCAGCACCGAAGCGAGGGAGACGCTCGAAACCATTCCCAGGAAATCAATGACGGGGGACCTGCTGAACGCATACTACTATTCCTGGACCGAGCACTATCACAATCTATACTCAAGCTCCAGCGAGCCCGAGAGATACAAAAAGAAATACCGCAACCTCTACAATATATACAGGGATTCGCTCCTGGCCGTGTCGGATTCGACCAGCCAGACCTATCTCCATAATATGGAAAGGAAGGAAGCGAGGGCCGGGCATTTCGACGAGGCCAGGCGGTATAACGCCATCCGTATGTCGATGATCCAGGACCATCGCTCGAGAGATTATGCCAGATGCCTGTACGACCGCTATATGATAGCCTACTACTACGAAGGGAAGACCAAGCCCACCGACATCGAGGACCTGCTGCAATCCGCCATACTCGAAGTAGAAGACTGCAACTACGACATCGCCTCCCTGTTCAGGGTGGAATCGCTCCTGTACGATATGAACGAGTTGAACAGCGCGAAGAAGGTATCCGACTTCTACTACTCGTCGTTGCGTTCCCTGGGCTCCCGGCAGAGGCTTCTGGACGGAGAAGAACAGGCAATCAGGATAAACGACCGTAACGCAAGGATGCTCCAGAAGAAGAACAAGGACATCCTCCTCGCCCTGATACTGGTAGCATTGCTGGTGGTCGCCCTGCTGGTGACATCGCTCATAATAAACAACGCCCGAGTTAGGATCACCCGCCTCAAAGACAACCTGCAAAGATCCGGAAGGCTGTCCAAGGAGTACGTTGGCGTAGTGTTCCAGCTCTACTCTTCCTACATAAAGCGCCTGGACGTGTTCCGTACCAAGATACACTCCAGCCTCAAGAAAGGGCAGGTGGAGCAGGTCATCGAACTCACCAGCCCGCTGAGTGACTTTGCGTCGGAGGAGAGGAAGGAACTGTTCCACAACTTCGACAGCGCCTTCGTGGACATCTTCCCCAACTTCGTGGACACGGTGAACTCCTGCCTAAAGGCGGAAGAGAAGATCGTGCCCAAGAAAACGGAAATCCTGAATAACGAACTGCGCATCCTCGCGCTCATAAAACTCGGGATAGAAGACAGCACGGAAATAGCGGACTTGTTGCACAGCTCGGTAAAAACAGTTTATAATCTCCGATCCATAATCAAAGCCCGACTGGCCATTCCGGAAGAGAAATTCAACAAGATTATTTCAGAACTTTAATTTCCCGATTTTAGTTTTTAAAATAATTTATTTGCTTGATTATCAATAAGAAAACACTTCCCGAAACAACCTGACATTTCCCAATTTTCGCCGGAGCCTAAAAACTCCGGCTATTTTATATAATTTTGTACAAAAAGAAGCCACATTATGCGAGCAGTGAACAATACCATCAAAAACGTCATTTTTGCCATCATCCTGGCCCTTCCCGTCCTGTTCTCGGCAAGCGCATCCGCCGAGCCCAAAGAACCCACCGGGAAACCCGAAAACAAGAAAGCACTGAGGGTGCTCTACTGGAACATCCAGAACGGAATGTGGGCCGGCCAGCCCGACCACTACCAGAAATTTGTCGACTGGATCAATTCCTGGCATCCGGACATCTGCATCTTCTGCGAGGGAGCCACGATCTACTACGACGGCACCCACGAACACATGCCGAACGAAGAGCGTTATCTTCCCGCCCACTGGGACGAACTTTGTGCTCGCTGGGGTCATCAGTATCACGTAGTTACGCCTCGCCGTAAGTCATCTTCCACCCCTTACGGCCGGAGCAACTATCCCCAGGTTATCACTTCCCGCTTCCCTATCGACACCATCGCCATCATCAAAGGCCGCAAACCGGACTCCGTCATCGTGAACTATGCCGGATGGTATCAGGTCCACGTCGAAGGCGTGGAGAAGCCCCTCAATATCGTCACGTTGCATCTTAAGAACGGCAAGCACGGATATGGAGTTCCCAAAGAAAGGAGGCAGGAAAGCGCCGACAAATACGAAGGCGACCAGCACCGCGTAAAAGAGCTCTGCCGCATCATGGACAACTCCATACGCAAGAGCAAGAACCCCGACGAAGAGCTCTGGATCATGGCCGGGGACTACAACTCCTACAACCGCAGGGACAACTTCAAATACAAGTGGAACAACGCCTCCCTCGGATTCACCGCCCAGGACTATATGATCTTCCACTCACCCTACTACGACCTGGTGAACAGTTGCTACCCGGACGATTTCAAACCGTCCTGCGGTAACCTGAGAATCGACTATATGTACGTTACCAAGCCTATGCTCAAGGCTTGCATCGACGTTTATACCGAGACCGACGAATACACGAAACGCGAGCACTCCGGTGTGAGCACTTTCTATATCCCCTCCGACCACTATCCCATCATAGCGGATTTCAAACTCTCGAAATTGAAGTAATCTCAATATGAACACAAAAACACTAAATCTTCTGTGGGCTTCACTAGCCGTCATCCTCGCCTCTTGCGTGGGAAATGACGGGCCGGAGAGGCCTACCCGGAGCGAGTTCATCAAGGTGTACGAAACATCTGAGAATAAACTCGTTGACGACATCCAAATTCCGTTCGACGGAGTGCAGGACGGCAAAATCCACGTCCTGTCCAACGTCTCGCTGCAGTGGAAGTATCTGGTACATCCCGAAAGCACCGACACCGACTGGTTCCAGATCAAATCGGTCGAAGAGGTCGAACCGGGCCACACGGTCGTAACCTACGATGCAGCATCGCTCCTTACCCTCAATTCCCTGGACCGCAGGTCGGGAAGACTGAGTTTCTCCTGCCCCGAAGCAAATCTGGGCAAATTCATGGCGATCAATCAGGGATACTCCGAGAAGTTTTACGAGACCTTTGACGAACAGCCCGACCAGACACTGGTAATTACCGGCAGGGAGACCTACACCACCGAAGAATACCCGGAATTCAATACCGACCACTTCGACTACATTTCATTCAATGCCTGGGCCGAAACCACCAACGAATTCCTCGACAAGAACATCACTCTCGACATCACGGTCTCCGGAGGCCACTTCTATGAGACCAACCTCAAGACCTACAGGGTGAATGTTCCGCTCGGCACAGGTGCCGACAAAAGCAATCTCAAATACCTGCTCCTGATGGGTGACGGAGAGCGCATGAGCGCCCATACTCAGTTCACCTTCAGCGTCGAAAACAGCAGCCAGGTATATGTACACATCGACAATTTCGCTGCCTACTCCGTTTCTCAGGCCGAAATGCTCAAGATGTTCGAGGACGAAGACTTCGACTTCGACGATGATGGAGGAGACTGGATATGAGAAAGTTCATTGCAATCATACTGGCGCTTTCCACGCTTATTCCCGCTTTCGCGCAGAACACGCGCAAAGTGAACGGTGTAGTGCGTGACGAGAATTCAGACGTTCTCCCCGGCGCCATCGTGGTGGTCAAGAAAGGCGCGGCAGACGGCCCCGTAGCCGCTACTGCCACCACCGATAATTCCGGACACTACACCATCGAGTGTTCCGACAAAGACTATATTTCCGTACACTTCCTTGGATATACCGAGAGCGTATTCCCCGTCAAGGGCAAGACCACGCTCGACGTCAACATGGTCCCCGACGCAAGCCAGAGGCTGGAAGATGTGGTTGTCATCGGTTACGGCGCAGTCAAGCAGGCCGACCTCACCGGTTCCGTTACCAGCGTGAAGATGGCTGAAATCCGCGACGAACCTGTGCTCTCCATCGACCAGGCACTCCAGGGCCGCGTCGCAGGTATGGAAGTCACCAGCACCGACGGCGAGCCCGGTTCCGACGCTGTCATCCGTATCCGCGGTTCCCGCTCCATCACCGCATCCAACGATCCTCTGATCGTGGTGGACGGCGTGATGGACGCAGTTTCCTCGCTCAGCGACATCAACCCCAACGACATCGAAGCAATTTCGGTTCTGAAGGATGCATCCTCCACCGCAATCTACGGTGCACGAGGCGCTAACGGCGTCATCATAATCACCACCAAGGGTAGTCAGGATTCGAACGCCCAGATGCAGAACATCTCGATGAGCTTCAAGGCCACGGGCGGTGTTTCGCAACTCCCCCGCAACCTCGACCTGATGAATTCCGAGCAGTTCGGTATCTACCGCAACGAGTACTTCCAGCACGCGGGAGTTTCACCGAACATGAACAACTATACTCCTCTCAGCAACCTATCCGTCAAGACCCCGTTCACGAACGGCCCCGGCACGGACTGGATCGAGGATGTCAGCAGAATCGCCCCGTACCAGAACTATTCATTCTCGATGAACGGTTTCCAGGGCAAACAGAAATTCTATGCCGCCCTCTCCTATAGCGACGAGCAGGGTATCATAAAGAAGAGCGGCAAGAGGAATTATACCGGAACCCTCAACATCACCAACAGGGTATTCAACTGGCTGAGCCTGTATGCGAACCTCCGCTACCAATATCGTCAGCAGGACAACTTCCTTACCTCCATCGGTGGCGGCGGAATCTATTACGCAGCTCAGTACCTCTCCCCGCTCATCAATCCTTCGGATTCATATAACCCGCTGAACAACTCCATCACCACTCAGGCCAACGCTGTCGTGCGTCTTGAGCAGAATACCGACCAGACCGACCGCAGCATGCTGAGCATCGGCGTCGGCGGTACCGTCACTCCGATCAAGTCGCTCAAATACAAGACAAAGTTCAATTACTATCTCTTCGACCGTCAGAGCTACTCCTACACCCCGTCAACCCTCCCTTCCAGGACAGAGGAGATGGGCGGATACGCTCAGCGCAAGAGCTACGGCGAGAAGAGCCTTTACTTCGAGAACACCCTCGAGTTCAGCAAGGAAAACAAGAAGCATCATGTCGATGCCACCCTTGGACACACGTTCAAGCATTTCATCAGCCACAACTTCTCTCTCGATGGAGATGGTTACATCGTGGATGATATGAAATGGAAGAATATGAGCGCCGTATCCAACAAAGAGAGCTACGGAGCCAGCACCAGCGAAACCGTCAAGAACAAGATGGCCGTTTTCGGGCGCGTCAACTACAACTACAAGAGACGTTATTATCTGACTCTGACCGGACGTTTCGACGGCGCATCCAACTTCGCCGCCAACCACAAATGGGGCTTCTTCCCCTCTGGGGCATTCAAATGGTCCATTTACAAAGAACCTTGGCTTAAGAAGGCTGAATGGCTGGACGACCTGTCACTCAAGTTAAGCCTCGGCCAGTCCGGTAACGACCTCAACCAGGCCTACAGGTCTCTGGCAAGGCTCGACGGCGGCTCCGGCGGTTATGTATTCAATGGGAATTACTCCCAGGAATACTGGCAGGCCCGCATCGCTTCCCCGAACCTTACTTGGGAAACCACCACACTTGCCAACCTCGCCCTTGATGCGGCCTTCTTCAACAACAGGTTCAGCTTCACCTTCGAAGCCTACAAGGCCATCACAACCGACCTGCTTCTGACGGTTAAGACCCCTCATAACACCGGTTACGATACCAAGTACGAGAATATCGGCCGTACCACTACCCAGGGTGTGGAATTATCTGTCGAAACCCGCAACTTCGTGAAGCGCAACTTCTCTTGGTCGACCGCCTTCACCATCTCGCACGCAACTTCCATCGTCAATAACATAGGTGCTGAATCGGAGGTTTCTTCCAGGAACTCGCCTACCGGAGGATATATGACCGTAGGTTACAAGGTCGGATACCCCGTCAATTCCTTCTGGGGCTTCCAGTACGCCGGCGTATGGCATAATCAGGAAGAGGTCGACCGCAACAAGATCACCCATACCTACGCCAATGACGCAGCCTCCACCAAGCTTGGTTATCCCATCTACATCGACCAAGACCACGATGGAACCTTGAACTCCAACGATATCGTGTATCTCGGATCCCCCGACCCCGTGGTGTCCGGAGGTCTGCAGAACACCTTCCGCGTCAAGAACCTCACGCTGGGCGTATTCTTCTCTTACTGCCTTGGCGGAAAGGTCCTCAACTACTCCGAATTCTATATGGCGGGATCGCGCCGCACGAACCAGTATGCATACATGGTCAATGCATGGCACCCCATAAAGAATCCTGAATCCAACCTCCCCCGCGCAGGTATCTTCGACAGCAATGCCGTGCCGAGTTCCTTCCTCATCCACGATGCATCTTACCTCCGCCTCAAGACCGTCAGCCTCAGTTACAGGTTCAACATAAAGAGCAGGGCAATCCGCGAACTTGAAGTTTCCTGCTCCGGCGAGAACCTCTATCTGTGGACCAACTACAACGGTTTCGACCCGGATGTATCGTCCGGCGGCACTAACGGATACGACAACTCGTACTATCCGAAACCCCGTCGTTTCGTCTTCTCAATCTTAATGAAATATTGATGCGTCTTATGAAAAAGTTTATCACCATACTATCGATAATAGCAGGCGCACTTGTAATTGCTTCCTGCTCGCTCCAGGAAGACAGCTCCGCAATCGTGAGCCCCTACAAGTTCTTCAATACACCCAAACAGATCAGGGCTGCGGTCAATGGTTGCTACGACCCCCTGAACCGCATCCACGACTTACGCTACTATATCGCGATCGAAGGTACTACCGACCTTGCGACCACAAATAATTCGGCACAGAAAGATGCCCGTTTCGACATCAACCCCGCCAGCCCCGGTGCTGCTTCCAACGTGTGGCAGTACTGCTGGTACGGCATACGCTACTGCCTCAGCACCATCGCCGGCATCCAGCGTTCCACGGTCGCCGATGACGAAAAAGCGCCCTTCGAAGCCGAGACAAGGATACTTCTTTCGTACTACTACTACGTTCTTACCAGCTTCTTCGGCGACGTTCCCTTCTATGAAGATTATGTCGAGACCGACGAGGACATGCTCCGCATCGCGAAGATGGGACGCATGAGCGCGGTCGAAACCCGCAACACCCTCATCGAAGAGCTCAAGACCTATGTTCCTACCCTTCCCCAGGTGCGTACCTACAATCAGGAAATGAACAACTGCGGTGCAGCTATGGGATGGATGATGATTGCCAAGATGGCTGCATGGAACAAAGACTGGGACAATGTAATCTATGCCTGCGAGCACCTCGAAGATATCTATGGCAACCTTAGCCAGTACCCTTACTCCGATGTCATGTTCCGCAACAAGAACACTGCTGAATCCATCTTCGAGATCAACCACGAGTACGAAGAAGGCGGTATCGACTACACTCCCCCGTCAAGCCTCGGTATCTCTGCAGTCGTGCTGCCTTATCCCAAGACCAGCGGCACCACCATCTTCGACGGTGTCACCATTGCCGAGATAGGAGAAAACGCCACTTGCTACACTCCGCTGAGGCCTTCGACTTATTTCAGGACGACCGTGATGCCCTCCGGCACCAGCGACATACGCTACGACTATAATCTTGCAGCCAGCTACGACGGAGTAAAGTTCAGCCGCATCTGGATGGGGCCTAAATTCTGGTGCCCGAACATTTACAGGAACCACGACCGCAACAACTACAAGATTTTCCGCTACGCCGACGCATTGCTCCTGCTTTCCGAGGCCTGGTGCGAAAAACACGACTACACCAAGTCCATACATTATCTGAACATGGTCCGTCAGCGCGCCCAGATCGACGACTACGTATTCTTGACCGAGGTCAAGCTCCGTGGCGAGATCCGCAACGAACGCGGACGCGAGCTGTTCGGCGAGTGGGGACGCAAATACGACCTCGTACGCTGGGGCATCTGGTACGACCAGATCATGGCATACCTCACCTACGATACCGCACTCTCTTACGTGCGTCCTTGCCACGAATACTATCCTATCCCCGATGTCCAGTGCCAGCGTTCCGGCCGCGCACTCACCAATCCGGAGTATGACAAGTACAATCTCTCAGAATAAAGGAAATGAAAAAGATACTCTACTATATACTGATCATCTTTGCCGCAGTATCCTGCGCCAAAGACGCCGAGTATAACCAGACACTGGGGCTTATGTCGAGGTACAACAAGCTCTCCGCCGACGGCGGCAGCACCCAGGTGGCCGTTTTCTCGAACACCAACTGGACCGTGGAGATGGAAGAGCCCGTATCATGGGCATCCATCGACCGCTTCAAAGGCTACAAATCCGGTTATCTCGTGTTTGATTACGAAATCAACTACGGTCGCGCCCGCCGCGTCAACCTGATATTCAAGGCAGGTGGCGAAACCATGATCCTGAGCATGTATCAAGCCGCCCGCTTATCAGATTCCGACTGCGATATGACCCTCGGTGTATCGTCCCTCACCCCCTCCAAGGATGGTTCTACCGAAATCATACCCTTCGAGACCAACCTGATATATCTGCTGGACGAGATGTACCTCACCCTCACCTACCCCGAAGGCCAGGAGCCCGAAACCCCTTGGATCACCCTCAAGAGCGTGGAGCTCCATAACATCTGCATCGAGATAGCGCCCAACAACACCGGTGCCGTCCGCACGGCCAACATGAGGCTTACCCACACCGACGCCGGAGCCTTTGACTCCGAAGAAGGCGATACCGTTTATTCGAATACAATCACCGTTACCCAGAACTTTTAGCATATGAAAACCTACGCGATACCCGTTATTGCCGTTCTTGCCCTGCTGCTCAGCCAGTCCTGCGACAAGAACACACACGAAGTTTTTGCTCCCGACGAACTGGGTATGGTGGAGCACGAGTTCTACATCGGGAAGGAAGGTGGAGATATCGAAATCCCCTTCATCACCAACAAACAGGGCAAAGTATCCCTCATGGATCCGTCCGACGAAGCATGGATCGAGTTCGGCTCTACCCGCTTCAGCAAAGACGGCGACCTTCCTGTGCATGTCAGCAGCAATGAAGGATTCCCCCGCTGCGCCGAGATACTCTTCAGCACAGCTACCCGTAAAGATACAGTCACCATCTACCAGAACGGTGCGATAGAAGAGAAATTTTATGTTTCAGCCGGTTCCATGGTCGTATTCAACGGCACCGGCGAGGCTGTTTCGGTGGCCACCGACATCAATGTCCCCCTGGACGAGATTTCCACCGAGGTCCGTTTCTCCGGACACGAAGAATGGATCAAGGACTGCCAGCTCAGCAACACGGCCTTCACCTTCAAGACCACCGACAACACCGACCGGGACTACACCCGCCGCGCCCTCATCGTCCTCAGCTATAAGGACGGATGGAACAAGAAGCAGACCGCGACAGTAACCGTAATCCAGGCCCGCGCCGATAACAATATCGGAACCATTTTCTCCGCTGAACAGCTCCGCGAAGTTGCCACCGTGGGCGGATATACCCTTCCGGAAGATGCACTCGTGGAAGGCTACATAGTCAGCACGACCGAAGGCGGCAATGCCGGCGATGCCCTGGTAGATGACTACCAGCAAGGCACCGGTGTCATCGACTACACCCTGACCGAGCGCACCTCCTACCTCGAAAGCCCGGATGGCCGCTACGGCTTCAGGCTTATAGCCTCCGATGCCTCCAAGAACGAGTTCAAGCGTTACAGCCGCGTCTGCCTCAAGCTCGGCGGCACCGTTATCAAGAAATCCGCCGACGAACCCTACCAGTACACCATCGAAGGCGTATCTTCGGAAGAGACGCTCACCAGCTCCGACGGCAAACTCACCATGCCTTGGAAAGAGAAACACATCAGCGAACTCACCGACGACGACATCAACACCCTCGTGACCATCAAGGACTGCGAGATAGCCATGCGCAAAGGCCCCTTCACCCCCGTGAACGAAGGTTACACCACCCTTCACGGATACAACCGCCTGGCCAAGTATCCCATACTTATCCGCGACATCGAAGGCGGCAGCATGTACATGTACACCAACATGACCTGCCCTTATCGCCGTAACGGAGAGACCCTGCCCTACGGCAGCGGCCAGATCACAGGTATCGTGGTGAACGAGCTCTACAAGAGCTTCGAGAAGGACGGCAACATCGGCCGCTACCAGCTCCGCCACCTCATCCGCGAAGAAATCGAACTCGCCAAGGACTTCAGCGACAACTTCTCCGGCATCATCACCGAGTTCCGCTACTCCAAGTTCCCCGGTGAATTCGACACCACCAAGCTGCCCAACGCAATACTCGCTACCAAAGGTAACGGCGAACTCTGCCACACCCACGGTTCAGTAAGTAACTACTCCCCTACCTACTTCTACATCGGAGAATGCGGTAGCAAGAAGAAGGGCAAATACGCCGAAGGCGCAGGCATCGAAATGGAAGACGGCGGAATCTACGAACCCTGGATCGGAACCGAATCCGCACAGAACACCGACGGAAAAGGCTGGTTCAAGGACAACCTCAAGATCAGCTGGTCCAACAAATACTGGTGGGATTCCTCGGAAGACCGCGGATACTGCTGGCTGGTTAACTTCAGCACCGCAGGCATAGTCTCCGACAGGGTTTCCATGCAGTTCGCAATGTACAACAACTCCCAGCAGGCCCGCTCGCCGCGCTACTGGAAGGCCCAGTACTCCCTTACCACCACCGACTGCTCCGCATCCAGCGACGGCGAATGGGTGGATATAGCCGAGTTTACCGTGCCCGACGTTGCCATCTGGGCATCCCAGAACGACTGGCAGACCCTCGGCACCCGCGTGTACGACTTCCCTCTTCCTACCGAAATCCTCGGCAAGGAAAGCGTGAGCATACGCCTTATGCCTCGCAACAACAAAGCCGCGGCGAAGAACGTCAGTTCCTACGACAACAGCACTATCGCCAACAACAGCGGCTACAACACCATGGACTATTTTGCAGTACGCTATAACAAGTAATTCGAATGAAAAAGATCCTTACCATAGCAATTCTTCTGCTGCCTGCCCTCTTCGCCTGCGACCCGGACTCCAAGGATGGTGGTTCAGTCGTTACCAGCGTCGTGCTGAGCAGGGACAAAGTTGATCTCCACGTCGGAGAAAGCACCACCATCACCGCCACCGTCCTGCCCGAATCCCTCGGAATGGGCGTGGTCTGGAGCATTCTCGACGAGGAATATGCCGAAGTGAAGGATGGCACCATCACCGGCAAGGCAGAAGGCGTGACCTATGCTGTCGCAACCTCGGCAGACGGAAGCAAGAAAGCCGCCTGTATGGTCAGCGTCAATCCCACCATACAGTACACCACCAGCATCAGGGACGAAAACGGACAGGTGCTGAGCGCCATATACGGTTATCCCGGCCAGAAGATCAAACTCTCTGCCGAGACCTCCGACGGTGGAATCCACAGCTTCACCTGGAGCCTGGAAGATACCACCGTGGGCACCATCACCGCTGACGGCCAGCTCACCCTTGCAGCCAATGCAAGCACCGCCGCCGGCTTCGTTTACGACGCTGAATCCTCCGTCAAGGTCACTACCGAAGCGGGCTACGGATGCAAGATTCCTGTACGCAGCAGCCTGCTGAACGGCCTCAAGGTGGGAGATGTCTTCAATCCCGCCGGCACCCCCATCATAGTGCAGGCCTCCGAGACCTATCCAATCGGCGTTATGTATCAGGGCGCTGACAGTCCTCTGGCCATCCCCGCCGATGACATCGACGTCACCCTCAGCAACAGTGCCTTCCAGGTTCAGAAAGCCGAAGGTGCATACAAGCTTACCACCGGCCCCACCACCGGCGTGTCCACCAAACTCAGCGTCAGCTTCCCCGGCTCATCCGAGTCGATTGAAATCGCAGAGCTCAAGATCGACAAGGTCTATGGCATCACGGCCCAGTACGCCGCCGCCTCATCCTCGACCCTGTCCTTCACCTGGACCGAAGGCGTATCTGCTGAAGATGACATCGCCAAGCCTTATACCATCTACCTCTATAAAGATGAAGAGTGCACCGACCTCGAGGCCTCCTTCAGCATTCCCGCAGGGGATGGTTGCTGGAAGGGACGTCAGCCCAAGTTCATCTTCAGCGGCCTGACCCCCGCCACGACCTACTGGTTCAAGGTAGATGACACCACCTCCGGAGCCGAGAAGGACTCCCCCGTAATCGCAGGTACCACTGAAGCATTCACCATCGTGGAAGTTTCTTCCAACCCTGCCTCCGAGGGAGATATCATCCTCGCCGAAGACTTCGGTCAGCTCTGCTGGGGCGCCGACGAGGTCAGCCAGTCAGCCGGATACGATGTAGCTACCAGCAGCACAGCCTATAACGCCGATACAAAGAAGAGCTTTACCAGCAGGGATGTGGCCGAGTTCGTGGGAACCACAAGCCAGTATGCCCAAAGAAGCCTTACCGCTCAGTCTGTAGCCAAGAAGGAATCCGGCGTGCGCTTTGCCAAGTGGGCCCAGGGCCAGTATGCCCGTATATATATAGGGCCCGGATATATGTTCCTGAGTACCACCAGCTACGGCACCCATATCATTACGCCTGAGCTTGTGAGCATTCCCGAAGGCAAGACCGCAAAGGTCAAGGTCACCTTCCACGCCTCCGGAAAGGTGTCCGGTGGCAAGGCAGCACTTGCTGTCCAGCACGGCACTTCTTTCTACGAGATTTCTTCCAATAACCAGACTAACAAGGCGTCACAAGGTCATCCTGTCAACCTTACTACCAACGTAGAGACCATCACCTTCGATGGCGGTCTTACGAACCTTCAGGCATTCGAGGTAACCCTCGACGGCCTTGTAAACGGCGACCGCATCGCCTTCGGACCTACCACCGAAACCGCCAAGGATAACAGCAACATGATGCTGCTGTCCGATTTCACGGTACAGATTATAGAATTGAAATAATCACGTAAAACCACATAACTATGACTGAAAAACGAATCTATTTCGCGCCGCAGAGCACTCCCGTAGAAATCCGGGAGTCCTCTGTGCTATGTCAGAGCATCGATCTCGACCCGATCCTCGACAATCCCGATGTTATTGAGTGGGATGATGTAATCATTTAAATGTATTGCCTTATGAAAACTATCAAACTTATTTCCGCGGCAGTACTTTGCATCATTGCAGCCGCATCCTGTTCCAAGGAAATCGTGAAAGGTCCGGACACCGTCCGCACCACCATCAGCGCAAGATTGGAATCGACCAAGACCGCCCTCGGAGCAAAAGTGGGCGACGAATGGCCCAACTACTGGAAAACCGGCGACCAGATCAGCGTCAACGGTGTAGCCTCCGAGGCTCTGGACTCGCAGTATGACGGAGTATCTTCAGCAGAATTCACCTTCGCAGGAGCACTTTCCGTCCCCTACTGCGCAGCATATCCCGCATCCGCGGTATCCGGCTACTCCGGCGGAGAAGCCATCCTCACCGTGCCTGCAGTGCAGAACTACGTTGCCGATTCATACGACCCCGCCGCTTTCATAATGGGCGGCAAGAGCAACAACTCCTCTTCGGTGTCGCTCTCCCCTTGGGTAAGCATCCTGCACCTGAGCCTGAGCGGCAGCGCGTCCATCAGCAACATAAAGGTCACCAGCCTCAACGGAACGGCCCTCAGCGGTACTTTCTCCACCAACTTCACCTCAAAAACCGCAACTGACGTTTCCGATGTGGTGGAGATGGTTGCAGCAACTCCCGTGGCACTGCCCGCCGAGTTCTTCATCTGCGTACCCTCCGGCCTCGAAGGCTCCCTCAAGGTTGAAGTATTCGACAATGACGGTGGTTCCATGGCCAAGCAGGCCACCATCAAGTCG
>JAFZJI010000090.1 GCA_017552105.1 Bacteroidales bacterium | reverse complement strand
TCCCTGCCATGCTCGACCATCCATTTTTGTCATGCCCGGCCCCGACCGGGCATCCTTACCCCTACGCCATGCAGCGCTTAACCCTTTGATTACCAACACTATCCTGGAAAGAGAATCGTCGAATTTCGACGATTCTCTTTACGGGAAAGTGTTGGTAATCAATGGGTTAAGTGCTGCAAGGCGTAGGGGTAAGGATGCCCGGTCGGGGCCGGGCATGACAAAAAGGGATGGCCGGGCATGACAAAAGGGCTTCCCCTCTAGAACCTTACGCCGAGGCGCAGCGAGAAACTTTTGTCGAGGACGTCGGAGGCGAATGCGTAGGCTGCATCGACGTAGAAGTTGCCGATCCAGAGACCGGCGCCGGCAGAGGCGAACGACGGCACGATGCTCTCGCCACCGTAATGATAGCCCGCGCGCACGAACACCATCTTCGAGAAGCAATACTCAACCCCGGCGCCCGCTGCGGGATGCCCGGCAAAGTAGTAGTCGGCCCGCCCCGCCAGCGTCAGCGCATGGTCGGACCCGAACTCGAAAACTTGCTTCGCGGCAATGTCCACCGCGGTAGGCAGGGGGAACTTGCCGGTAGATGTGGTGATGGCTTCGCCGATTCCCGTCACGCCTGCGGTAAGCTCGGTAGCGTGGAACTTCCAGGTGCCGGTGACATCCACCAGCACGGCGGTATTGGAATAGCTCTTGAGCAGATGCTCCTTGGCGTACTTCACGTTGAGGCCGACGGCGAGCCTGGGGCTGAACATGAACCCGAATCCGGCATTCACCAGGATCTCGAAAGGAGTATAGCCCACACCGGTAATCTCCTCGCCAGTTCCGCGGACGAACGAAAGCGACACGCCGCAGTTGTCGTTGATCTTGGAAGCGGCGCCCGCGTTCAGGTACTTCGTGCCGCTCAACTCAGGCATATAGTTCTCGTAGCCCACGCCCCCGCCTATGAAGTAGGGATTGTGGGGGATGTGCGATGCGCATTCGATGTAGGTGTTGCCCATGGCTATGGATGCCGGATTGAAATCCAGCTGGGCGAAAGGCAGGGCCTCCGACACCGGGGTACCTGCGGACATATTCAGCGAGAAGAGCCCCGCTGCTAATATCATGGCGAACTTTTTCATACTTTCACGATAGTATTATGATAGGCTTTACCATTGTACACGACCGACACGGAATAGCGCCCCGGCGCGAGGTCGGTGACATCTATCGAAAGCGGATCGAAACCGCTGAAGGTCTTGGTCGTCTCATAGACCACCTTGCCGGAAGAACTCACTATGCGCACATAGTGCTCAGCCTCCTGCTCGGTGCGTATGTATAGCTTATTGGTAACGGGGTTGGGATAGGTCTCCACGGGGTTGGCCGCGGTGGCCTTAACCAGCAGTTGGAACTTCACCGTAGTTTGCCTGTCGCCATCGTTGGCGCTGATGCTGATCGTGGCCGGGCCGGCGGCATTTCCCGTCACGCACACCCTGCCTCCGTTGATGGTAGCCTGCGCCACGTCGTGGTCGGAGGTGGAAACCTTGAAGTTCAGCACGTCTTCATCTTCATCATAGAAAATGCTGCCCAGATTGAACTCGGTAGATGCCCCGATGCCGTAGAGGATGGTATTCTCGGGGATAGTCATCGCCACGGGAGCGTGGTTCGGAGGAGTGGTACCCTCGTGGATCGCCGACATGTTGGAATGGTTGTTCGACTTGTCGTAGGCGATGAATGCAACATAGTAGGTCGTACCGTGCCTCAGGTTCTCGACATACTTCGTGATGGTATCCCCTGCCTTGGCATCGCCCGTCTCCCAGACGTAGCGGTCGACGCCGCTCTGGGTGTAGGTGGCGGTGCTGCTGGACACCATGTCCTTATGCGTGCTTATCAGGCAGATGACGCCTGCGGCCTTGTCTTCGTCGGGATCGACGGGCACCTCATAGCTGATGGTCAGGGCCTTCTTCCTGGGGGTGACGGTGATGCCGGTAACCACGTTGGGCGATACGAACGAAGTGCGCCCCGCGACCTGGAAACTCCCGGCCATATCCAGCCATCCGCCGACCTGCAGACCCTGCACTACCTGGTAGTTGGCACCGTCCAGCAGGGCCTTCTTGGCCTGGGTGTTGGTGTAGCCCGGGCCGCCGAAGTACGACACCAGCAGTGCCGCCGCGCCGCTGACGTGCGGGCAGGCCATCGAGGTTCCGGACATATAGGTGTAGGTAGATTTCTGGAGATTGAAGATCTCGCCGCGGCTGTGGCCGTTGCCGTCCTTATCGCCGAAATAACGGGAACTGAGGGTCTCGGTGTCCAGGCCGTCTCCGCCCGGGGCGACGAGGTCAACCCAGTCGCCATAGTTCGAATAGTAGGCCTTGGTATAACCGGCAGTACCCGCCGAAACTGCTATGATGGGATCGTAGGCGCAGATGCAGTCGTAGTCGATGTCCTCGTTGCCGGAGGCGAAGATCACCAGGCCGCCCTTCATCATGGAATCCGACTTCTGGGCGCCGCTGTTGTCGCAGCCGGCGTACTTGATGAAGTAGTCTACCGCAGCACGCACATATTCGGGGATGCCCATGCTCTTGTAGGCGCTGAGCTCGTCGTCGGAAATGATACCGTCTTCGTTATCGTCCGCACCGTATCCCCAGCTGTTCTGGGAGATGAGTGCGCCGTGGTCGGCCCCCCACTTGATGGCGTTGGCGGTCTGGGCGTCGGAAGCACCGTAATTACCCTTGAATATCTGGGAGCTGAGGATGCGTACGCCCTGCTTGCCTGCGGCATAGTCGCCGCCTGCGATGCCGGAAACGCCGATGCCGTTATTGCGCACGGCCGCGATGGTGCCCGCTACGTGGGTGCCATGGTCGTCGGCAGTGATGTTGTAGGTATTACCCACGAAATCCTTGCTTCCGTTGGAACCGCCGGGCAGCACCACTCCCACCATGTCGGGGTGGTTGATGTCCACGCCGCCATCCACCACGTTCACTATCACGCGGCTGTCGCCGGTGGTGTAGTTCTCCCAGACGCTCGCCAGGTTGAGGTCGGCGCCCTTGTTGGTATAGGCAACGTAGCTATAGGTGCAATAGATATTGAGGGACTTGTCGTTGATCATGTCCCACTGATACTTGAAGTAGGGGTCGTTGGGCACCGCGCTCCTGCGCTTGATCCTGCGGGGAGCTTCCACTTTGTCGACTCCCTCGATGGCGGAGAGAACCTCTCCGGCCTTGGTGTTGCTCACGTTCTCGTCGAACTGCACGGTGTAGAAGAGATGCATCCCCTCGCGGCGTGTACGCTCTTCGTACTCGCCGGCATCGGGGAATACCCTTTCGAACTTGTAGGCTCCGATCTCGTCGAACGCGAGGTTCGCGGACTCGGACTTGGTAGTGATGGTGCTGTCCTTGCCGGCCTGTTCCAGGATTGCGGCAAGATGTTCGTCGACCTTTATGACGGCAGAGCCGGTAAGGGGCGCTACGCCAGGTTTGGTAGGCTCCGGCTCGGGACTTACTATACGGTTTTCATAGGTGTTGCAGCCGGTAATCATCAACGCTGCGGCGGCTGCCAAACAAAGAGTTAAGTTTTTCATTAATCACACAGTATGGTTCACCTTCCACCAGCCCCCCTTGTCAGGGCCGATACGGAGCAGGGAACCCGCTTTTTTTAGTTTTGACAGATGTTTTTCCACACCCTTCGCCGATATCTGCAGCATATCCGCAAGGTCGGCGGTGGTGTATCTGGGGTGGGCAGACAGTATTTGCAATATGCGTGTCGAATTCTTTACCGGGCCGTCGGTTCCGACCGGGACCACAGGTCCGGGAACGGTCTTGGGACGGATGTCTGCCCTGCGGCATTTCGACACGGGCGCCATGACTTCGGAGGCGTGGCTCGTGAAGATATCTTCGATATCCTCGCGGACCGCGGAATTAAGCATCTTGGCGTATTCTTCGGTACTGCGGATGGAGAGGGGCTCCAGCCCGAACTCTATCTGCAGCATGTTCATAAGCAGGCGGGCCATCAGGTCGTTGCCTTCGGGCCAGAGTCCCGCGTTGCTTACCCGGAAGTGAAGCTGATAACTGAAGGAGTAGATTCCGCTGTCTTTGAGCGAACGGGCATGCATCCTCACTTCGTTGGCCTCCTGGCAGATCTTCTGCAGGGTGGCCTCGCTGCTCACCTTCGAGCAGTCGAATCCGAAGCTGCGGAGGGCCTTGGCCGCCAGCAGCTTAATCCTGTACGCGCTCCACATCTGGTGGCCCGCTGCATCGGCCAGGGCGGCTTCGTAGCCCTTGAGCAGGTCCAGGTTCATCAGCTGCTCGGCAATGGTCTTGCCTTCGCTGCTGATGCCGTCGCGCAGCAAGCGCACGTTCTGCTCCAGGGTGAGCGTAGAGCCCTCTGCAGCAGTGGATGCGGTTACCAGACGATATAGGAGCAGTTTATCCATTTAGTCTATGACAAGTTGTTTCAGAAGCTTCACCTTGATATCGTCGGGAAGTTTGTCGAGGATATCGAGATGCTTGCGTACATCTTCGACGGAGACGGCCTTCAGGTACTCCTCGGCGTTGGCCGGGTCTTCGGTGATGAAGCTCGGGGTGCCGAACAGACGCAGAAGTTCGGGGGTAAGCTGCAGGGAGCCGCTGATGTGTGCGGCGAACTCGGCCTTGACTTCGGGCATGAGGGCGCGGAGCCTCTTCATGACACCCTTCTCGCCGTTTATGAATTTGACCTCGCACTCGCACTCCACGATGACATTCTGCCCGGCGCTCATCTCCGGCAGATAAACCGTTGCGGCGAGGGATTCACCATCGTATCCCCACACGGCCTCGGTGACGGGGTTCTTGCCCGCGAAACGGTCGTAGCGAACTTCCTTGCCGTTCACCAGCACCTTGGTGGGAGCGGCGACGCCGGGGAAGATGAAGCTCAGCTTGCGGGTGGGGCTCATTCCCTTGTAGGAACCCTCGCGGGCGTTCACTACCACGGCCACGCCTTTCTCGGTCCTGACCTGGCTGAAGCGGGTAACCGCGTAATCGGAAGAGTAGGCCTGGGAAGTGCCGTCATCTTCGTACAGATGGCTGTTGGTCTCTGCACCGAGGCTCCTGCACATATGCGCGGCAGCTTCCGGCAGGGGAACTACCAGCAGGCGCACCTCGTTGTCGGCCTCCTGCAGGTTGGAAATCTTCTTCCCTGCGAGGGGGATGATGGCCCCGCTGCGCACGAACCAGGGGTTCTCGGCTATGGTGTAGTGAAGCTCGGCCTCCGTATCGCCGTCGTACATCTTTCCGGTGCTCACGTCGAACCAGCCGAAGCTGCGGGGGAACCACATCTTGCGGGCGGCAAGCCCGGTCTTCTTGTCCACGGGCTCGCACACGACGGTCGCGAGGATATTGTCGCCGAACATGAATTCCTGCTTCCAGTTGTAGGCCTTTTCATCCTCGTGCCAGAAGTAGTAAAGCGGGCGGCAGATGCCGACGCCGGTGTCGTAGCTCTGGCGGGCGGCGGTGTAGATGTAGGGACTCAGGTCGTAACGCAGGCGGATGGCTTCGCGCATGGCGTCGAAGTGGTCGGGGAATACCCAGAAGCGCTTCTCCATGCTGAAGTCCTTGGTGGAATGGGTCTTGAAGATGGGGGTGAAGACTCCTTCCTGCAGCCAGCGGGTGTAGAGTTCGGGATCGGTCTCCTTGACTCCTTCGGGCTGCATGTGCCCGCCGATGTCGTGGCCCCACCAGGTATAGCCTATGTTGGATGCCTGGGCGGTGAATTCAGGCAGATACCCCAGCACCTTCCAGGTGGCGTAGGTATCTCCCGAAAAACCTACCTGATAACGATGGCTGCCGACGCCGCCCCAGCGATGGTAGATCATCGGGCGGGGTGCGTCCTTGCCCATGCTCGCGCTGCGGCGGGCGATGTCGTTCCAGAAGGTATAGTTGAGCCAGAAGGTGTTGCTGAGGCCCTTGATGTACTTGCTCTCGCGGAACTGCTGCCAGTCCAGCCACCAGAAATCTATCCCCTGCTTCTCGATGGGATGCAGCACGGAGTTGAAGTAGGCGTCCGCCCATTCCTGCTGGTCCATGCGGAAGGGAACGTAGGTGGGAGTGCCGTCGGGCTTGATGTAGTCCTTCGGGCCGTCGTAGTCGTTAGTGCGGGAGAGGTAATCCGCCTTGAAGCGCTCGTAGGGTTCCTCATAGATCTGCAGGCCGGATGCCGGGTGCAGGTTGAGGGAGGTCTTGAGGTTATGGCGGTGGAGTTCCTGCAGGGTGCTGGCGGGGTTGGGGAAGAGTTCCTTCTTCCAGGTGTATCCCGTCCAGCCTATGCCCTGGCCGGCCTCGTCCTTGGTCCATTTGCTGCTTCCGGTGCCGACGGTGGAGGTCTTCTTCTCTCCCCATGTGTCGTGCCAGTCCATGTCGATGATGAACACGTCGGCGGGGATGCTGTAGGATTCGAAGTGCTCCGCCAGGTCCACCAGTTCGGCATCGGAGTACAGCCAATAGCGGCACCACCAGTATCCCAGGGCATATTTGGGAGGGAGGGGGATGCGGCCCGCGACCTTCACGAAGTCGCCCAGGGCCTTTGTGTATTGGTGGCCGTATGCGAAGATGTACCAGTCGATGCGTTCGCCCTCGGGGCGCTCTTCCACCCAGTATTTCCAGTCGGTATCCACCGGCACCAGGATGTGGCGGACGGATTCATCCACGATGGCCCATCCGTCGCGGGAGATGACTCCCTGGTCGAAGGGGTCGGTGGTGAAGCCGCCGTGGGGTTGGAAGGTGCGTATGCCGTTGTACCTGTCGAGGGTGCGGCAGGTGCCGAGCAGGTTGCCGGAGGCATCATCGCCCGGTTTCCAGCTCTTACGGATTGTGGTAGGGCGGCCTTTCCTGTCGGCGGGGCCTGCCATCTTGAAGCTGACCTGCAGGTTGCCTGCGTCGAACTTGCCGTTGCCCTTGTAGCTGAGAGTGAGGGCGTCGGTGCTTATGGTGAGAGCCTTTGCGCTCTTCTTGACTTTGAATGCCGGAACGGGGAGTTCGCGGTTGACTATTCCCAGTGTGGCGTGATCTTCGAATTGGCCGTCCGCAGCCCATTCCATGCGTATGAGCCGGGGGGTAAGAACGGTGAAACGGGCGTTCCCTTGAACTACCGTCGCAGACTCATTTGCCTTGGGATGGAACTCTTCCTGAGCTTCGGAAGGAATGGCCATCAAAACCACCAAAATAGAGAGAAATAGCCGTTTTTTCATATTACGTGCAAATATAACATTTTCTGCGTCATAACATATAATTATCGGGGGGTGCTTTTCGGGTAAATTTTTATATCTTTGTGCGCTATGTTCAATAAAGAAACCTACACCGCCCGCCGCTCCGAATTGCGGCGCCTCCTCAATGGCGAGAAGGGAATTGCCGTTTTTCTTGGCAATGTTGACGCCCCCGCACAGTACAAGGACAACTGCTATAAATTCCGTCAGGATAGCACCTGGCTGTATTATTTCGGTATAGACGAGCCACGTTTCGCGGCCGTCATGGACCTGGATGCAGGCACCGAAACTATCTACGCCGATGATTTCAGCATCGACGACATCATCTGGACGGGCCCTCAGCCCTCCGTGGCTCAGCAGGCCGCCGAGGTCGGGGTAAGCCATTCCGAACCCTATTCCAAACTCGATTGGGCAGTGTCCCAGGCCATAATCCAGGGACGCACCATCCATACCATCCCCCCGTCCCGCTACTACAACGCAATGAAGTTGCAGAGCCTGGGAATCGACAAGCCCTCCGAGGCCCTCATCCGCGCCATCATCAGCATGCGCATCGTCAAGCGTCCCGAAGAGATCGCGGAGCTTGATGCCGCCGGCGTGCTGGGCCAGAAGATGCACACCGTAGCCCGACGCGGCATACGCGTGGGGCGTGTGGAGCAGGAGATAGTCGGGGAGATGGAGGGAGTGACCCTCGCCGAGGGTTGGGGCGTCAGCTTCGCCACTATCCTTACCCAGCACGGGGAGATCTTCCACAATCATGGCCATGCCTGCACCATCGAGCCGGGCAAGCTGATGGTCATCGACGCCGGTGCGGAGGGGAACTCCCACTACGCATCCGACTTCACCCGAACCTATCCGACCGGAGGCCGCTACACCCCCAAGCAGAGGGATATCTACAGCATAGTCTATGATTGCCACGAGCTTGCATTCTCGCTGACCAAGCCGGGTGTGGCTTACCGCGACGTGCATCTGGCAGTCGCCCGCATGATG
>JAFZJI010000089.1 GCA_017552105.1 Bacteroidales bacterium | reverse complement strand
GAAGGTGCCATGTATCTGGATGTTCCGGTGAGATACTACGAGATTTACGGTGTGGACGATATCTACATTCCGGTGCTTTCCAGTAACGACATCGAGGTTATCGACCTGACGGGAACGAAGACGAACCTCTTCTCCGGTAACCAAGTGAGTGTTTCCGCAACGACTTCCGAGGAATCCAAGGAAGGGTTCAAGCTCACCCATACGCTTAATACCGACATGACTTCCGATGGTTTCGACTGCACTCCCATCACCTACACGATGAAGGTGAAGCATACGGCGGGCGGTCTGAGCAAGACCATCGATGTTACAGTCGTTCAGTACCCGTCCATCTACGCGAAGGCGGATGAGAGTAACGGATACGCGTATGTGAACAGCTATGCATATACTCGTAATCACGGTGGTAGATATCAAAGCGGTAATGCGTATAACAACCGAGGCAATAACTACAATTCCTCCGATCAACTCGGTTCCATGAACCAGGTTGGCTCCTCTTCCTCAGTGAACAATAATACGAATCAATATGTCATTACTGTGAGTGTTCTTCCGGAAGGATATAAGGTCGCCGGAATGGATGAGGAAGTCGTTATCGGCGATCCCAGAGGAGGACGCCTGGCATATAATTACCTGGGATATCCCGCCGGAACGACCGGAAATCGCGTCCTTACGGTCCAAGCCAACTACAATGCGGTCGCTAAGACGACTCAGAATGTAATTGCCCCCGCCATCCGCATCGCTTCTTCCTGGGGTTCTACTACGCCTATCATGAACTATGACAGAGCTGAGGAGCGTTGCGCCGGTTATCAGGAGAATGGCTATCCCGCCGGTCGATGGAGAATGCCCACCGTCGCAGAGATTGACTTCCTGATCCGACTCTCCGACTATCACCATATTCCGGAATTGTTCTCCCCTGAATACCATCAGGCAAGCGGTGGCTGGGGAGGCCAGACTCCCGCGTATTATGATGTTTATTGGGCCGGTGGCAACTACGCCTATGGTGGTGTCCCCTATACGGGACAGAACCACGAGAATGCATTCATCAACATGTCCGGAGCAAACACGAACAACGGCTACTTGGTCAAGAATAACGAAAGATTCGTAACCTACATGCGCTGCGTTTACGACGAATGGTATTGGAGCGACACCAAGTACAATAACCAGGAACAGCCCGGCACCGCTGCTACCCAGTGGATCGGATATATCTATTAATGTTTAGGAGGGACAAGATTATGAAAAAGATTTTCTATATACTTTCAGCAGCCGTCGTCATGGCGACGGCCTGCGTCCAGGAATCCGTCCCGGTGCAGGAGCAAGAGTCCTTTATAACCACGACTGTGGCTCCTAAGGAAGGAGATATGATGCTTGTAACATTTGCTCTTTCCATGCCTGAAGCGGAGCTCGTTGCTACGTAGACCCGCGCCCAGACTTTCGACCAGGTGCCCGAGCAGCCCAATGTGGAGGCTAACGAAGTGTACGTGGCAGTCTTCGGCGGCGGCAGCAGCGAAGGCAGAGGCGGTAACCTCCAGAACTTTGTGAAGGCAGAGATCGTATATGATCCGAGTACTTACCTGAATCCTCCGATCTCCCATAACCTTGATGGTGTATTCGGTTCCACCCCGACAGGTCAGGGAAACTTCCTTTACCTATATAATGTGATGCTCCCGCTTTCCAACGACCCGCTCGTCCTGGATTTCATGGTCGGTGCGTGCGACGCCAATGGCACCCCTTACACACTGGATCATCCCCTCCCGGTCGGCTACGAGGAAGAAGTGCTGGAGCAGGTGTACTCCATGAACAGGGTCTGCGGCTTCTGGCAGCGGAAACGAATCAGCGGTGTCTACCCGAAAATGGAGGGCGGACAATATGTCATGACCTCGAAAAAAGGCGATTATATCGCCGATGAGATCCCCGAACTGGAGGAAGTCATCCTTGTCCGCAATTTCGCCAAGATTTCTTTCTGGTCCAAGGAAGAGTGTCCTTTCATGATTCAGGGATTCAGACTGGTGGATACCCCTAAAACCGGATCAATAGCCCCGTATTCCGAAGCACAGGGGTACAATACCCCATACATTGATCCGAGAAATTCCACCGCCGCATCCATTATCGGCACTTATACCGGGCATGAGCTCTCCTATGAGCTTACCTCCGGTCTCCCTAGCGGAATAAGCAATAATAGTGGTTGGATCACCAAATGGGATCCGGGCCAGAATATGTGCTATGACTACATGTACGAGCGCACCATTCCGAAGAATTCGGACCCTGCCTTTGCCGAAACGGGTGCCCTTCTCTCCGTCACCTGGACGAAAGTCTATCTGTTGGACGACGAAAAACTCCGGCAGGAACTCTGGGGAAACCCGAACCGATTCTACAAAGTCTCCCTCGTGGATGAAAATGGCGCCTATCTCAACATCCTGCGTAACTTCAGGTATGTGTTTGAAGTATCCAACATCACGGCCGACCGTCATCCTACGACTCCTCAGGAGGCTTACAATGGAGCGTTCTTGGGAGATGTCTCCGCCAGCGTCAGAACTTCCATGCTGGATGACCTCAGCAACACCAAATCCAGAATCGTCGTTGCCGGTCGTTCCGGAAACAATATGAGCTATACCTCCATCGGTGCCGGAAAGAGCTTCAACATCGACTTCTATTTCTATCCCGATGCCAGCAGCTCCGAGGTTGTCGTTACCAACGGTAATTACTCTTCGGCCGGAAAGAAAGTGTCCATCCAGACAGATATCGAGACCAATGGCAGTTATCCTCAGGCCATTGCCTCCATCTCCGACATCGTTGTCACGCACAACACGAACGGAACGGACAACCACGGTACCATCACTGTTACGCTGAAAGATTCTCAGCCCGGCACCGTCCAGAAAGGCAAACTGAAGATTGTGGGCCAGGTCGAAGGCGCCCATGCCCTGTACCGCGAGGTTGAGTTCACCGTGATGGAGAAGCAGGTATTCGTCGCCGGAGACGTGCAGACCACCGTTACCCCGCTGGCTTCCGACGCGATGAACCAGGAAACGACTGTGACAATCGCCCTTCCGGACGGCCTGCCTCGCGATATGTTCCCGCTGCAGGTCAAGATCGAAGCCCAGAACAACGGTCTCACCAGCATCCCGGACAACTCGGTCGATCCCGCTATCTCCGCGCTGCCTGTGAAGTACGGCCCGTCCGCCTTCAACAGCGACAGGAACAGCTACTATTTCGTCAAGACCATCACCTACGACGACTACGCTACGCTCAACGGTACTTCCTACGATTACACGAATGAATTCCCGTGCAAATTCAAGACCCGACTCAGCAATGGCAACGCCACTACCATCAAGGTCAACGATCTGAACGGAGAGTACTTCGAAGAGAAGACCATCCAGCTGACTGTCGAGTAGTCTCTGGCAAGCATATACGAATAACGCCGACCCTTTGGGCCGGCGTTATTGTTATGGTGCAGATTAAAGATAGCCTTTAAACTTCCGCCAGACAAACTGAATAACGCGGGAAAAAGGAGACCAGATCACTTCACAGGGATAATAGCGCAGGTTGGAAAAGACACGGCCGTTCTTGCGGCGGAACTTGGCCCAGGCAGACTCTCCCTTGTAGGAATAGTTCCGCTTATCGTTGACGCCGAAGTTTCCCATCGAAAAGGTATCGTTCACGAGTTTCTTTCCGTGCTTCATATCGGGAGGGCACAGGAAATACTCCTCTTCCAAACCGAAGTTGTACCACATCGACGCCATCACGCTGGCCGTGAAACGCTTCATCCCCAATCGACGTAAGTCCTTCATTACCTTCTCCCGGTCGGAAGGGGCGAGCTCGCGCAGGACATAGTAATAATCCAGCATCTGCCGCATTCCGATGCCGCCTTCCAAGTAGTGGCGGAACATATGGGCCATGCAGAAAACAGCGTTGAATGCCGCGTCGGGATAAGTGATGACTACATCATCCCGGAAGGGAGCATTCTTCTTGAAATAACGCTGTAAACGAGCATTGGAGAAAGGATTGTACATCTTGCTGGGATGGAAGTGGATTTCCACTTCCGTGTCCAGGAAAATGCCCGCCTTGGCCTCCTGATAGATGACATCGTAGATATGGATGCCGGCGTCTTCGAAAGCCTTAATAATGTCGTCGCGCTTTCCATCGACCCAAAGGTCG
>JAFZJI010000088.1 GCA_017552105.1 Bacteroidales bacterium | reverse complement strand
GTTGTGGGGTTTGTTGCCGGCATCGAAATATATTACCGACAAGGCGTCTCCCGACCTCCAGGCACGTTTGTAAGTGCTTCCATCGAGGCCCAATGACGTTTTGGCCATATCGTCGGCCGAGACCGTGAGCCTCAGTTCGCGGGGCTCGGTCCTGGAGACGGGATTCTCGTTCTTAGTACATGCTGCATACAGGCAAACGCTGGCAGCAGCCATAATCAATATGATTGTCTTTTTCATAATCTTGACCTCCTACATTAAAAATCTTCATCAGAAATGGTTCCGGGAGCCGTGAAGGAACCGGGGAAGAGCCTGGCCCATCCATTGGTAGGCGCATCCAGGTCGTCGGGGCCGGCGAACTTGGCGGCGGTTCCTTGTTGCAGGCTTTTCGAAGAGAAACTCTTCTGATATGTGGCCGTGCCGTTGGAAAGATTGAACTTCCAGCTGCGGGCATTGCGGGCATAGTAGCTTACCATGACGAAAGTCTGGAGATCCCCGCCATATGAAGTCAGATAGTGTTTTCCGCCCCAGCCCGAGTTTCCGTTGGGATTCCATCCGAAGCCGGTATAGTAGACTCCGTCATAGGACAGTAGCAAACTGCTGCCCGCTTCCTGCAGGTACCAACCATCTCCGCTTATGCCGCTGATGGAAATCTGGGCAGTGGTGTAGTCGTCATTCACCGAAAGGGTAAGACTGGCCTTCAGTTTGTTTTCCGAATAGGTGTATGCCACATTGTTGGCCATGAAGAATCCTCCGGCACCGTTCTGTGGCAGGGTGAAATAGGCATTGGTCGAGAAGGAGATGTCGGTCGCGACCGTGCAGTATATCGCGGACAAGGTCCCGGAAGGCTGCAGGTTCGCTACGACCTCGGAACCGGGAGAATAAGTCCAGGCGCTGCCGTTGTAGGTCATGGTCATCATATAGTCGGCCGACGAACGGTTACCGTCGAAGAAGACGTAAACCTTGTCGCCATTCTCCCAGCCGGTCTTGACAGCCTTGGTGGGCTGGCCTAGGTCGCTGCGCTTTACGTTGATTTCGAATTCGACCCCGGAGGGATCTGCTACGATTGTCTGTTCTTTCTGGCATCCGACGGAAAGCACGAGCATTCCGGCTGCCACGATGGTAATGATAGTCTTTTTCATTTCAGTTTCCTCCAAAGATTATGCATCCCAGTTGGTTTCGGGCTCGAAACCTGCAAGAATCGGATCCGCGGATCCGCAGATTACATTTTGCACTTTCACCTCCAGCGCCTCGCACTGAGGGGGCAAATAGTTTTTGCTTACTTCCATATCATTATGAATTGAATAATCCAGCCGTTATGCAACATGGCAAAGTTAGGCTACTGCCATCTGCGATTCAATACATAATTCTATGTATCAGGCCCATACACAAAAAAGCCCTGCGCTGTGCGCAGAGCCTGTATCGCGAAAAAAGGATGTTTCTAACGGGGACGTCCGCCGGGACCGCCGAAGCCACGGCCGCCGGGGCCACCCGGACCGCGCATCTTGCTGCGGTCGAAGGTGCCGAAACGGTAGGTCAGCGACACAATCACATAGCGGCCGAGAGTGTTGTTCAACACCTCGTTGTGATAGTTGGAGGCATCGGTTACGGTGAGGTTCTTGGCCTGGCCCAGAACGTCGTAGCCCTTCACGGCGAGGGTGAACTTCTTCTTGAAGAGCAGTTTCTGGATTTCGGCGTTGAGCACGTATTCGTCGGGCTGCTTGGTGGAATAACCATTATACCAGTTGTAGTTTCCTTCTGCCTTGAAGGTAATGCCGGGCTCATCCCAGGTCCAGTTCGCAGTGAGGCGTACCTGGTTGTTGAAGGTGGTGGTCTTGGTATCGCGGATGGTGTACCAGCTCTTGTTGATGCGGGTGCGGCCGGACGCCGTGAGTTCCAGATTGTCGCTGCGGTAGGTAAGGCGCAGGCGTTCCACCAGGGCAAGGCTGGTGATGGTATTCAGGGAGATATGGGAGTCGAACCAAGTCTGATTGTTCCAGTTGCTGTTCAACTCATCCATGAATGCATAGTAATCGCCTCCGGTGGTGTAGGTAGTCATATCTATGTTCTCACCCACATAGCTCGAGGATTCCGAGAAGTTCACGCGCGCAAAGTTTGATATGGAGAAGCTGGACTTCGCGATGGGGATGTTGGCGAATCCGTTGATGCCGGCGTTGAAGTTGTCGGGTCCGTTGAAAGGCATGGTGTAGGCAGCGCCATTGTCGTACCAGGTAAGGCTCACGATTGGGTTCTGCACATATCCGCCATTGAACCTGATATTGAAGGATGCGAAAGTCTTCTTGTTGTTGTAGCGCACCTCGCCACGCACGTTATGCGTAAAGTAAGGCGTAAGTTCCGGATTACCGAACGATACGTTCAGAGGGTCCGAATTATCGGGGACCGGCATCAACTGACGGGTAGAAGGCTGCGAGGAACTGCCGCGGTAGAAAAGCCTGGCATTGGCATCGTCGTTGAACTCCCACCAGAGCATGAGGCGGGGCGAGAAGTTCCAACGGAAATCGTTGTATTCCATGGGCTCCCACTTGTCGCTAAGCGAATCGTAGCGGGTGGTGCTGTTGTAGGTCTTGGTAGGCATGGCCGCGAATCCAAGCTGGGCACGGGACTTCTCTTTCTGGTACATCACGTTCACGCCGATTTCCTGATTGTGGGAAATGTTCTCTATCTCGTTGGAATAGACATAGTCCTTGGCGTTCAGCAGATTGTCCCAGGTATCCTTTTCCGAAGTGGAACGGGCCCATGAATAACGGTAGTTGGCCTCTACATAAAGGTTGTCACCCAGAGGTTCGGTATAGGTCACGCGGCCCATCAGGCTGCTGCTCTTCTGGTTGGAGGTGATTGTCTGGTCGATCGAAGACTTGACTCCGTCGGTGGTGGTCTCCGACCAGTTCGAGGAATTCAGGTCATTATTGCTGAAGGAATAACGGCCCATGACCGTAAGGGTACGGCCGGGGATGCCCAACCTCTGGCGGAAGAGCATGAATCCGCTGGTGGATATGTTCTTGTTGCTGCCGCTTTGCTTGTTGTCCGAGCTGGTGAGCTCCTTCCTGGTGCCCAGGGAGAGGGAGTCGGCATAGCGCGAGGTGAAGTTGTCCTCGCTGAAACTGCCGGTGCCGAAGTTGATCCTGGGTTCGAACAGGATGGAAGTATTCTTGCTGAACTTATGATCCAGGCGGATACCTATACGATGCCCCCCCGAAGCGGTAAGGTTGGTACCTTCGGAACGGTCGACCAGGTTGTAGTCGTCGTTCACGTAGGTGGTTTTCTCGCTCTTCTCGATTACGTTCTTGTCGGTATGGTTGTACAGATAGTTGGAGCTGAGGTCCATGTTGCCATCTACCAGGGTCCAGGCCCCGTTCACGCCTGCCATGTAGGAAGTCGTGATGCCGTTGCCGCCGCCCCATCCACCTTGGCCGCGGCCCATTCCGCCACCGCCACCGCGCATGTTGCCCATCATGGAACCGGACAGGTCGTTGAAACCACGGTTGTTGGTATTGTTGCCATTGAGTATGACGCTGAGTTGCCTTTCCTTGGTAAAGTTCCCCAGGAAAGCAGCGCCCTGATAACGCCAGTCGGGATCCACCACGGAATTGGTGGGGATGTCGCGGCCGCCGCCGGCCATCACGTTTCCGAATGCGCCCTTCATCATGCCGGGCTTGATGTCGAGGTCGATGACCTTTTCTTCCTCACCATCGTCGATGCCCGTGAACTCGGCCTGCTCGCTCTTCTTGTTGATGACTTTGAGCTTATTGATAATCTTGGCAGGGATGTTCTTGGAGGCAAGCTGAGGGTCGTCGAGGAAGAAGGTCTTTCCGTCGATGGTTATCTTGGAGATGGTTTCGCCGTTGATGGAGATGGAACCGTCTTCGCTGACTTCCACGCCGGGAAGTTTCTTGAGCAGGTCCTCCAGCATATCGTTCTCGGTAGTCTTGAAGGAATTGGCGTTGTACTCCAGGGTATCTTTCTTAACTATGATAGCATTGCCCACCGCCGAAACCGAAGCAGCATCCAGCATCACCTTGTCGGGCTCCATACGCAGCTTTCCGAGGTCGAGGTCCCCCTCTACCTGGATGTGCTTTACGAAGGGCTTGTATCCGAGGAGCTCCGCCTTGAAGACATAGAGGCCTTTCCTGACTTTGGAGAAGACCGCCTCTCCCGAATCAGTACTCATGCAGTACATGTCGGGCTTTTTCGACCCGTCGCGGGTCATGGATACTGTGGCGAAGGCTACGGGTTCACCGTTGGAGGAATCCAACAGGATTGCAGATACTTTATTCTGCGCGAAGAGGCCTGTGCTGATGATCAACAGGCCTATGAAAGTGACAATGCTTCGGGTCATAACGGTTCTTGGATGCAGGAACAGACCTTAGGTTTAATGACAGGTTAGTATAGAAGTGCTACTTGATGCGGTCAGGATTATCCGCCAGGAACTTCTCCCAAGAAGAACCGGCAGCCTTCGAAGACGAAGTCAAAGGGCTTTTCAGCTGATAATAATGACACATTGCGATAGCGAGGGCATCCGTGGCATCCAGATACTTGCTATCGATGTTGATCCCCAGCGTACGCTCCACCATCAGGGCGACCTGCTCCTTGGATGCGGCACCATTGCCGCAAATCACCATCTTGGCACGGCGGGGAGCATATTCGCAGACGCTCACGCCGTGGGCGATAGCCGCAATCATAGCACTCCCCTGGGCCCTTCCGAGTTTGAGTATGACCTGGGCGTTCTTGCCATAGAAAGGAGATTCGATGGCCAGGTCGTCGGGATGATGCAATTCGCACAAGGCACTGACCTTGGAATGGATGCACTCGAGTTTGTCGTAGGGATCGGAAATCTTGCGAAGGTCCAGTACGCCCATATCCACGTAGGACGGGCGACCATCTTCATCTACACGGACAATCCCGAAACCAAGCAGATTGGTTCCGGGATCTATTCCGAGTATGGTACGAGCCTTAGTCAATGATATCGAATCCTGTATATGGACGCAGGACCTCGGGGATCACGATACCTTCCGGAGTCTGATTGTCCTCGAGGAGGGCGGCGACTACGCGCGGAAGTGCAAGGGAAGAACCGTTGAGCGTGTGGGCGAGCTGGGTTTTGCCATCGGCGTCGCGATAACGCAGATGGAGCCTGTTGGCCTGGAAGGACTCGAAGTTGGAAACCGAAGAGATCTCCAGCCAACGACCCTGGGCTGCACTCCAGAGTTCGAAATCATAGGTAATTGCGGAAGTGAAGGACATATCGCCGCCGCAGAGACGGAGGATATGATATTTGAGGCCGAGCTTCTTCACGAGACCCTCTACGTGGGCGACCATTTCATCGAGGGCCTTGTAGCTGTCTTCGGGCTTCTCCACGCGCACGATCTCGACCTTGTCGAACTGGTGCAGACGGTTCAGGCCGCGGACGTCCTTGCCATAGGATCCGGCCTCGCGGCGGAAGCAAGGAGTGTAGGCGGTAAGCTTCTGGGGAATCTGGTCGGCAGGGAGGATGACGTCGCGGAAGATATTGGTGACAGGCACCTCGGCAGTAGGCACGAGGTAGAAATTGTCCAATCCCACATAGTACATCTGTGCCTCCTTGTCGGGAAGCTGACCGGTGCCGAAGCCCGATGCGGCGTTCACCACCACGGGAGGTTCGGTCTCCTGATATCCGGCTTTGGTATTCTCGTCCAGGAAGAAGTTTATGAGTGCGCGCTGGAGCTTTGCACCCTTTCCTTTATATACGGGGAAACCTGCACCGGTAATCTTGACGCCGAGGTCGAAGTCGATGATGTCGTACTTCTTGGCGAGTTCCCAGTGAGGGAGGGCTCCCTCGGGGAGTTTCACCTCGGGACCGCCTTCCTTGACCACCAGGTTGTCGGAGGCATCCTTACCTTCGGGGACGAGGGCGCAGGGAGTGTTGGGAAGGAGGACGAGCTGATCCTCGAGTTCCTTCGCCACGGCGTCACCTTCGGCAAGAAGGTCGGAGCTCTTCTGTTTGAGAGCTGCGACTTCGCCCTTGGCGGCCTCGGCGGCATCCCGCAGGCCCTGTTTCATAAGACTGCCGATCTCGGCAGCCTTCTTTTTCTGCTCGGCCAGCAAGGCATCGCTCTGCTGCTGGAGCGAGCGGCGCTTCTCGTCGAGTTCGAGTACTTTTTCGACTATTGCCTTTGCGTCGAAATTTTTAACCCTCAAGCGGTCGATAACTGCCTGAGGGTCATCACGAAGCGATTTCAGTGTAAGCATTGATTAATTATCAAAAGGAATCACCGAAACAAACGACTTATCGTCTCTCTTGCGGCAGAACTTTACGGTTCCGTCTACGAGAGCGTAAAGAGTGTGATCTTTGCCCATACCCACGTTCTTGTCGGGGTTGTGCACGGTGCCGCGCTGACGCACGATGATGTTGCCGGCCTTAACGACTTCGCCGCCGAATTTCTTGAGGCCGAGACGTTTGCTATGCGACTCACGACCGTTCTTAGAACTTGATTGACCTTTTTTGTGTGCCATAATACTTAAGCGATTTCGTTAATTTTGATCTTGGTAAGTTTCTGACGATGACCGTTCAGTTTCTGGAAACCTTTGCGGCGGATCTTCTTGAAAACAATGACTTTGTCTGCTTTCACGTCGTCAGCGATAACGGTTGCCTTGACAACAGCGCCTTTAACATAGGGAGCACCGACTTTGACCTTGCCCTCGACATCGACGAGGAGCACTTTGTCAAACTCTACTACTGCATCTTTAGCCTGAGGAAGACGGGGAACGAAAATCTCGTTTCCGGCCTCTACCTTGAACTGGCTACCTGCAATGTCTACAATTGCGTACATAAAAAAAACTTTTTTAAAGTTTTGGCTGCAAGCGGCTGTTCTCGAAACAGCTCTTAATCCTTAGCTCGACAGTCTTCTGAAAATTTGGACTGCAAAAGTAGTAATTTTTCTGGGTTCCGCAAAATAATTTATTATTTTTGTCGTTGGAACAAAGTTGTTACGGAATGGATACTGCGTTTATTTACTACAAACCTGTCACGGGGAAAAACAATATTGGCCGTCATAGCGAGCAGACTACAATAGCTAACTTGCTGGAACAAGGCGAGAACATAGTCATTTACGAGCCATCCAAGAGCGGCAAGAAATCGTTGATGCAGCAGACCTTCCTAGGGATGCGCATCTCCGGAAAACAATTCACTACCGCGGAAGTGCACATGCAGCACGTCCGCAGCGTGGAAGAATTCCTTTTGGAATTCGGTTCGGCCTTGCTCCGCGCCGAGGCTACCACCCCCGACGAGTACAGCAGCATAGTGCAGAACTGCCTGCCCGACACTCATTTCGTATTCGACCCGGACCTTTACACCGCCACCGACGACGTGCTGTCCGTCTCCTGGGAGCTGGACGAAAACGACGTCCGCTCCATGCTCTGCCTCCCCTGGCGCCTGGCGGCTGCCACCGGGAAGAAGATTTACGTAATTCTCGACGAATTCCAGAACATCACCTTCCTGGAGAACTGGGAGAAGTTCATAAAACTCTTCGAAGAAGTGGCCAGGAATTCCCAGGACAAGCTCTGCAACTTCATTTTCCTCGGTTCGGCCGTGAATGCCATGAAGTACCTCTTCGAGGAGAAGGTCATATTCCACAGGCAGGTCAACAGGGTGAACATGACGGAGATAGACCCCCGCGAAATCACCGACCACATAGTGAAGGGCTTCCTTACCAGCGGAAAGGTCATCGACCGCGACCTCATGATGAGCGTATGCAAGCGCTTCCGGGGCAATATCTGGTACATCAACCACTTCGCATCCATCTGCGACCATCTCACCAAAGGATACATCACCGACGCAACCTTGCAGGAGGCCCTGGACATGCTCATATCCATTCATGAGCCCCGCTTCAAGGAGATGGTCTCCGACCTCACGGGCTTCCAGCTTTCCCTGCTCAGGGCCACCCTGGACGGATGCAAGCGCTTCAGTTCGGCAGATGTGATAGAGCGCTACAACCTCCACTCTTCCGCCAACGTGCGCAGGCTCAAGGATGCCCTCTGCAAAAAAGAAATCATCACCTTCGGCGAGAACGACGAGCCCATCGTCCTCGACCCTCTCTTCGAATACTGGGCCCGGAAGTATTTCTTCAAGATGAAAGACTGATGAAAAAGAGAATAGCCGTTCTTACCGGGGCAGGCGTGAGCGCCGAATCCGGACTGGGGACCTACCGCGACAACGGCGGGCTCTGGGACAATTACGACCCCATGGAGGTTGCTTCCATCGAGGGATGGTACCGCGACCGCAGCAAGGTGCTCGAGTTCTACAACATGCAGCGCGAGCATCTCCGCCAGGTAAAACCCAACGATGCCCACAGGGCGATTGCCGGGCTGGAGAAGGACTACATAGTGGATGTCATCACCCAGAACGTGGACAACCTGCACGAAAGGGCCGGCAGCACTCACGTAGTGCATCTTCACGGCGAAGCCACCAAGGTGAGGCCCGAGAACTGCTACGACGACCGCGACGGCTACAGCGAGAAGCAGGTATTCGACGTGGGCTACGATGCCGTGCATTTGGGCGACAAGGCCCCCAACGGAGTGCAGCTCCGCCCCCACATCGTGTTTTTCGGAGAGGCCGTACCCAAGATGGAGCAGGCTATCGAGCTGGTTTCGAAGGCGGACATAGTGCTGATCGTGGGAACTTCGCTCCAGGTCTATCCCGCGGCCGGGCTCTACCGCTATGCTCCAGCGGAAGCTCCCATCTACATAATCGACCCCGCGGAAATCCCCTTGTGGGACAAGCGCATACATCACATACGGAAAGTTGCCACCGAAGGAATGAAAGATTTCGTGCAGATGTTGTAGTTTCAGAAAAAATTCCTACCTTTGCAGCCGCTTTAATCGAAAAGGAGGTGATTTTTAAATGATTATAGTTCCTGTAAAAGACGGTGAGAACATCGAAAGGGCCCTGAAGAAATTCAAGCGCAAATTCGAAAAGACCGGTGCCGTGCGCGAAATGCGTGCACGCAAGACCTTCGAGAAGCCTTCCGTAAAGAAGCGCCTCGCAAAGGAGAAGGCCATCTATGTCCAGAAGCTCCGTCTCGAGGAAGATCAGTAAGATCAACCCCTTTTTATGCAAGATAACCGTAGCATTATTGCTGCGGTTTTTTTATATTTGTAGGTTAGAAACTTCTACGAAGTATGAACACTAAAGCGAAGCTGGTCGAGAAGAAATATCTGATCCCGTTTATTCTTATCACGAGCCTGTTTGCGCTCTGGGGTTTTGCGAACGATATCACGAACCCCATGGTGGCCGCTTTCCAGACCGTGATGGAACTGTCGGCAGCCAAAGCCTCGCTCATACAGTTCGCCTTCTATGGCGGCTATGCCACCATGGCCATCCCGGCGGCGCTTTTCATCCGCAAATACTCCTATAAGAGCGCCAT
>JAFZJI010000087.1 GCA_017552105.1 Bacteroidales bacterium | reverse complement strand
CGTGTGTCCGAACACAAATATAGAGTTTTATTTCTTCTTTTCAAGCTAAAACCGTATATTTGTACAATGAGAGTTAATAACATGAAACGGTTTTTAATCAGCTTTATTTCCCTTTTTATCATAATTCCTACACTTGGAGCACAGGGCCCCGTATCCCACGACATCGCAAGTCTCCATCAGTGGGGGCCTTATTCCAAGGAGTATTTCGGCATCTCCCATATACAGGACCTTTCCTCCGGGATGCAGGTGGAGTTCTGCCTGGTGCCCGGCATCTACAGGCGCAATGTCAAGGTGCCTTGCGCCCTGTTCGACTCTGACGTACATCCTTGGAAGGTTTCCGCGGATATGCGCCACATCACCTACAGGCAGGAAATCGAGTGGAAGGACAGGGTGTACGTGGATGCTACCTACCATATCATCGACGATGACCGAGTGCTGCTGGAAACCCGCTGCGTGAACAATACCCCCGAGGTTCAGAATATCAACCTCCAGCTGGCCGTGCGCAAGACGGGCGGCAGCGAGGGCAAGTGGGATCCCGAACTCCAGGAAGGGGACGGATGGTTCAGCGTGCGCTATCCCGAAGTGGATGCCAGCTACGGCGTGGTATGGGATTACCCTATGAGCGAGGTCCGTCAGTGGCGCTGCGCCAAACTTGAGCAGCTTATGCCCAGGAAGGTACACGACCACGTGTTCAAGGATCTGAAAGGCGACCTCAAAGGCCACTATACCGCAAATTTCCTCCGTCCTATAGTGCTCAAGCCCCAGAGCGACACTACGGTCTGGCAGCTCATCTTCCGGGGCGACAGGTCGTCGATAGAGGATGCGGTCAGGGACCTCAGGCGTCCTGCCGAAGCGGAGGGTCTGCCCTTCGGGCTGCAGCTCCTCCAGGCCACGCTGCTGACCAACGTGGTATATCCCATAGATGCCTTCGGCGAGCCCATTCGCCATTTCTGCCCCGGCAAGAACTGGAACAGCCTCTATACCTGGGACTGCGGTTTCATAGGCTGGGCAATGAGCGAGATAGATCCCGGCCGCGGCTACGAAATCATCCGCCAGTACACCACTACGCCCGCGGAAGAAGCGCCCTTCGTGCATCACGGGACGCCTCTCGCCACCCAGATACTCGCAATTGGCGACGTGTGGAAGACCTGCGGATCCGACGAAGCCCAGCTCAAGGAAATCTATCCGCGCCTGAAACGCTTCTACGACTATATGACCGGCCCGGACTTCCGTAAGAAAAGCGGGCTCCTGGCCACCTGGAACATATTCTACAATAGTGGCGGATGGGACGACTACCCCGCCCAGTGGACCTTGCGCCCCCAGACCGAGCGCCGGGGACGCACCACCCCCATGGTATCCACATCCTACTATATACGCTGCGCCAAGATACTGCGCCTGCTGGCCTCGCACCTGAATATCAAGGCAGATGTCAGGCAGTACGACAAGGACATAGCCGTCATGGGCAAGGCCATAGAGACTTATGCCTGGGACGCTGAGTCCGGGTATTTCGGATATGTGGAGCACGATGCCCAGGATGTCCCCCAGGGCCTCTACCGTACCGGGGCAGGGGAGAACTACAACAAAGGCCTGGACGGAGTCACCCCGCTTGTGGCCGGGATCGTGGACGAGGCCCAGAAGGAAGCCCTGCTCGGGCACATCTTCACCCAGGGAGAGCTCTGGAGCCCCTATGGAATTACGGCCGTCGATCAGCGCGCATCCTACTACAGCATAGACGGATACTGGAACGGGACGGTCTGGATGCCCCACCAGATGATACTCTGGAAGACCATGCTCGACCTCGGCAGGGCCGATCTCGCCCGCAAGATAGCCGACACGGCTCTCGAGAACTGGGAGAGGGAATGCGAGGACTCATATAATTGCTACGAACATATTATGCTGGCTACCGGACGCGGAGGCGGATGGTGCAATTTCTCGGGCCTGTCATCTCCCGTAATCAACTGGTTCTGCGCCTACTACCGTCCGGGCACCGTGTCCACCGGCTTCGGGACCTTGGTGACCAAGTCCGTCTGGGCCGAAGACTACACCAGCGTGTCCCTTACCCTGGAGTTCGACAAGGACCTTGTAGGGAAGGAGGTAGCCGTTCTTGCCCGCCTTGCCGACGGCACCCGGGAAATAAAGGTCAAGGCCGGCCGTAAACCTTTGAACATAAAGATAGACTGATGGACAGGAGAGATTTCTTCAGATACAGCCTTGCCGGTGGAGCTGCCCTGCTCCTATCGGATTGGGAAAAGGCTTTCGCCATGGGGCGGAAGCACATCGACGTGGGCAAGCCCTGGCGAGGATGGAAGGAAGGGGAGTTCCAGATCCATTTCATCTACACCGGAGTCGCCGAATCCATCTTCCTGATATTCCCCGACGGTACTTCCATGCTGCTGGACTGCGGGGATTTCGATGCCCTGGCAAGGGGTCCCAAGGCAGTGCCCTTGCTCCCCAGCAACGAGAGGCACGCCGGCGAATGGATAGCCCGCTATGTCACCCGCGTGAATCCGGCGGTGACGGACGTGGACTATATGATGCTGTCCCATTATCACAACGACCACGCCGGCAGCGACCTTTTCCACGCCGGGAAGGTGGTGCGCGATGGTAAGGAATATGCCCTGAGCGGATTTGCCCAGGCTGCGGAGATACTCAACTTCCGTAAGGCCATCGACCGTTGCTACCCTGATGACGATCCTTCCCTGAACTGGGCCGATCCGGATACCGTGAGGCTGATGTATCCATTCTATGATTATATGAAGGAGCATCGCGGGATGCAGGTCGAGAAGTTCCGCCTCGGAGCCACCGACCAGATAGTGCAGCTGCACAATCCTTATCCGGGTTTCTCGGTATGGAATCTGTGCGGCAACGGCTGCATAGCCTATCCTGACGGGCGTACCAGGGATCTTTTCGAGGCCAAGAAAAAGGCCGGCATCCCTGCCAAGAACGAGAACGCGATGAGCCTGGGTATGGTTTTCAGCTACGGGCCTTTCCGCTTCTATACCGCAGGGGATTTCTCTGCCCGTTTCAAGGATCCCGACGGCACCGAACGTAATTTCGAGGATGATATAGCCGAGGCTTGCGGACGCGCGAACGTAGCCAAGGTCAACCACCACGGGCACAAATCGATGACCCGCAAACTTGTCGGGGCCCTGCATTCTCAGGTTTACGTGAGCTGCGTCTGGGACCAGCTTCACAATATGAACCCTTGTATGGACCTTCTTGCAGACCGCAGCATCTACCCCGACGACCGTATTATCTGCCCTACGATAATGCCTGCGGAACGCCGCGCATCCGACGGCGACAAGGCCTGGATGAAGGATGTCGCCAGGGAATCCTACGAAGGCGGGCACGTGGTCGTCAACGTGGAAAAGGGCGGCCGCCGCTACAGCGTTTCATACATAAACGCCGCGGACGAATCCATGCTCGTCCGCAGCGTAATGGATTTCAAGGTATAAGGTTCTCTTTGAAAACAATGTCGATGGGCATCAGTTCGTCGGCGGAACTGTCCGTAGTGCCATAGAGCAGATAGTGCAGGGTGGCCTCCACTGCGTTGAAGCCCTGTTTGTCGGGGTGCTGGTTGATGATGAAATCGAGAGACCCCTCGCGGATGCATCTGGAATTGCCCTCGGTCGCGTCGAACCCTCCCACGCATATTCCTTTGAAGCCTGACTTTTCTACGGCTCCGGAAATCAGGTATGCGGTGGAAATGACCACGGCTATTCCCTTGACGGCGGGATTCTCTTTCAGGAAAGCGGATATCTCCTCGCCCGCCTTCTTCTCATTGTCGGCCGAAAAACTGAATTCCTTGACGGCCGAGTCGCGCGATTTCTCCTTGAAATAGTTGCGGAATGACGCCAGGCGGATTGCGGAGTTGTTGGAAAGCTGGGTGCCAATGCGCTTGGGAAGCAGGACGGCGATTTCGGCATCGTCGGCCACGAATCCGTCCATAAGCCTGGCAAGCAGACGCCCGCAGGCGGTCTGGTTGGCCATGAAAGCGGCTTTAGGCTTGGTGTCCGTTACCTTACCATCCACGAAGAAGTAGGGGATTCCTTTTTTGTCGAGCCCCTTGCAAAGATTCTGGGTCTCTTCGACGAAGGTGGTGCCTATGATGACCGCGGAGCAGTCCATCTTCTTGATCTTCTCGAAAGTCTCGCGGCATGAATTGGAATTGAACTGGTCGAAGAAGACATATTCGATCTTGAGGGAGAAGTCCCCGTATTCAGCCAGGGCCTGGTCTATGCCGCTTTTGATAAGGTCCCAGTATTCACCCTTCTTGGAAAAAGGAATGGTGATCACTATGTTCCAGACCTTTCCGGTTTTCTTGAAGGCAATGGCGGAACTGTGCAGGTTGTAGCGGTAGGATTGGTCTTTGAGCACGGCCTGTATCGCTGCAAGCGCTTCTTCCGATACCTTCCCACGGTTATGGAGTACTCTGTCCACGGTCCCAGCCGAAACACCGGCGAGGGTGGCGATTTGTTTGATGGTGAGGTGTTGCGCCATATGCCTGTAGATTGTTTCCCGCAAAAATACGAAATATTTTGTGTCCGAACACACATGCCCTGCTTTTTTTGAAATAATACCATTTGTGGAAAAAATGTGGATTTATTTTTCCCGTTTTCTTGACTCGTTTTAAGAATTGCCGTATATTTGTATCCCGATTGCTCTAATCGGGTTTTTTTATGTCTAGTACTCTACGCAATGCAAGCCTTCATTATGTCGGCTCGCAGCAAGACACAAGCATATACGAACTGCGCGCTCTGCAGTTCCTCAATAGGTATTTCATTATAAGCGGGGCAGGGACCCGTCATCTGATGGCCTCCCCTGAAGTAGTAGGATTCGATTCCTATTCAGCAATGCTCCCCGAAACTGTCGCCGCCCTCCGTTACCTTTTCCCTTCTGGTTCGGAGGGCGACGTCGATATACTCACCATCCTCCGCGGCGGCCTTAACTATCCTATCGAAGAGGCTTGTCATCAAGTCGGTGTGAGGGTGAGGGATATGCACTTCGTTTCCTGCGAACGTACGATCGAGGACCACGTGATCACCGGTCTCGACATCAAGTACGAAAAACTCCGCATTACCCGCGACCGCACCCTGGTCATCGGCGACATCATCGCCACCGGCGATACCCTCCGGCTATGTCTCGACCAGGTGCTGGACCGCTTCCGCCGCAAGGGCGGCAGCATCCGCAAGATAATCTTCTTCACTATAGGCGGCACGCGCGCGATTCCTCTTATGGAAAGGATGACCGAGCGCATCTGTGCCTATTTCCCTGAATTCGAGGGCTTCCAGTGCTTCTTCTACGAAGGAATCTTCTCTGTGTATAAGGACAAGGGAGTCAGCGGAATCAACGTGCCCGACATTGATTTCGGATGGAACGACGGTGTGGTTTCCCCCGAATTCCGCAAGTATGTAATGGAGCATCAGGATGCCCTGTTCGAAAAATGCATCATCTACGATGGTGGTGCCCGCCGCTACGAAATCCCCGTGCACTTCGAGGAAGTGCTCGATTACTGGAAGGGGATGCTCGAAAGGGCCGACCAAATCGATATGCAGGCCCTGGTGAACGAGAAGCTTGGTTATGACGGCCCCCTCGACTACTCGGTGTGGCTGCTGATGACCAATCTCGGCACCCTTCCCCAGGAAGGGCTCCAGCAGATATGGGAGGCGGAACAGGAGCTCTGCCGCAAGGCATCTTCGATGTCGCTCAAGGAGCTGGCGGAACGCAGAATCTATGAAATAACCCAAATATCCAGGAATTATGAGTAAACAAAAGTTCGATGTGGACTACACCTCACAGGCTGTAGACCGTGCAGGGCGCAAGAGCACCCTCAGTATGTTCATGGTGATGCTTGGCTTCACCTTCTTCAGTGCAAGTATGTGGGTCGGACAGAATCTGGCCGCAGGCTTGAATTTCAGCGGTTTCGTATGGGCACTTATCCTTGGTGGCCTTATCCTGGCTGCCTACACCGGATCTCTCGGCTTCATCGGAGCAGAGAGCGGTCTGTCCTTGGACATGCTTGCACGCAGGAGCTTCGGTTCCAAAGGTAGCTGGCTTCCCAGCGCTATGATCAGCTTCACCCAGATTGGTTGGTTCGGCGTGGGTCTTGCAATGTTCGCAATTCCCGTTGCCAAGGAACTTCTCGGTCTCGAGGTGACTCCTGACCACATGCCTTGGCAGGGTTATCTGCTCGTTCTCATCGCAGGTATCCTCATGACCGGCAGCGCTTACTACGGAATCAAGAGCCTCACCATCATCAGCTACATCGCCGTTCCTGCAGTGGCCATCCTCGGAACCGTAGCAATGGTCATGGCCGTCCATAAGGGAGACCTCGGCCTTATCGAGCAGTTCAACGTAGGTGCCAAGAACCTCGGCATCATCGCCGGTGCAGGCCTCGTGGTCGGAAGCTTCGTGTCCGGAGGTACCGCTACGCCTAACTTCACCCGTTTCGCAAAGAGCGGAAAGGTAGGTCTCTGGACCACGGTCGTAGCCTTCTTCATCGGTAACAGCCTTATGTTCTGCTTCGGTGCTATCTCCAGCATTTACGTAGGTGGAAACGACATCTTCGAGGTCATGCTCAACTTGAACCTCTTCTACCTTGCAGTTCTCGTGCTCGGCCTTAACATCTGGACCACGAACGACAACGCCCTCTACACCGGCGGTCTCGGCCTCAGCAACATCTTCGGCCTCAGCAAGAAGACCATGGTTCTCATCTCCGGTCTCGTAGGTACCGTAGCAGCCGTGTGGCTCTACTGGAACTTCTGCGGCTGGCTGAACGTGCTCAACTGCACCCTTCCTCCCGTTGGTATCATCCTCATCCTCAGCTACTTCCTCAATAGGAAGGCATATCTTGCCGACACCGTCGAGATCAAGACTGTCAACTGGTTCTCAGTTGCCGGTGTGATTCTTGGTGCAGTTGTCGCCAACCTCGTACACTGGGGATTCCCTGCCATCAACGGTATGGTAGTCGCTGCTATATGCTACTTCTGCGGCAGGCTTATCTGCAAGAAGTAATGTAAGTCTCAAACTCGAATTAACATAATGCCTGCCCAATACAAGGGCAGGCATATTTTTTTGCCGGCGCTGCCGCTAGAACGACAGCCTG
>JAFZJI010000086.1 GCA_017552105.1 Bacteroidales bacterium | reverse complement strand
GGCAGCAAGGCGGTCAAGTTGCTTCTGGATGGCATCGTCCTCTATCTTGGCGAACAGCAATTCCGCCTCTCCCAGCTGATGCCCGGCCTTCAGGATTTCGGTATCGCCCAGCTGCTCCCAACCTATGGTTTCCGGACTGGTAATGGCGGTCACGGAAGAATTTTGAGCGAGCCCGTCGACCGTCGGACTGGCAATGGCGGTCACGGAAGTTTTTTGAGCGAGCCCGTCGGCCGTCGGACTGGTAATGGCGGTCACGGAAGTTTTTTGAGCGAGCCCGCGCGTGGCGGTAGCGGAGTGACCGCCATTACCAGTCGCGGACAGGTTCAGCATTTTACGCAAACGCTCGCAAGCGAAAGGAGTAAACGGTTCGAAAGCGATGGCCAGGTCGGCGCAGAGTTGAAGGCAGACATTAAGTATGGTCGCAGTACGCCCAAGGTCGGTCTTGGCCAACTTCCAAGGCTCGCTGTCCGAAATATACTTGTTGCCGATGCGCGCAATCTGCATAGCATCCTTAAGCGCCTCGCGGAAACGATAATTCTCGATATTCTTCTCGATACTCTCCCTGAGCTCCGGAATCTGGGCAAGAGTCTCGCGATCCGCGGCATCCAGTTCTCCGGCCGCAGGCACCTTCCCCTCGAAATACTTGTGGGTAAGCACGACGGCACGGTTCACGAAGTTGCCGAAGATGGCAACCAGTTCGGAATTATTGCGGGTCTGGAACTCTTTCCAGCTAAAGTCGTTGTCCTTGGTCTCAGGAGCATTGGCGGTCAGCACGTAGCGCAGCACATCCTCCTTGCCGGGAAAATCCTGCACATACTCGTGCGCCCAGACAGCCCAGCCACGGGACGTAGAAATCTTGTCGCCTTCCAAGTTCAGGAACTCGTTGGCAGGAACGTTCTCCGGGAGGATGAATCCATCGCCATAAGCCTTGAGCATGGAGGGGAACACTATGCAGTGGAACACTATATTGTCCTTGCCTATGAAGTGCACCAGCTTGGTATCGGGGCTCTTCCACCACTTCTCCCAATCGTTGGGGAGGAGCTCCATGGTATTGGAGATATAACCGATAGGAGCGTCGAACCAGACATAAAGTACCTTGCCCTCGGCACCTTCGACGGGCACGGGAACGCCCCAGTCGAGGTCGCGGGTAACGGCACGGGGCTGCAGGCCACCGTCCAGCCAGCTCTTGACCTGGCCATATACGTTGGAACGCCACTCCTTGTGGCCTTCCAGTATCCACTCCCTAAGCCAAGGTTCGTAATCCTGCAGAGGGAGATACCAGTGGGTAGTCTTCTTCTTTATGGGTTCGGCACCGCTCAGTTTGGAGTGCGGGTTGATGAGTTCCTCGGGGCTGAGGGTGGATCCGCACTTCTCGCACTGGTCGCCGTATGCATTCTCGTTGCCGCACTTAGGGCAGGTTCCCACGATGTAGCGGTCGGCCAGGAAGGTCTTGGCTTCGGGATCGTAGTACTGCTCGCTCTCTTGGGTGACGAACTTGCCGTCGTCGTAGAGCTTGCGGAAGAACTGGGCGGCATTCTTGGCGTGGACCTCGGAAGAGGTGCGGCCATAGATGTCGAAATTGATTCCGAGAGCCTTGAAGCTGTCGGCTATTATCTTGTGATATTTATCAACGATATCCTGAGGGGTGCAGCCCTGCTGGCGTGCCTTGATGGTGATAGGCACACCGTGCTCGTCGCTGCCACAAACATAGAGCACATCTTTTCCGCGGAGGCGCAGGTACCTCACATAAATATCTGCCGGCACATACACTCCGGCAAGATGCCCTATATGCACAGGGCCGTTCGCATAGGGTAACGCACAGGTTACCAATGTACGCTTGAACTTCTTTTCCATTATATCTATTCTTCTTTTTTCAATCTTTCCTTCAACTGACGCTGGTGCTTCTGGAGGGTCGTCATCTCCTTCATCACAGGAAGCTGTTCCTCGGGAGAAAGGCCTTTCAGCGAATGCCTCAGCTCGGTAAGGCGGTAGTCGATGCGTCTTTCAGCAAGGGTGAGTATGGCTTTGGGCACGTAGCTCACGAGCCAGGACTGCTCCGAAGTCATGGAGCTTTCCAGGCGCTTCACCGACAGTTGATACTTGTTGGTGGAGAAATCCCCTGCGATGCCGGCGACCAGGCGGTCGGGAGAGTCCAGAAGGGTGCGGACTATCTCGTCCTGGCTGAGCCCGGCATAGTAGAGCTCCATATAGGCCGCAAAGGTACGGCTATATCCCGAATTCGACAAGGGTTCTCCTGTAGATTCTATTGCGGAAGATATGAAATCGGCAACCGTGTCCACCGCTTCGGGGTCGTAGAACTTGGAATCGGTCTCGAAATGCAGCTCTTCGCAACCATGCTGCAGCAAGAAAGTAAGTATGTCCTCCTCAACCGCAGCCAGCGTCCTGTTCTCCGGGATATAACGCCCGGTATTCGGAGCCTCCACGGCGGGGGCGGGCTCAAGTGGCTCTTCATAGGACGGAGGGGGAACATCCTCCGAAGAGTTTCCGGCAGCGGCAGCGCGGGCGCGTTCACGACGCTCTTCTTCCAGCAGACGGTCGCGCGTAGCCTTGACCCTGTTGAAGATGATATCCGGGGCTACGTCGAACTTTTCGGCCGCCGCATTCACATACACCGAACGCTTGACCGCATCCGGGATGCGTGCGATGGTATCGGCAATGTCGTTTACGAAGTTCGCCTTCTTGAGAGGATTCCCGGCCGCTTCGCCCAGAAGGATGTCGGACTTGAAATCCAGGAAATCCTTGGCATTGTCCGCAATATATCTCTGCACTTCCTCCAGCGAACGGCCGCGGCTGAACGAATCCGGGTCCTCCCCGTCGGGGAGAAGCACCACGCGCACGTTCAGGCCTTCGTAGAGGATAAGGTCGATGTCTTTCAGGGATGCATGGATGCCGGCCTTGTCGCCGTCGTTCATCAGCAGTATGTTCTCGGTGAACTTGCCTATGAGGCGCACCTGCTGGGTTGTAAGGGCGGTACCGCAGGGGGCCACGACGTTGTGGATTCCCAGCTGCTGCATCATCACATAGTCGATGTTCCCTTCGACTATTATACAGTCGTTCTGGCGGGAGATGTCCGCCTTGGCGTAGTAGATACCGAAGAGGATGTTGCTCTTGCGGTAGATCTCCGTATCGGGAGAGTTGACGTACTTGGCAGGATTGTCGGCCTTGAGGGTACGCCCGCTGAATGCTATGGTACGCCCGCTCACCGACTGG
>JAFZJI010000085.1 GCA_017552105.1 Bacteroidales bacterium | reverse complement strand
CTTCCTGCATAACAAGAGTTACTGGCCCAGCGCATTCAGCCGCGACGTGTGGCAGTTCAACGTAGAACTGGCCAAGGAATCAGTGCGCAAGTTCGGCCTGAACGAGATCAACTTCGACTACGTACGGTTCCCGGACAAGATGATAAGCATCGACGAGGAAATGGATTACCGTAACCGTTATGGCGAGAGCAAGGTACAGGCTATCCAGAACTTCGTCCGTTATGCCTGCGACGAACTCCACCAGCTGGGAGTATATGTCTCGATAGATGTGTTCGGCGAATCTGCCAACCCTGGTTACACGACCGCCTATGGCCAATACTGGCCTGCAATATCTACCATCGCGGATGCTATCTGCGCCATGCCTTATCCGGACCATTTCGCCGACCACTACTACGGCATATCCAAGCCCTGGAACCATCCATACGAAATAATGAAAGCCTGGGGGAAAAGGGTTCAGGGCCGCCAGAGCATTACTGCAAGTCCCGCCAAGGTGCGTACCTGGATACAAGCATATCATGTGATGCGATGGGTGGACCGTAATGGCATAGACAACGACGCCAATTTCATAGAGCGCCAGATACGTGGCCTCTACGACGCCGGTCTCACCGGGGGATTCAATACCTGGCTCGCCTCGGGCAACATAGAGATTTACCGCTATCAGAAGGAAGCTTACAATCTTGATTATCCTTCGCTTCCTCCTGTCGACAGCGTGAACACATTCATTACGCCACAGCAATAACATGGGCTTCAACGAAAAAGAATCAGCGATGTTCGCAAGGACTGCTCTGCTCCTTGGAACCCCGGCGATGGAGAAGATTTCATCGGCCCGGGTGATAGTGTTCGGTATCGGGGGAGTAGGCAGCTGGTGCGTGGAGTCCCTGGTACGGTCTGGTATCAAACACCTCACGCTGGTAGATGCCGACGTTGTTTCCGAATCCAACGTCAACCGTCAGCTGATGGCAACGTCCATGAATGTAGGTCGGATCAAGGTGGATGTAATGCGGAAGAGGCTGCTGGAAATCAATCCCGATGCCGATATAACTGCCCGCAACGATGTCTATACGGCCGAGACGGCGGATTCTTTCGATCTGGACAGCTACGATTACGTTATCGACTGCATAGATTCGCTGAAAGACAAAATGACGCTGATACTTAACGCCTCGGCATCATCCGCCTGTTTCTTCTCCTCGATGGGATCCGCCCTCAAGATAGACCCTGGCAAGATCAAGGTCGCTGAATTCTGGAAAGTGCGCGGTTGCCCTCTGGGCTCTATGCTGCGCAAACGTCTGCGCCAGAGAGGCACGCTTCCGGCGAAAGATTTCCTCTGTGTTTACGACGAAGAAGTGCTGCCCAACAAGGGGCAGGCTCCATCTCCGGAAGAAGATCCCGGTCTTTTCAAGAAGGCCCAGGTCAACGGCACGCTTTCCCATATCACAGGTATTTTCGGCCTCACCCTGGCCGGATTGGTTATCCAAGATATTGTAAAATGATGAATAGATATCTGATACTTGCGCTTTTGATCATCTGTGCCGCATGTTCGGAACCCCGGACAACGGTAGAAGACATACAGGCCTGGGACGCGGAATGGATCGGAGCCCCATGGACTGGGGAGGATTATCCTGTGGAAGAGAGCACGCCCGCACCCCAGTTCCGGAAGATCGTGGACATCGATGGCTCCGTAAAACAAGCCACGGCCTATATCTGCGGCCTGGGAATGTTCGAAATGTACATAAACGGCAAAAGGGTGGGAGAAGATTATTACTCACCCAACGAAACCATGTACGGCACCCGCCAGGAGGGCTACAGCTACAATATCAAAGTAGATGACCATGATTTCAAGAACTACAGGGTGATGTACCTCGCCTACGATGTATCCAAGCTGTTCGGAAGGGGAGAGAACTGCATTTCTGTCACCTTGGGAGAGGGCTGGTATTCAGCTTACCGCAGGAAATGGATACATCCTTTCGGTTCACCCAGGCTGCTTTGCCAGATCGAGATGGAAATGAAGGACGGCAGCACCCGCACCATAGTTTCGGATGAGTCCTGGGAAGTACGCCGCAGCCCCATTGTGAGCAACAATATCTACAAGGGAGAAGTGTACGACGCACGCCTGGAGAGTTCCGACATATGGGAGAGTGCCGTGCTGCGCAACGCCCCGAAAGGCAGCCTGGAACGCCAGAAAGGGCTCGAAGACAGAATCATGGAGGTCCTGCCCCCGAAGAGCATAGTAAGACTGGAAGATGGCTCATGGGAGGTCGATTTCGGCGATTACATAACCGGCCGGGTGCATCTATACGGCATCAACGCGGCGGAAGGTACGCAGATAGAGGTCGAACATCCCATAAGCCCGGAAGACGACGACTCCTGGACCAGGAGCCGCTGGAACGGGCAATACAAATACATAAGCAATGGCTCCAAGAATGCAGAATACGCTCCTTCTTTCAACTGGTACTCCTTCTACAAGGTAATTGTCAAGGGATGGCCGGGAGAGCTCAAGGCGAAGAACATAAAGGCGGAAGCCATCTACACCAACATACGGACTACGGGCAAGTTCGAATGCTCGAATCCCATGCTGGAGGCAATTAACCACCTCTTCTGGCGTACCCAGACCGACAACATGCATATGGGCACGGCATCCGACTGCCCCCACAGGGAAAAAGGCGCATACACGGGAGACGGCCAGGTGGCCTGCGTGGTAACCATGCACAACTTCGACGCAAACTACTTCTACCGCAAGTGGCTCAGGGATATGTCCGACTGCCAGGACAAGGAAAGCGGATATGTCCCCAACGGTGCTCCATGGCATCCGGGGTGCGGCGGCGGTGTAGCCTGGGGCGCGGGAATGTGCATCATCCCCTGGGAGCATTACCTGCATTATGGAGATATCTCCGTACTGGAAGAACACTATGAGTCCATGAAGGGTCAGCTCCGTTTCATGCAGAGCTGGCGTACCCCGGAAGGAATAATGGACATGAAACTCCCAAGAGATGCCGAAAAGCCGGTCTATTACATGAATCTGGGCGAGTGGTGCCCTGCATATGGATTCCCGGACGACAGGCTCGTCCACACCTATTTCCTTTGGAAGTGCGCACATTACATGTCGCTTTCTGCCGCAGCACTGGGAAAAGACGCGGATTCGGCCCTTTATGCCGCTTTGGCAGAAGATGTACGCTCCGCATTCCATAAGGCCTTCTATGACCCTGAAAACGCTCCTACGGCGACAACGACGGTTCGAACGTATTCGCCTTGCATCTGGGAGTCCCGGATGAATACAAGGGTGATGTAGTGGAATCCTTGCGTAAAGAGATAGAAGGTAACGGAGGGCATATAAATACCGGCATCTTCGGAACCCAGCTGTTCTTCGACGTCCTCTGCGACAATGGCCTGGAGGAACTAGCTTACGAAGCAATGACAAAGAAGGACCAGCCTGGATATGGCTGGTGGCTCGAGCAGGGCGCATACACGATGTGGGAGTATTGGAATGGTGCGAAGTCCCGCAACCATCCTATGTTCGGCGGCGGCATTACCTGGCTCTATACCCGTATCGCTGGATTGCAGACCGATCCCGCCGAACCCGGTTACAAGCACATGATAGTACGTCCTACACCCGTGGGTGACCTTACGCGAGCCTCCTATTCCACGGAAACGCCTTACGGCAAGGCCGGTGCGGGATGGGAGATATGCAAGAACGGAAGGTTCAGACTAAAAGTCCTGGTTCCGAAGGGCTGCCATGCTTCGGCATACCTGCCAGGAGAAGATATTCCGGTTGAACTAGGAGAAGGAAAGCACATATTAAACAAGAAAAACTTTAGATAGATGGAAAACACAAGCATTGAAAAAATAGCTGCAATAGCACAGAAGCAGAAAGCATATTTCCGTAGCGGAGCGACCAAGCCCGTCAGCTTCCGCAAAGATATGCTGCGCAAGTTCGGGGCCGGTCTCCACAAATGGGAGAAGCCTATCTGCGACGCTCTCTGGCAGGATCTGCATAAATGCTACCAGGAGGCCTATATGACCGAAATAGGGCTTGTCTATGGCGAAATATCCGATGCCCTGAAACATGTGGCAAAGTGGTCCCGCAAAAAACGCAGACCCACCCCTATGGTAGTAATGCCTTCATCTTCGTACATCGTACGCGAGCCTCTGGGATGCAGCCTGATAGTATCTCCCTGGAACTACCCCGTCCAGCTGCTGCTGAACCCCCTGGTAGGAGCCATCGCTGCCGGCTGCACCGCCGTCCTGAAACCCTCGCCCTACGTTCCGGCGGTATCCGCCGCCCTTCAGGCATTCGTGGAAGACACCTTCCCCGAGGAATACATAGCCGTCGTCCAGGGCAACAGGGACGTCAACAAAGCTCTGTTCGAGACCCG
>JAFZJI010000084.1 GCA_017552105.1 Bacteroidales bacterium | reverse complement strand
GTCCTCCAGGTCGACATGACACGCACCGGAGCTCCCGTGCCCCAGTACGTGGGTGTTACCGGAGGCCTGCTGGTGCAGCAGCTCGACACCCAGGTCGAAACCATCACCGAGGAAATGTGCGTCACCAAGGCCCGTCCTTCTGCCTCGATGATGAAGGATCTGGAGTTCGGCTGGAAGATAGTGAAGCATGTCAAGTCGAACGCCATCGCCGTGGTGCGTGATTGCCATACCATCGGTATCGGCGCAGGCCAGACCAACCGCGTGGGTTCCGCCCACATCGCCCTCGAAGAGGCCAAGGCTGCCGGGTTCGAGTCCGGACTTATCCTCGCATCCGACGGATTCCTTCCTTTCGATGATACCGTGGCCCTGGCCGCCCAGTACGGAGTCGCTGCCATAGTGCAGCCCGGCGGAAGCATACGCGATGCCGAGGCCATAGCCAAGGCCGACGAACTTGGAATAGTAATGCTCTTTACGGGCGTACGTCACTTTAAACATTAGAATCAATGGGTCTAGTATATCCTCTTCCTACACAAAGGACGGCTATGGCTGCCAAGGAGATCCATCTTGAGGATTGCCTCGGGAAGACCGTGCTGGTAATAGGCGGCGGCGGTCGCGAGCACGCAATCGTGGATGCCCTGAGCCGCAGTCCGCAGGTAGAGCGCATCTATTGCGCTCCGGGCAACGCGGGCATAGGAGAACAGGCGTTCAACGTCCCCCTGAAAGACACCGACGTCGAGGGCCTCAAGGCCTTTGCGCTGGAGAATAAGGTGGATCTTACCGTGGTAGGCCCCGAAGCATCGCTTGCCGCCGGTATCGTGGATGCTTTCCGCGCTGCCGGCCTCAAGATTTTCGGTCATACCAAATCCGCCACCCGCATCGAGAGTTCCAAGGAGTTCGCCAAGGAGCTGATGGCCAAGTACGGCATCCCCACCGCCGGCTACAAGAGCTTCGATTCCTTCGAAGAAGCCGTTGCCTACGTGTCCGGGAGGCCTTTCCCCGCGGTTATCAAATACGACGGCCTGGCTGCCGGCAAGGGTGTGGTGATTGCCCAGGATCTTTCCGAAGCCGAGGCCGCCCTTTCCGACATGCTGCTGGATGCCGCCTTCGGCAAGGGCAGGGTAGTGATAGAGGACTTCCTGACCGGCCCCGAATTCTCCTTCCTCTGCTTCGTGGATGGGGAACGCGTGTATCCCATGCCTCTCTCCCAGGACCATAAGCGCGCCTTCGACGGCGACAAGGGCCCCAATACCGGAGGGATGGGCGCCTACACCGGCCTGCCGTTCATATCTTCCGAGGATAAGGATTTCGCCTTCCGCGAGATTATGTGCAAAGCTGCATCCGCAATGGTTGCTGAAGGGTGCCCGCTTAGCGGCGTGCTCTACGGCGGACTTATGAAGACTCCTCAGGGAATCAAGGTCATAGAATTCAACGCCCGCTTCGGCGATCCCGAGACGGAAGTGGTGCTGCCTTTGCTGGAAAGCGATATTTTCGATATCTTTGATGCCGTTGCCGAAGGACGCGAGGCCGCTGAACCCGTCTGGGCATCGGGGGTCACTCTCGGAGTCGTGCTTGCTTCAAAGGGCTATCCCGGCAAGTACGAGAAGGGCGCCGTGATATCCGGGCTGGATGCCGTTCAAGGCAGGGTTTACCATATGGGAACCGCTTTCCGGGACGGGACTCTGGTGACCAACGGCGGCCGTGTGCTGATGGTGGTCGGAAGCGGTTCCGACGTTGCCGACGCCCGTGCGAACGTATATCGCGAGCTTGCGAAGATTGATTGTGATAATTTGTTTTACAGGAATGATATTGCGCACTGCGCATTGGACTGTCATTCCGAGCGTAGCGAAGGAATCTAACAGTATGAGAATAATTGACGGAAAGGCCATCAGTCAGGCCGTAAAGGACGAGGTCCGCGCCGAAGTCGCGGCTATCGAGGCAGAGGGTAAACGCAAACCTTGCCTCTGCGTAATAATAGTGGGGGAGAACCCCGCCAGCCAGGTATATGTGCGGAACAAAGTCAAAGCCGCCGCATATACCGGAATGGAGTCGATGCTTATCGAACTCCCTGCAACGGTTTCGGAGGAAGAGCTCCTCGGAAAGATAGCGGAGCTGAACGCGGATCCCGCAGTCGACGGCATCCTGGTGCAGCTTCCTCTTCCTAAACATATCGACGAAGAGAAGGTGATAGATGCCATCTCCGCTGCCAAGGATGTGGACGGATTCCATCCTTCCAACGTAGCGGGCCTTTGGCTCGGCAAGGATTGCGTGGTGCCCTGTACCCCCGCAGGCGTGATGCGCCTTCTGGACAGCACCGGAGTGGACCTGAGCGGCAAGACCGCAGTCGTGGTAGGCCGCAGCAACATCGTGGGTAAGCCCGTCGCCAAGCTCCGGCTGGACCGCAACGCCACGGTTGTGATAGCTCACTCCCGCACCGCCGACCTGGCCTCTGTCTGCCGTCAGGCCGACATTCTGGTCGCCGCCGTGGGCCGTCCCGGCCTTATCACCGGAGATATGGTCAAACCCGGCGCAATCATCATCGACGTGGGTATCAACCGCACGCCCGAAGGGAAACTCTGCGGGGATGTCGATTTCGCTTCATGCTCTGAGGTCGCGGGCTGGATCACCCCCGTCCCCGGCGGCGTGGGCCCCATGACCATCGCAATGCTGATGAAGAACACCCTACGCTGCTATCGCAGCAAGTAGGGCCTATTCTGCAGCTTTTGCGGTATCCTTGTTGGAATTATACCAGTCGATATATCTTTTGACCTGGTCTTTCATCGTTAAATCGCGGGTGGGTGTGCTCCAGTCGTCGATGCGCCAGAGGCCATCTTCATAAACCAGAACCATATCGAACTCGTAGTCCGTGGGGCTGTAGGGGGCGAAGGAGGGAGCATAGACCTTGACTTTCACGGTCGTCTTTCCATCGGCGACTTCCCCAGTCTCGTATTTGAGCTCGGAGTCTTCCGGTTCGAGGATGGAGTCGCCGTTGCCGTCGTACCAGTAGAACAGGAATTCGTAATCCCCGATCATTCCGGGATACATTTCCGTCTCCCAATCCATAGCTTTGTAGGCCTCTTTGAGGAGTCCGTAGAACTCTGCCGAGAAGGCC
>JAFZJI010000083.1 GCA_017552105.1 Bacteroidales bacterium | reverse complement strand
CGTGGTCATCCCCGACGGTGTCGCCGAAGTCCAGCTGGTGCTCGACTGCGCCTATGACGAGGCCACTTACTACATCGACGACGTACAGCTTATGCCCAAGCCCATCGAGAGCTGGATAGATCCTAACTCCATCCTCTCCAACGGCGACTTCGAAGACCTTACCGACGGATTCCCTACCGGAATCAGCAAGGGTAATGGCGGAGAATACATCTCCCTCAGCACCGACGAGGCCCACAGCGGCAAGAATTCCATCAAGGTCGATAACACCGAGCCCGTAGGAACCGGCGGCGACGCCTGGAAGATCCAGTTCGGTAATCCTTATAATACTCCTACTCCTCTCGAAGGTGGCAAGACCTACCGCTACGGCGTATGGGTCAAGTCTCCCGACTGCGCAGAGGGTTCCCAGCTCCAGCTCTACGCCAAGCATTATTCCGGCGACACTGCGGGCACCGAGGATTATCGTCAGGTAGGCCCTATCACCAACGACTGGACCTTCATCTATACCGATATCGTCGTTCCTGATGGCGAAGACGGAATGTATCTTACCATCCAGGCAGCATACGCCGAGGGTACCTTCTACTTCGACGATTGGCAGTGCTTCCCTATCGAGGCTTCTTCCGCCTCCATCAAGGCACGCAGAGGCTTCGGCAAGTACCAGACCTGGAACCGTCCCGCTCCTTCGAAGGTCGGCCGCAGGGCCGTCAAGTTCGACAGCAACGCCAAGCTCGACGGCGAACTCGCCAACGATGCCATCGGCTTTGCCTACAAGAACTTCGTTTATGGCATGGTGCAGCACTTCGACGTGTATGCATGGGATGTCATCAACGAGACCTTCACCGACGATGGTAACTTCCGTAATGCAGGCAATACTGCCGAAAGCGGAAGCGTGTTCGTCTGGGGCAAGCATTACGCCGACACCAAGACCTGGGTCGACAAGGCATTCGCCTATGCTACCGACGCAGCGTCCATCTACGGCAAGACTCCCGTACTGTACATCAACGACTACAACCTGGAAACCGCTCCCGCAAAACTCGAGGCATTCTGCAACTACGCAGCCAACAATGCCCAGGTTACCGGCGTCGGCACCCAGATGCACCTGAGGCTGGATACTCCTGACCTCCAGGCCAAGATCGAGAACAGCCTCCGTGCCCTCGTGGCTACCGGCAAGATGGTCCGCATCTCCGAGCTCGACATCGTCAGCAATGACGAGGCCGCCCAGGCTGAAATGTACAAGTACATCTTCGAGAAGTACATCGAAATCGTTCCTGCAGCACAGCGCGGCGGTATCACCATCTGGGGTATCAACGACAAGGATTCCTGGCTTGGCGAGGATTCCGCTCCTCTGCTCTGGAAGGGTAACAAGTACGACAAGAAGGCTGCTTACGAAACTCTTTACGTTTACCTTTGTGGCCTGGCCGGCATCGATCCGTATCAGGCAGAAGAAGATGAATAGAAGATTTTGAATTGTGTAACTCAGAGACAATGGCAGAAAAACCACTGCCATTGTCTTTTTGAGTATATTTGTAAAAAACCACAACTATGTATCTGTTAGGTTACGATATCGGCAGTTCCTCGGTCAAGGCCTCCCTCGTGGACGCGCAGACCGGTAAATGTGTTTCCTCTGCTTTCTACCCCAAATCCGAAGCTCCCATCAGTTCGCCCCGAAGCGGGTGGGCCGAGCAGGATCCGGATGCCTGGTGGGGTTATCTGAAAGCCGCTACGGCCGAAGTTCTCGACCGGTCCGCCCGGGCATCCATTGCTGCCATAGGCATCTCCTACCAGATGCACGGCCTGGTGTGCGTGGGAGAGGACGGCAAAGCCCTCCGCCCCGCCATCATCTGGTGCGACTCACGCGCCGTTCCCTACGGCCAGAAGGCCTTCGAGGCCCTCGGCCCGCAGTACTGCCTGCAGCATCTGCTCAACTCTCCCGGAAACTTCACCGCCGCCAAGCTCGCGTGGGTGAAGGAGAACGAGAAGGAAGTCTACGATAAGATCCGCAAGATCATGCTCCCCGGCGATTATGTAGCCATGCGCCTCACGGGTGAGGCCTGCACTACCGTCAGCGGGCTTTCCGAGGGTATCTTCTGGGACTTCCAGGCGGGTGCCGTCTCGGCCAAGCTGCTGGATTGGTTCGGATTCGACGAAAGCATCATCCCCACCATCCGTCCTACCTTCGGAGAGCAGGGCAGGCTCAGCCGCGCCGCTGCCGCCGAACTCGGGCTCGAGGAAGGCATCCCCGTCACCTACCGTGCCGGCGACCAGCCCAATAACGCCCTCAGCCTCAATGTCTTCAACCCTGGCGAAATCGCCTCCACCGCCGGCACTTCCGGAGTGGTTTACGGCGTGATCGGCCAGGTGAACTACGATCCTCTCTCCCGCGTGAACACCTTCGCGCACGTGAACCATACTAACGAAGATCCCCGTCTGGGCGTGCTGCTGTGCATCAACGGCACCGGCATCCTGAATTCCTGGATGCGCCGCGTGGTCGCCCCCGAAGGCATCTCCTACGCGCAGATGAACGAGCTTGCGGCCGGTGTGCCCATAGGCAGCGACGGTGTGTCCATCCTGCCCTTCGGCAACGGTGCCGAGCGTATGCTGCAGAACGAAGAAAAGGGCTGCAGCGTGCACGGCGTCAACTTCAACCGTCACGGCAAGGCCCACCTGCTGCGCGCTGCGCAGGAAGGTATCGCGTTCTCGTTCCAGTACGGCATCGAGATCATGGAGCAGATGGGTCTGAAGGTAGATAAGATCCACGCCGGAAAGGCCAACATGTTCCTTTCCGAAATCTTCCGCGAAACCCTTTCAGGCGTTTCCGGAGCAACTATCGAACTGTACGATACCGACGGATCCGTGGGCGCGGCCAAGGCTGCGGGCATAGGCGCCGGCATCT
>JAFZJI010000082.1 GCA_017552105.1 Bacteroidales bacterium | reverse complement strand
GTATCCTATCCTTACTCCGGAATCGGAGACTTTAGTAATCTGAATCGTAATGGTGTTATCCTTGGAAGGATCGACAGCATTGCTTTTGAAATTGATCCTGAATGGTTTCTTGTAAACTCCGGGCTCGAACTCGATGGAGCGGATGTCGCGCTGCAGCACATAGTCCACGCCCTCGGTAAGGCCGTCGCCGACTACGATGTCGAAGTCCACCTTAAGAGGGGTGTCCCTCTTTTCGGAAACGAGTTGGAAATAGTAGGTCATCACCAGGTTGTTCGAGGAAGACAGCACCCGGGAACTGGCATTTCCATTCTCGTCCTGCACGCACACGAAGAAATCCTTGAAAAGGAGGTCGTCGGGGCGGTCGGAGCATGATGCGGCGAGCAAAAGGGCGGCAATGGCCGCAATGACATTATTTAGTTTCATAGCCTTCATTTTGTTTCATTCTTTCGTTCGACTGCATCTCCATCTGATCGATAGGGAGGATGAATCGGTAATTAGGATAATTGACCGTCTTGACATCGGCGTTGTTGGTACGGACGAGGTTCTCTTTGCGGCGGATTATGTCGAAGAGCCTGTGGCCCTCGAAGCAGAGTTCCTTGATCCGCTCGGTCTTCACAGCCTCCAGGAGTCCGTCGACGGTGGAAGGAAGCGACACTGCGGAACTCTCCACTCCCCTCGCCCTGGCTATCAGGGCCTTGAGGTCGGAAGATGCCGCAGCCACGTCGCCACTCTGTTTGAGAACGGCTTCGGCGTGTATCAGGTACATTTCGGAAGCACGGAACACGAAATTGTCGTGGCACTGGAGATTCTTGTCGACTATGCTCTTTTTCCAGAGGTACTTGCAAACGGCGTTAGGCGTCTGGCCGGCAATAATGCCGGTTTCACCCTCTTCCGGGACATATACCAGAAGATTCTTGCGCACGTCATCGGCACCGTAGATGGTGTACATCATAGGCGCGGGTTCGAACTTGGCACCACCGGAACGGGTAGGATCGTATAACGTCGACAACGACGAAGTAGTGGCGTAGCTGTTGAGCCTGAATATTGCCTCGGAACCAGGGACAGCCTGAGAATTCCGGAACATTTCAATGTAGGAGTCTCTGGATGCCAGAGGGACCTTGCTCATGACGGACTGTGAGTAATAGGCAGCCTTCTCCCAATTCTCCATATAAAGATATACCCTGGCCAGCAGCGCCTCGCAAGCAATGTAAGAGATGTGGTAGCAGTCGCTGATGGCGTTCTTCTGTGCGGCCGCAGGTTGTTCTTTTTCGACCTCGTTGAACAGAGCCATCGCATTGTCGAGATCGTCCAATATCTGGGAGTAAACCTCGGAAATGTTCTTACGGGGCAAGGCCTCATTGAAGGAAGCGATATGGGTAAGGATGGGAATACCTATATGGGAATGATCGGGCGTGTAATTGTACGGCTGCGCGTAGGCATTGCAAATGTCGAACATTGCAAGGGCCCGCGCAAAATAAGCCTGGGCCATGATCTTACGCACGGTGGTATTCTGCGACACGCTCCATCCCTGATGCAGGTTCTTCTCTCCGTAATACAGTATGTAGCTCACCTGGGTGATGACCGACCATCCCGCCGCCCAGTAGGTACGGGGATAGGTGGCGATGTGCTGCTGTTCCATCTGATAGTTGAAAAGAAGGCGGTCACCCTCCTCGGCGGATGCGGTGATGTTCAGGAGGTCGCCGGCGATTTCGGCGTATTTGATGCGTATGGGATAGAAGGAGCGGATTTCGGCGTGCATGCCTTCTGAGGCGGCCACATAACCGTCGTATTCCTTCATGAATCCTTCTATGGTGTTCTTTCCTATGACATCGACAGTAAGCAGTTTCTTCTCTAAATCGGAACATGCGGGAAGAGTTGCTGCAGCGAGCAATGCAAGAACAATGTATTTGGATATCTTCTTCATACTCTTTACCGATTAGAAACTAAGTGAAACCTGGAATGAAAGTCCCCTGCGCATACCGTCGGGGTATTTGAGGGTCTTGTAGCTGTTCCTGCCGCTACGCTGGGCAGGAGTCCAGAGATAGAGGTTGTCGCCTATGAGCGAAAGAGTGCAGGATTTGACCGACATCTTGCGCGTAATGCTTTCGGGAAGATGGTAACCCACACTCAGGCTGCGGAGCTGCACGTAGGTGGTGTTCCACAGTGAGCGGGTAGAATTCCAATCGAGATTAGCGCCGTAGTTGTAGCGGAACTGCGGGCTTATGTTGCCCACTCCGGGAGTGGTCCAGTGATCCATTTCCTCGACAGCCGGATTCGCGGTCGTATCGACAATGGACGATCCGTCACGGTAAAAGCGGATGTAATCCCAGCCACCCAGGCGGTAGTCGAACATCAGCCTTACGCTGAAACGCCCCATCTGGAAATCATTGGAAACACCTCCGTAAAGATCCGGTTCCTTCGAATACTCGGGAAGATAGACACGGTTGTCGAGCGAGAAATTGTATGTGAGGTCGCCATTGATGTCGTACCACATAGGCTGGCCGGATACAGGATCCACTCCGGCGTAACGCACCAGCCAGAAAGCATCCTTGCTCTGACCGGCGACCCAGATGGAATCGAAGAAGCCCTTGTGGGTATCTTTATATAGCTCAACAATCATGTTGCGGTTGAATGCGCCGTTGATGGAAGTCGTCCACGTAAAGTCCCTGTTGCGGATATTCACGGTCGTGAGGGTGAACTCCATTCCCCTGTTGCGTATTACGCCGACGTTCTGCTGCACCGAACCGTCCGTGATTATGGAAGAAACGCGCCCGTCGTAGAGAACGTCCCTGGTAGTACGCACATAGAATTCGGCACTTAGCTCGATACGGTTCTTGAAAGCCGCAGCATCAATCATGACGTCGTGGGTATAGGTTTTCTCCCAGCATAAGCCCGGGTTGGCCGGAGAACTTAGGGCAGCACCGGCAACTCCACCGTATGAATGGCTGCTGTTGATGGAATACGAGCCGTAGGAGGATGACGAATCCACGCGGGAATTACCGGAGGTGCCGTAGGTGTATTTCAGACGCAGTGTGTTCACCGGGTCAATGTCAAGGAAATGTTCCTTATGGATATTCCAGGCGATTCCGACCGCACCGAAATTGCTCCAGCGTGCGAATTCGCTGAAAGAAGACACTGCCTGACGGCGCCAGTTGGCTGAAAGGACGTAACGCTGGTCCCAGGTCAGGTTGGCATTCGCAATATACGACAGCGACTTGCTTTCGGTACGGGAAGAACTTCCTTTGCGGGTAGACTCGTTAGCGTAGTTCACCTCGCGTATGCTGTCGTTCGTAAAGCCATTGCCGGTGGCTCCGAGGGAGAAGTGGCCGCTGGTCTTATATTCAGCACCCACGAATCCGTTTGCCTGGAGTTTGCCGATCTCGTACTTCATGTTGGCACGGAGGTTCTCGTAGAACGCCATATTGAACACGCCCGAACGGGTAGAATAACCGGAGAGAGCCGGATTATCGCTGTTCATACCGGCCAAAGTCTTTTTGGTCGCATACTTGGACTCGTAGATTGAGAGAAGCCTTTCGCTGGTATGAGAAGTGAAGGTAATCCATTCGAAGGGTTTCCAGCTCAGTATACCTGAGGCCTCTCCGTTAAAATTGTACTGGCGATGTTCGTCGTACTCTCTTTCCGGGAGCTTGTTGCCGAGATTCTTGACCATGGTCACTTCGTAGGTGCCGTCATCCTTCTTACTATAATAATTGTAGAAACGATATGATCCGTCTTCGTTGTATGCCGAGAAGATGGGCAGATACTCATTGTAGAAAGAGTAGCACGAATAAATATCGTCGATATTGTAATCTGCCGAGAGTTTGACCTGGGCAGAAAGCGTCTTTGTGAACTGAAGGTCGGTCTTGGAAGCTATGGAATAACGTTTCTTTCCGTTGCCTTTGATGTTGGACGAGCTGTCGAAGTAGCCTCCGGAAAGCACGTATTTCATCTTGTCGGACCCGCCGGAAGCCGAGAAGTTGGCCTGCAAGGTCTGGCCGGTGCCCATAT
>JAFZJI010000081.1 GCA_017552105.1 Bacteroidales bacterium | reverse complement strand
TGAATAAGAATAGCTGGTTTTAGTAGTTCCTTGGTTTAGAATGTCTACACGCTCAAGTTCTTTGTTGCAGGATAAAAGAACAAGAATAATAAGAAGAAAATAAAAGACGTTAATACTCTTGAAATAATGTGACATGGTACAAGTTGATAGTGTTATATTTAATCCCCCAAAGGGCAAATATAGAAAAAAATAATCACTTACATAATTCTTTACAGTGTGGTTCGAGAGAGTTTACGAATGCTTTACTGTTGCTAACTTGTTACGTTTCCTTTGCCCCGGACTATCCTCAATCCCTTGCTCGTGGGAGCGCATCATTGTCGGCGCAAGTCTCATTATCTGCGGTGTCAATGAACTCCTCAGCCCCTAGGTCAACGCCGCCATCACAAACGACTACGACCTCGCCGGCGGCCTTAGCCCTGCGACAAGATTCCTCGGCTCGCTGCGCTCGCTCGGAATGACAATAAGGGATTTGGGGGCGGGCAGTCAAGTGGCTGAGTATCAACTATATCCTGAAAACAAATCGTCGAAATCGACCGATTTGTTTTCAGGATAATGCTGTTAGTCAATGACTTAGATGCCCGGTCGGAGCCGGGCATGACATAATAGAGGTCGGGCATGACGAAAAGGGTTGGGCACGACAAGGGGATGCGTGGTCAAGGCGAGGAGGGGGTGCCGGTTAGAGGGGGTAGATGTCGGCGGAGATGAAGTCGATGAGCGTTTCGGGGTGGATTTTGATTTGGAGGCCGCGGATGCCGGCGCTGATGTAGATGTAGTCGTAGAGGAGGGCAGATTCGTGGATGAAGGTGGGGAGGGGTTTCTTCATGCCGATGGGGGAACAGCCGCCGCGGATGTAGCCGGTTTCGGGCAGCAGCTCTTTCATATGGAGCATCGCGCAGGATTTGTTGCCCGAGATCTTCGCGGCCACCTTCAGGTCGACCTCCATATCCCCCGGCATCACGCAGACGAATAGACCATTCCGGTCGCCGCGAAGCACCAGGGTCTTGAACACCTGCCCGATGGGCTCTCCTAGCTCCGCAGCCACGTGGTCCGCCGCCAGGTTCTGCTCATCTACCTCATAGGGAATCAGCTCGAAAGAGATGCCCGCCGCTTCCAGCAGCCGGGCTGCATTGGTTTTCTGTATACGAAGTTCCGCCATAACTATAACTCCTTAGCTATCAACGGAAGAAGTTCCTCGTCGGCGGGCAGCCAGCGCACGCTTCCGAGCTCGTCTGCATCCAGCCAACGGGCCGCCTCGTGCTCGTTCAGATGCAGCGCCTCGCCCTTCAGCGAGCAGAGGAAACAGTGCATCGTGAGATGGAACGCCGGGTAGTCGTAGTCTACCGTGTGCAGGAACTTATCTACCGAAATCTCGGCCGAAAGCTCCTCGCGGATTTCGCGGACGAGGGCATCCTCCGGACTCTCCCCGGCCTCCATTTTTCCGCCCGGGAATTCCCACCAATCCTTCCAGTCGCCATACCCTCGCTGGGTGGCGAAAATCCGGCCCTCCTTTCGAATTATAGCCGCTACTACGTTAATCCTTTTCATTGTGACACACAAAGATAGAAAGATTCTATCAGTTAGTAACCCCATTTTGAATTTAAAAACTTGTTTCCTATATTCGCAATGAAGGTTTGTTAATATGGGGGAATTGTTTGTGTTGGTTGGAGTGGCTGCGGGAGCAGCTGCCATCGCGATGATCCGTGCCCATCGTAAACATATAGGCCGGAAAACACATCCTAGATCGTTGATGCAGAAAAAGGCAGAAGTCGCCGACTTCCTTCGCCTGGACGCGCTGGTGCGCCAGAAGGATTCTTTCAAGGATCCCCTGTTGGACCGCAGCGTCATCTGCTCGCGACTAGGCATCGAGCGTCACGCTCTTAACCAATTGATGAAAGACTATGCAGGAGGGCTGTCCATCCCCGCCTATATCAACCGCGTGCGCATGGAGCAGGCCTGCATCCTCCTGAAGGAATCTCCCGACAAATCACTTGCCGATATAGCAAGCGACGTGGGCATGAGCCCGCAGAATTTCCGTATCCAGTTCAAGAATATTTTCGGACTGACTCCCACCGAGTACAGGCAGGCCGGCGAGGCTTAGCGGCGGAGGGAATCCAGCGGAATGACAGGCAGTTCGATCCCGTCGGGATAGGGCCGCCGGGCGAACTCCGCGAAGTACTGCAGGCAGGCATCCCTCCAAAGGGCGGCATCGCGGGCGTTGCCTTCCAGCAGCTCGGCCACCTCCTGGTAGGTCTTGGAATCCACGTAGCGTTTCATCCTCCCCCAGATCTCGCAGAACTCCCGGACCTGCTTGACTCCGCGGTCGTAGTGCAGGCAGAGCTCCTCCCAGAGCGTGCGGCCGGAAGACATGCGGTAGTCCCATCCGACGTGATGGAACCATAGCAGGTACTCCTCCGGGCAGGCCTTCAGGGAGTTGTAGATCGATGCCAGGGGCTCGTGGTACTGGTCCACGGCGCCGGAACCCGTCTCGCGGGTGCGGTCGAATCCTATGCCGTCGGGGCCGGCATTATGGTAGTAGGACGGCAGCCAGTCCTTGCGCCAGCCTTCCTTGTAGCACCAGGGCTCGGGCCCGAAGTGATGGTCGGCGGCAAAGAGATGGTGCAGGCCGAGGGGCATCATATAGTTCACGCAGGCCTCCCTCGAAGCCAGCATCATGTATGTCATGGGCTCGATGAAGCAGCGGGTGAAGCGTTCCTTGCTCATCAGCCAGGGCTTGGGGAAGGTTATCCTGAGCCATTCCTCCGCAATCTGTTCGGAAGATAGGGTCGGGTCCCAGGCCAGGCGGCCGAAGGCGTACCAGTTCGCCTGGTTGAAGAGGTTTCCGCACCAGTTGTCGTCGCGGCCGATGTTGGCTACGCCCGCGATGGCGGAGGGGCGGGAAGATGCGGTGATGGACGAGACGGTGGACCATCTGCCGTCGGCGTAGGTGTCGGCATCGAGGCATTCTTCCCAGAGCGGGGCCAGGAATACCAGCGAAGATGCCTGACCGAGGTATTCCATGGTTATCTGGAATTCAGGGGTGATGGCGGTTTGGGGCAGGCCTCCGAACAAGGGGCTGAAGGGCTCGCGGGGCTGGAAATCCACCGGGCCGTTCTTGACCTGGATGGATACGTTCTCGCGGAATTTGCCGTCGAGCGGCACGAATTCGTCGTAGGCCTGGCGGGCGCGGTCGGAGCTGTTGGCGGCGTACACGAAAGCGCGCCACATGACTATGCCGTTGAAGGGTAAGAGTGCGTCGGCCAGCATGTTAGCTCCGTCGACGTGAGTCCGGCCGTAATCCTGCGGGCCGGGCTGGCCTTCGCTCGAGGCCTTCACCAGGAAGCCTCCGAAGTCCGGAATCAAGGCGTAGATCTGCCCGACCTTGGACTTCCACCATTCCGCTACTTGCGGGTTCAGAGGGTCGGAGGTCGGGAGACCGCCCAGGGCGGAGGGTGATGCGAAATTTACTGACACATAAACCCTTATGCCATAGTCCCGGAGAATGTCGGCTATCTTCGCGCAGCGTTGCAGATGCTCTTCGTCCAGGATCTTGGGAGATGCGTTCACGTTGTTCAGCACAACGCCGTTGATGCCGATTTTCTGGTTGAGCTTGCCGTATTCGGCGATGCGCCCGGCGGGGAGTTCTTCGGAGGTCCATCCCCAGATC
>JAFZJI010000080.1 GCA_017552105.1 Bacteroidales bacterium | reverse complement strand
TTGGAGTAGCGGCCTACCAGCGCCCTTACGGAAGTCATCATGTAACTCTTCTCGGACGCCCATTCCGAAGCGGAAGAGGGTCTGAGGCCATCCTTGGAAGCAGCAAAACGGAGGAAAGCGCTTTCCAGGCCGGCGGAATCCAGGTAGCTGTTCAGAGATGCAAAATTGTCGATGGACTGCAACTGGCTCTTGTGGGTATCGAACCAATAGGATGCGAAGCGCATGGCGGTCGCTTTCTTGCCGCAGGCCTGATAGAAGGACGATGCCCGGGTAGTGTCGATGGGCACGAACACATCCGGCATGATTCCACCGCCGCCATAGACGGTACGGCCGCCTACGGTATGGAAGGCCTCGCTCTTATCGACCTTCACGCTGTCGGCATTGAGCATCTCCCCGTCCCTGTAGCGATAGTAGATGTCGTAGGCATAATCCTCGCTGCTGGTGTAGGGCTTCTGGATGCATCGGCCGGAAGGTGTGTGATAACGGGCGACGGTAATGCGGAGGCCGCTGCCGTCATTGAAATAGAGAGGCTCCTGCACGAGGCCCTTCCCGAACGAACGGCGGCCGATTATCCTGCCTCGGTCGTTATCCTGGATGGCTCCGGCGAAGATTTCGCTGGAAGATGCGGAGTTCTCGTTGATCAGCACGTCGAGCGCTATCTCCTGCAGTTTTCCTCTGCCGGAAGCAGCATAATCCTGACGCTTGCGGTTGCGCCCTTCCAGATAAACTATCAGTGCATCCTTGGGCAGGAACATGTCGGCCAGGTAGAGGGATTGGTCGAAGAAACCGCCGCCGTTGTCGCGCAGGTCGAATATCAGACGCTTCATCCCCTTGGATAGAAGTTTGTCGGCCGCGGCGGCCACCTCCTGGTAGGTCGTGCGGGTGAACTTGCCGAGCCGCACGTATCCGGTAGTGTCGTTTACCATGAAGGCGGCATCTACGCAGTTCACGGGAATCTTTCCGCGGGTGATTTCGAACGGCACTATCTCCCCTTCCCTGAGCACGGTCAGATTGACCTTGGAGCCCGAGGGGCCGCGCATCTTGCGGACCATGCTGTCCTGGGGGAACTTCACTCCCGCGATATTCTTTTCATCGACCTTGAGAATGCGGTCCCCCGGCTGGAGGCCCATCTTTTCGGACGGGCCACCGGGGATCACTTCCAGTACGATCGCAGTGTCGTTGGGCACATTGAACTGAATGCCTATGCCGTCGAAATTGCCGGCAAGTTCGGTTTCGGATTCTTCCAGTATTGCCGGCGGCATATATACCGAATGAGGGTCCAGCGCCCCGAGGGCGGCCGAGATGGCGGCATCGGTAACCGCCTTGCGGTTCACGGTGTCAACATAGTTCTCGTCCAGCGACTGAAGCACCAGATTCAGCTTTCGCCAGTCCCTGAATTCTGTACGCAACATACGGCGGTTTTCCTGCGCTTTCTGTATGGTCATCACCGACAGGACGCCCACCAGGACGCCCAGCAGGGCAATCAATACGGAAGAATACTTGTTGTTCATTCTGTCTCGACTTTTTCCACTTCGACTCCGGCGCGCTTAAGCAACTTGAGGCCATCGTCAAGTCGATACTCCTCGCTGTACACCACCCTCCGGATTCCGGCCTGGATGATGAGCTTGGAGCATTCGATGCAAGGGGAAGCGGTCACGTAGAGCGTGGCTCCTTCCGATGAGTTGCCGGACTTGGCAACTTTCGTGATGGCATTGGCCTCTGCGTGGAGCACGTAAGGCTTGGTGACGTTATCCTCTTCGCAGTCGTTCTCGAAGCCCGAAGGGGTTCCGTTGTAACCATCGGAAATAATCATCTTGTCCTTGACGATGAGGGCACCGACCTGCCTGCGCTTGCAGTAGGAATTAGTTGCCCAGATCTTAGCCATCCGGATGTACTTTTCGTCGAATTTGTTCATTATTTGTTCCTCTGATACAGATATCGTTTGATACTCTTCTTAGGCGTACGCTCGAAGTCCTCGGGCATCAGCTCTATCTTGCGGAGCTGGGCATAGGAAGGCAGGAGCTTGTTGAACTCCGGCAGGCTGCCTACCAGGCGTTCTTCCAGCTGCTCGCGGCTCAGGCCGTCGTTCTCGCCCTGCTGATAGTCGGGATAGATGAGTGCGGTAAGGCCGCCACCATCCTCGATGACGAGGGAATCCACCACGTACGAGGCATTGTTGATCACCGCCTCCAGCTCTTCGGGGTACACATTCTGGCCGTTGGCGCCCAGGATCATGCACTTGGAACGCCCGCGCAGATAGAGATATCCGTCAGCGTCGATCACGCCCATGTCCCCGGTCTTGAACCAGCCGTCGTTGGTGAAGCACTTGCGGGTTTCTTCGCGGTTCTTGTAATAACCCAGGAACACGTTGCCGCCCTTTATCTGCACCTCGCCTGGAATCTTGTGGGGATTGGACGAATCGATGCGGATTTCGCAGCCGGGAATGGCCTTTCCGCAGGAGCCGCGGCGGGAACGGAACCACTTTTCGTAGGTGATGATAGGTCCGCACTCCGTCATGCCGTATCCCACGGTGAAGGGGAAGTGGATCTTGCGGAGGAAGGACTCTACCTCGGGGTTGAAAGCCGCGCCGCCGAGGATCACCTCTTCGAAACGGCCGCCGAACGCCGCGATGAGCCCGTCGCGTATCTTCTTCTGTATGGCCTGTGCCAGCAGAGGAACGTACATCATGGGGCGGGTGCGGTCGGCTATAGGCTTGAGCTGGGTCTTGTAGACCTTTTCCATGATGAGAGGCACGGCGATGATGATGTCGGGGTGTATCTCCTGGAAGGCCTTCATTATGATCTTGGGGCTGGGGACGCGGGTAAGGAAGTGCACGTGGCAGCCGAGTACCATTTCGTATATCAATTCGAACATCAGGCCGTACATGTGGGCGGAGGGCAGCATTGCAACCACTTCGGAAGCACAGGTCATCTGAGGTTCGGCATAGAGTGCGAGATTGATGTTGGTGTAGAGGGAACGGTAAGGAAGCATCACGCCTTTGGAGAATCCGGAAGTGCCGGAGGTGTAGTTGATAAGCGCAAGCTCCTCGGGACTATCTTCGTAGTATTTGATATCCGAGGGTTTGAATCCGTCCGGATACTTCTCGTTGAAAGTCTTGGTGATGTTGTCGCGGACAGCCGTCAGCGATTCGCTGCGGGAGTAGAGATAGGTGAAGTTGTTCATAAGCACCACGACCTCGAGCCCGGGCATCTCGGTCTCGGTAAGACCTTCCCATTCGGTTTCCCCTACGAAGAGGACCTTGGATTCGGAATGGTTTACGAGATAGTGGACATTGCCGGACTTGAATTCGTGGAGGATGGGCACGGGAACGGCTCCATAGGTAAGAGCAGCCAGAAAGCATACTCCCCAGTTAGCCTGATTGCGTGAGCAGAGGGCGACTTTGTCCCCTTTCTGCCGGCCGCACTGCTCGAAGCAGATGTGCAGCATGGCAATCCTCTCGGCCATCTCGCGGTAGGTAAGCGTACGACCCTGGAAGTTTGACAGGGCCTCGCGGTCCCAATGCTCCTTGAAACTCTTTTCAAAGAGCTTGTTGACGGACTTGTACTCTAATTCAGTTGACATTAGTGATTATATTTTTGCTATCAGCTACAATGCTGAATTCTTTATTGCCAAAGTAAAACTTTGCTTTTCTGGCAGTTCAGGCACCGGCTTACCCTTGCAAGCATCAAGCCAAGCCGACAGGGCCTCGGCGCTGCCGAGTATGGTCCAGTTCCCCCGGCAGAGGGAAGAGCCATCGTCCGCGATGCGGAAGGCTTCTCCGAACAAGGCCGGGATGAATCCGGGATAAGGGTTGGCCTCCGGGGCGTCGCCGCCGCGCTTGCGGTGGGCGCTGCGGAAAAGCAGCACTTCGTTCCCCTCCCAGCATACCTTTGCCACCTCTTTGATATCCTGCTCTGCCATCCAGATTTCCGGATTCTTTCCGCAGGATTTCCTGAGGGAGGCAAGGCGGCCTTTATGGCGGGAGAGCTCCGCACGCACGTCGAGGCATTCTTTCCAGGCCTCACTGTATGCTTTGCAATCCTTCAGGGGAAGGCAGATGACCACGTCAACGGTGTCGGGAACGACGGAAGACAGTTTCATATCCCCTGCGGGAAGGGCGGAGAACATCTCAGCGATATATTTCTTCTTGCCGTCGGTGAAGGGATGCAGCACGATTCCTTCGCGGGATTCGCCGTCCAGGTCCATGACCGTCCATGCGGCGGCACCGGACACGAAACGCACCAGATCCTTGCGGGCGATGAAACCCTTCAGCATATTCCTGGGGATCCAGCGTGAGGCACTTTCATTCTTCAGCATTATCCTTGCGGAAGGGACTTCGGAAAGGGCCAGGGCATCTTTGAACCCGGGGGCGTCCAAGATGGATGCACCGGATTCGATATGGCTCCAGGCTTCGTCGATGGAAGGGCGGGAAGTGCTCAGCAGCACGGCTGCGCGCTTCGGAAGATGGTTCCCGGTGTATAGCGCATGCAGGCCGAGCTCCTGTGCCTGGTACAGGACCTTCTTAACAGCCTGGGATGTATCGGAATCGGAACGGCCTGCATCGATAGCTAGCAGCGGCACCAGGGCGGCGCTGTAGTCGTAGGAAAGGACCATCTCGGAATTGTCCAGGCGCCCGTAGTCGATGCGGCGGAACACGGAAGTGCTGTCCAGCAGGAAGCCGAGGGCGGAACTGCAATGAGGGAAGTGGAAAACCGCTACCGATCTCGAAGGGACTGCACGCATGAGAGGGGGAATATCCCGGGAGATATTTCCGTTACAGGCCCAAAGCAGAAAAACCGACAAAGCTATTACGACTATCCTTCTCATCCTATACACGTCAAGTTTACAAAGATAACTTATTTTATTAAATTTGTAGGAACTAAAAAACCAACTCACATAATGAAAAAGACCTGTTACCTGTTAATGATCCTATGCTGCATTTCCATAACCAATCTAGACGCAGCAAGAAAAAAAGCGAAGCATGTAGTTATGATAGGCATCGACGGATGGGCAGCCGAAGGCGTACGCCAGGCTGCGCCCGAAGACATCCCCAATATAAAGTACCTGATGGACAATGGCAGCTGGACCCTTGCCAAGCGCTCGGTCATGCCTTCCGCATCCGCCATCAACTGGGCATCCATGTTCAACGGCCTGCCTACCGAGATGCACGGATTCGATAAATGGAACTCCACCAAGGGTACCATCCCCTCCACCTCCGACAACGGCCGCGGAATACCTCCTACCATCTACACCATACTCAGGCAGCAGTATCCCGACGCCGAGACGGGCATCATCTATGACTGGGACGGTGTCGGCGCCGTCTGCGACAAGGAATCCGCCAGCTACGAGAAGTACATCAACACATATCACGGCAACACCAACATGACCCTGGAGGAGTATACCGGGAACGGCGTCGCTTATATCAAGGAGAAGAAGCCTTTCTTCTTCACCCTCTATTACGGCATACTCGACAACACCGGGCATAACAAGGGCTGGTACAGCCCCGAGTATATGCAGGTGCAGAAGGATCTTGACGCCAACATCGGCATAGTCATACAGGCTTTGAAAGATGCCGGCATCTTCGAGGATACGGTCATCATCGTGTCGTCGGACCATGGCGGAAAAGGCAAGGGACATGGCAAGTTCACTCTCCAGGAGCTTGAAACCCCCTTCATCGTCTATGGCAAGAAGATCAAGAAGGGCCACGAGATCACCCAGCCCATGATGCAATACGACACCCCGGCCATCATCGCCGACATCCTCGGAGCAAAGATTCCCGAAGACTGGCGCGGCCGTGCGTTCAAGCAGATCTACAAGTAATTATTTTACGTATGCCGCAGGAGCCACTCCGTAGTACTCCTTGAAGGCACTCGAGAAATAGGACGCCGACGAAAAACCGCACTCCTGGGCAATCTCGCTTATGCTGTGAGTGCCGTCTTTAAGCATACCGGCAGCTAACTCCATCCTCATCGTCTTTATCATATCCGATGGGGATGGACTGTTTTCGGCCTTGAGCTTGCGGTTCAGATGGACCCTGCTGATTCCGAAAGATTCAGCCACGTCTTCTACCCCGAACTCCGGATTGCGGAAGTTCTTCATCACAAGATTATATACCTCTTCGTAGAAGGAACCTTCTTCGGGTTCGCCGACGACGGGCTTGGGTTCAGGCCTGGATTCGGGCTTGGCAACAGGCGCGGGCGCGACGGCAGGCTTAGGTGCTGCGGCAGGCTTGGCCTTTGGCTTCGCCGGCTTCGGACGACGCTGCAAAATGCAGATGAACACGAAGACAAGCAACAAAACTGTTAGCGGGATCAGGACCCAGGAAGGAACCCCCTTCGAGGAGGCGGGGGCGGGCGTCTGCGTAACTTCCACAGACTCGTTAACAACGGGCTCTGAAAGGGCTGCAGCTATGTTTTGGGGGATGTCGGTCTGCTTTACGAAACCGGAGAACGAGGTGTAGGAATACACGTTCTGCTGATCGTCTTTTACCCAGAGGACGCCCTCGCTATCGAAGGAGAGGGAAACAATATTGTTGCTCTGCAAGCCGTCCTTCCCGACGGCATATGAGAAGGCCTTCCCATTCTTACCGACACGTACCAAACCTCTAGCCGAAGTGGCAATCCAGAGGGAGCTATCGGCAGGGCTAATTGCCGATGTATTAACGTTTTGTGATTCTGAAACCATGTTTCAAAAATAAACACTATATTTGGAAAAACAAAAATTTAGAGATGAGAAAATTTCTTACCCTTGCTGCAGCCTTATCGTTTTCCCTTTTCCTGAATGCTAAAGAATACACCGTCACCTCTCCCGACCAAGGGCTGAAAGTGACCGTGCAGACCGGGGAAAAGCTTCTCTGGAGCATCTCCCTCGACGGGAAGGTCCTGCTCTCCCCCTCCGAAGCATCCCTCAACCTCGGGGACGGAAGCACGATGGGCTCCGGAACCAAATTCCGCAAGGCGGTACGCAAGAGCGTCTCCCGCACGGTAGATGCCCTGTTCTTCAAGAGGTCGTCCGTCCTCGAAGAATACAACGAACTCCGCCTCCAGGCCAGGGATTTCGATTTCGTGGTAAGAGTTTTCAACGACGGTGCCGCATACAGGTTCGTAACCAGGAAGACCGTCAACATCGTAAGCGAAACTGCCGACTTCGTCTTCCCCGAGGACCATACAGCCTGGGTTCCCTACGCAAAAATCAGCCGGAACGGAGATCCGTTCTTCAACTCGTTCGAGAATCACTACGAGCGCATCCATCTTTCCGAATGGGACAAGACCAGGATCGCTTTCCTGCCCATAACGGTCAGCGGCACAGACGGAGTCAAGCTCTGCATCACCGAGACCGACCTTAGGAACTATCCCGGAATGTATCTGAGCAATGCCGATGGTGACAAAAAACTGCAGGCCGTCCACGCCGGCTATCCCAAAGAAGTCGAGCAGGGCGGGCATAATATGCTGCAGGGCGTGATAAAGGCCCGCGAGCCTTACATCTACCAAGGCGAGAAGGGCGCGGACCTGCCCTGGAGGGTGGTGGTAGTTGCCAAGGAAGACAGGCGACTGGCCGACAATGACCTGGTATGGCGCCTGTCAGCCCCTTCTACGGGGGATTATTCCTGGGTACGCCCCGGAAAAGTGGCCTGGGACTGGTGGAATGACTGGAACATCACCGGCGTCGATTTCGAATCCGGGGTCAACAACGACACTTACAAGTACTACATAGATTTCGCGGCCGAGAACGGAATAGAATATGTGATCCTGGACGAGGGGTGGTCGGTCAATAAGGCGGCCGACCTTATGCAGGTGGTCCCGGAAATCGACCTTCCTATGCTCTGCAAATACGCTGCGGAAAAGGGAGTGGGATTGGTGCTGTGGGCCGGATACTGGGCCTTCAACCGCGATATGGATGCCATCTGCGAACATTACTCCAAGATGGGCGTGGTGGGCTGGAAGATAGATTTCATGGACAGGGACGACCAGCGTATGGTGGCCTTCTATGAGAGGGCGGCGCGCACCGCGGCCAAATACCATCAGTTCGTGGATTTCCACGGAGCCTTCAAGCCTTCGGGGCTTACCCGCACATATCCTAACGTGCTCAACCACGAGGGTGTGGCCGGCCTCGAGAACCTGAAATGGGCCAAAAAGGGATACGACCAGGTGACCTACGACGTCACCATCCCCTATGTCCGCCTGGTGGCCGGGCCCGCCGATTACACCCAGGGAGCTATGCGCAACGCCACCAGGAACAACTACTACCCCTGCAACTCCGAGCCTATGAGCCAGGGCACACGCTGCCGCCAGCTGGCCGAATACGTGGTCTTCGACGCACCCTTCACTATGCTCTGCGACTCCCCCAGCAACTATATGAAGGAGCCCGAATGCACCGCCTTCATAGCCTCCATTCCCACGGTTTGGGACGAAACCATCGCCCTTGACGGCCGTATAGGAGAATATGTGGTAATGGCCAGGCGCAGCGGTTGCAAATGGTATCTGGCAGCGATGACCGACTGGAACGAAAGGGATATCACCATCGAAATCCCCGCCGGCATTCCTGACGGTGCCGAAGCCACGCTCTGGCGCGATGGCGTAAACGCCCACCGCAACGCCCAGGACTACAAGAAAGAGAAGGTCCGTATCCAGGGCGGAAGCATCTCCGTCCACCTCGCCCCAGGCGGCGCCTGCGTGCTGGAGCTGGAGTAAATGAACCTGACGAGAGGCGTGCCAAAGAACAATATTGAGTTTCCGATTATTTAATTTTGAATAATTGAGTTTTAAATATTATTCTCAAGAGCTTCCAGACGTATGGGCAAGTCCGGCCTTATTGCACATGTCTTTAACCGGGATCTTGTACAACGCAACTTCAAATCTTTTTCGATAGATTCTGTAACCGGCCAGCTTGTCTTTGATCTTTCACTGGGAGAAATCGTACATCCCACAGACTCTCTCAAGGAAATATTCCAGTATCTTGAGAGTAGCGAGATTCCTTGTGTTGTTGCTATGGATGAGTTTCAGCAGATAGCCGAATATCCGGATAAAAACGTGCTGGAACTATTGAGAAGTCATGTCCAGAAATGTAAGCACACCTGGTTTATTTTTGCCGGCAGCGACCGGCGTATGATGGAAAAGCTTTTCAACAATCCATCTGAACCATTCTATATGAGTTGCTCTCCTCTTTATCTGGATGCAATTGATTACGAAAACTATCTGGACTTCTCCGAAAAACACTTCATCGATGCAGGGAAAAGATTGGCAGAAGACTGCTTCAAGCGAGTTTACGAATTGTTTGAAGGACACACATGGTACGTGCAACGCTTGATGAACGAATTATATGCGTGGACTAAACCTGGAGAAGAAGCAGATTTGCCGATGATGGAAAATGCTCTCACGTTCGTAATAAAATCATATGCCCGTACATTTCAGGAGCAGATGAACACTTATCCAGAAGCACAAAAACAACTTCTGATTGCCATCTCCAAAGAAGGAAATGCCGAACAGGTTACCTCCGTTGCATTTTGTAAAAAGCACGCTATGAAAAGCCCCAGCACAGTACAAAGCGCCATGCGGGTTTTACACGACAAAGGAATTGTTAGAAAAGAAGGCAATTCCTATTCTATCACTAACCGATTGCTTAGTATATGGCTGAAGGCAGAGTATTGACTTGCTCCGGCACCTTTGCCTTAAGAGCACATTGGAACCGTTATTCCCCGGGCTTCCAGACAGGACGGATGAGAGCGCCGTTCAGGCGGCTCAGGGACTGATCCGTATTTCCCACGCCGCCCATGATCCCGTCATAGAATTCAAACGTACGGGCATTGATCGGATTGGAGTCAAGCTTCGTCGTCCAATAATAGCCGTGGAGATTCCCCTGGGTCGGACAACCGAAATCATACAGGAAGCCGCCGGCCGGGAGGAAGATGGACGCGCCGGCTCCCTCGACGAGGA
>JAFZJI010000079.1 GCA_017552105.1 Bacteroidales bacterium | reverse complement strand
GTAAATTTGTACTTGGCCGGTCTGGTGGAAAGGTCGGGCGACGATGATTATGGCAACAGCGAAAACGTTATGGTATTGCACCAATTGTGGTAACGAGAGCCCCAAGTGGATGGGGCGCTGCCCCGCATGCGGCGAATGGAACACCATGGTAGAAGCTCCGGTGGAGAAGAAATCCGCCGGCAGCGGCTCCAAGGGCTTGTCCGCGAAGTCTTCCGATGCCCGCAAACCTGTCCGCCTCAAGGAAATCGACCGCAGCAAGGAGCCACGCATGTCGCTTGGCCTTCCTGAAGTTGACCGTCTGCTGGGAGGAGGCATAGTTCCCGGTTCACTGGTCCTCGTAGGCGGCGAACCCGGCATAGGCAAATCCACCCTCAGCCTCCAGATCCCTCTTGCCTCCGGACTCAGGACCCTGTATGTCACAGGCGAAGAGAGCGAAAGGCAGGTGAAGATGCGTGCAGACCGCCTCTCATCCGACCGGAATCCCGACAACGAACAGACTCTCATCTTCACCGAAACAAGGATAGAATCCGTAATCGAGCAGGCAGAGGCCATCCGTCCGGAACTGATGATAGTGGATTCGGTGCAGACGATGTTTACCGACACGGTGGAATCCACCCCGGGAAGCGTCTCCCAGATCAAGGAAGTCGCGGCCATGCTGCTGCGCTTCGCCAAGACCTCCGGAGTCCCTGTCCTCCTCATCGGCCATATCACCAAGGACGGATATATCGCCGGACCCAAGATCCTGGAGCACATCGTAGATGTAGTCCTCCAGTTCGAAGGGGAGAACCGGGGAGCATACCGCATCCTCCGCAGCATTAAGAACAGGTTCGGATCCACCTCCGAGATAGCGGTCTTCGAGATGACCGGCAACGGCCTCAGGGAGGTCGCCAATCCCTCGGAGATGCTCATCCCCATGCACGAGGCGGGCCTCAGCGGAGCGGCCATCTGCGCCACCCTCGACGGCACCCGTCCCCTGCTGTTCGAAGTGCAGGCCCTGGTCAGCAGCGCTGTCTATGGCACCGCCCAGCGCTCTGCCACAGGCTTCGACACCCGCCGTCTGAACATGCTGCTGGCGGTGCTGGAGAAGCGCGCCGGATTCCATCTCAGCGCAAAAGACGTCTTCCTGAACATGGCAGGCGGCCTGAAGGTGAGCGACCCCGCCGCCGACCTGGCGGTGATAGCGGCCGTGCTGTCTTCCAATTTCGACTATTCCCTTCCGGGGGATTCCTGCTTCGCAGGCGAGGTAGGCCTCAGCGGAGAAATCCGCCCCGTCGCCCAAACCGACCGCCGTATCGCGGAAGCCGCCCGGCTCGGATTCAAACGCATATATGTGAGCAGTTTCACTCCTCTGACCGGGGAACTGCCCAAAGGAATAAAAACAGTTAAGGTGGCCGATGTACCGGCCCTAGTGAAATCGTTATTCAGCAATGCTTAAAAAACTATTCGTAGTGTCGGCCCTCCTGGTCGGCACTATCGCTTTCGGCCGCGACTTCAACCCCAGGAGGGTAGTACTTAACCTGGCCACGATAAGCGACACCCATGTCAATGGTTATCAGACCGTTCCGGCCCAGAAGTTCCGGAACGCCCTTATGCAGTCTCGCGACTATGCCGCACGCTTCGGAGGCCTGGGCGGAGTCGTGGTGGTAGGCGACCTGGTGGACAGCCCCGCCTGGGATGAAAGCAAATACACCCAGATCAACGACTGGAAACGCCTGTACGAAGAAGTCTTCAGCCCTGTGGACGTGCCTCTGGCCTACACAGTCGGCAACCACGATATCTGGAAGGAATGGACGGTCAACACATACAAAGAAGCCAAGCAGTTCCCCAAGCGCCTAGGCCCCGACTACTATCTCAAAGAAGTCGGCGACCCCAAGATGGCGGAGCGCTTCGAATGCCGTCATAATGTCATAGGCGGATACCATATCCTCTCCATAACCCCGGACGGCCGCGACCCCGTGGTCTATCCGGTAGAAAGCATCAAATGGCTGGACGAGAACCTCAAGGCCATTACCGAGAAGGAGCCCGACAAGTACGTGATAGTCATCACCCACGCCATGATCTACCATACCATCTACGGGAGCTATCTGGACGACACCTACCCCAATCATACGGGCTACTGGAGCACCAGGGTGCTGACGGACGTGCTGAGCAAATACCCGCAGGCGGTGGTGTTCGGCGGGCATCTCCACTTCCCTCTGAACGACCCGAGGAGCATTTGGCAGGGGGATTTCACCGCGATGGGCACGGCCTCCACGCGCTATATGGCCATCGATAACGGCGGATACGAGAACATGGCGGGCAAGACTGTGATGAGGGATAAGGACGAATTCTCCCAGGGGCTGCTGCTACAGTTCGACAAGAGGGGGAATATGCGGGTGGTGCGCATGGATTTCTACAACAAGACCACCATCGGCGAACCCTGGGTGTTGAGGCGTCCTTCCAAGGACGGCAAGCATCTCCGCAAATATAACCATAAGGCCCTTGCGGCCGCGAACCAGCCCCCTGTGCTGAGTTCGGTCGCAGCCAAGGGAGGAAAGGGAAAGATGACCGTGAGCTGGCCGGCAGGCACCGACGACGAGTTCGTGCACAACTACCGCCTCACAATCAAGAAGGACGGATATACCGTGTCGGTGAGGAAGGTGCTGGCGGATTTCTACCGGGCACCCCAGCCTTCGCAGATGAAGAAGGACTGGAAACTGAATGTAGATGTGGCTCCGGGCGATTATGAAGTGTTCCTGGAGGCGAGGGATTCCTGGGATGCGGTCAGCAACATCGTATCCGCAAGCTGCACGGTCACAGAGTAGAAGGATCCACTTTCTTTACGACAACTTTTCCTATTCTAGCGGGCAGGACCAGACGGATCTGCCCGTTTTGCGCTTTCTTGTCGTTCGCTATGGCGGGCATAAGTTCCTTTACGGGGCAGGGAAGCGCCGTGGGCAGGCCGCAGGCCTTGAGGTCCTTTTCGATGCGTTCTGCAAGCCCCTTTTCGGCCACTCCGGCCTTTTCGGCGTAGCGGGCTGCCTGCACCATGCCTATTGCCACTGCCTCGCCGTGGGAAAAAGCGCCGGGGAAACGCCACTCTATGGCATGCCCCCAGGTATGCCCGAGGTTGAGCTTGCGGCGGACCCCGCTCTCGAACTCATCCTTCTCCACAATATCTTCCTTGATGCCGGCCGCAAGCTGTATCAGCTCGCTGAGATCTGCCGTTGCCGTTCCGGCCGGCAGGCCCTCCGCAAACAGCGCCACCGTGCGCTCATAGGCGTGGGACGGATTCTTGATTATGAAAGTCTTCAGCATCTCTGCCAAGCCGCTGCGCAGCTCCTTGTCCGGGAGAGTCTGCAGCACCTCGGGGAAGATGGCGGTGAATTCCGGTTGGCGTATCACCCCCAGCAGGTTCTTGAAACCGTCCAGGTTGACACCCGTCTTGCCGCCTATCCCGGCATCTACCATCGAAAGCAGGGTCGTGGGTACGTTGGCAT
>JAFZJI010000078.1 GCA_017552105.1 Bacteroidales bacterium | reverse complement strand
TAAGGGATTTGGGGCCGGGCAGTCAAGTGGCTGTGTATCAACGATATCCTGAAAACAAATCGGTCGAATTCGCCGATTTGTTTTCAGGATAGTGCTATGAATCAATGACTTAGGTGCCCGCCGAATAAGGGAATGAGCGCCCCAGCGCGAACGGCGAAGGCCGGTCCGAAGGACGAAGGCCGTAAACTGCGGGTTGTATCCACCGCTGCGCCTATACTAAAAAAAGGCCCATCACTTATGATGGACCTTTTCTGTTTCGTACGGCAGGCTCTTACCTCACCGTAAAGCCCATGCTGAGCTTGATGTCGTTGGAGGAGGCGCCGATGAGGATCTTGTAGGCGCCGGTGTCGACCTTCCAGCTGTGCGAGGCTACGTCGTAGTAGGAGAACTCGCTGCGGGGGATGGAGATGCGGAACTCGGCGCTCTTGCCTTTGGCGATGAACTTCTTGTCGAAGCCCTTGAGCTCGAAGGCGGGGCGCAGCACCGAAGGCTTCACCGGGGCGACGTACACCTGCACGGCCTCGGAAGCATCTGCCTTGCCGACATTCTTCACCGTGAACACTACCTCGCAACCATCTTCCGTAGCAACGACCGAACCGCCGGAGTACTCGAAAGCGGAGTAGCTGAGGCCGTAGCCGAAGGGGAACATAGGCTGCACGCCGAACCTCTCTACGCCACGGTATCCCACGAACAGACCCTCGGTGTAGGTCGAGTGAGGCATGGGGTCGCGGCTGGGGCTGACCTCAAGCACTGAAGGGGAAGTGGAGTGATAGTACTGCGCGGCGGGGTTCTTCTCTTCCGTACCCCAGAAGGTGAAGGGCAGTTTGCCGGAAGGGGAGACTTTGCCGGAGATGATGTCTGCGAGGGCTTTGCCGCCTTCCTGGCCGCCGTACCAGGCCATAATGATGGCTGCCACGTCGTCCTTGAAGGGATTGATGTCTATCTCGCCGCCGGAGTTGACGACCACTACGGTATTTTTGTTAAGGCCCGCGGCGGCTGCGATGAGCTCGTTCTGGCCTTCGGGTAGGGCGTAGGTACGGTCGTGGTTCTCGCGCTCGGTATCGCTGTTGAAACCTACGACGACCACGACGGCGTCAGCTTTGGAGATGGCTTTCTGCTCGTCGGCGGAGAAGTCGCTGCCCTCTATGAGCTGCACGTCGAACTTCTTGCCAAGGGCCTTGAGGCCGGCGTAGGGGGTGATGTTGCGTCCGGGGATGGGATCCATCCTGCCGGAACCTCCGCCGAAGGCAACGGTGTTGGCGTTGGGGCCGAGGACCACGATGCGGCCCTTACGCACGGGCAGGAGGCCGTTGTTGGTAAGCAGCACGGGAGCCTCGATGGCGGCATTGTAGGCCATCTGGCGGGAGTATTCGTAGTCTTCGGGGATGGATTCATCCTTCGCAGGCTTGTCCAGGAGGCCGAAGGCGATGAAGGTCTGGAGTATGTGGCAGCACATCTCGTCGAGGCAGGATTCGGGGAGGACGCCGTTCTCGATGAGGGGCTTCACCATCTCGGGCTTGGTGGTGAAGTTCGCAGGCATCTCGAGGTCGAGGCCGCTGGTGAGCACTCCGAGGGTGGTGTAGGTGGATTTCCAGTCGGACATCACAATGCCGTCGAATCCCCACTTGCGGAGGTTCTCCTTGATGAGCCAGGAGCTCTCGGCTGCGTGCTGGCCGTTGATGGCGTTGTAGCTGGTCATCACTGCTGCAACCTTGGCGCGCTCCACGGCCTTGCGGAAGGCAGGGAAGTAGATTTCGTTAAGGCTGCGTTCGTCGATGACGGAGCCCACGCGGTGGCGGCTGTATTCCTGATTGTTGCCGACGAGGTGCTTGACGGTGGCGATCACGCGGTGGTCCTGGATTCCTTCGATGTAGCTGACGGCAATCTCCGAGCTGAGGAAGGGATCCTCGCCATAGTACTCGAAGTTGCGTCCGCAGAGGGGGGAGCGGTAGATGTTGACGCCGGGGCAGAGCATTATGCGCACTCCGCGGGCGGTGGCATCGAAACCTATCCCGTCGCCCACACCCTTGGCAGCATCGCGGTTGAAGCTGGCTGCAAGGCCTATTCCGCAGGGATAGTAGGTGCTGTTGGTCTTGTTGCGCACGCCCTGGGGCCCGTCGGCCATCCTCACTACGGGGATGCCCAGCCTTTCTATGCCATAGGTGTGGAATCCATCGTCTTTTCCGGAGATGAATTCAATCTTCTCGTCGAGGGTCATCTGGCTGACGATGCTTGCCGCGCGGTCTTTGTCGTCCTGGTTGATGATGTAGGGTTGGGCGCTCAGGGCCGCGGAAAACAGCATCGCTGCTGCAGAAACTATAAGGTATTTTCTCATATGTATATAACTAAAATTCAATGAATACGAAGGAGTGAGGCTCCATCGCGAGGTTCAGGGTGCCGTCGGGCTGAAGGGCGACCGGGTACTCGGTGTACATGTTGAACTGGTCGGTGATGTGGCAGCGGACGTTGTCGTCGAACTTGCCGGCGGCAAGGCTTACTGTGATGTCTTTAGTCGCAGTGATGTTGTCGTCCTGGCAGTAGCGGCTGACAAGGATTCCGAGGCGGCCGGAAGCATTGCGGGCAGCGGTCACATACACGTCGGGGATATCGCAGGAGGCCTTTACCTGGGTGCCCAGGGTCTTGAGTTTGCCCCAGGCATACAGTGCCCAGTAGGGCCAGATAGGAGTGTTGCTCATGGTATCGAAGAGCCCGTTGAAAGCGGTGCCCGGAGTCCAGACATAATACATCATCATATCGGTAGGGCAGTCCTGGCCCAGCTGCATAGCGGCGCAGACGAAGGCGCCGGCCTTGGGGCTGGACATAGTGCGCGACGAGTAAGGATAGTCGTCGGTCCAGCTCTTGATGTAGTTCCATTCGTTCAGGAAGGATTCGGCCTTGCTGTAGCCGTACTTATCGAGAAGCGCCCGGACCTGATAGGAATAATCCACATAGATGGTAGGGTCGCACTCGTAGATGTGCCAGGCGAAGAAGTCGAGAGGGACGTTCCTGCGCTGCATCTCGGAGAGGAGCCTTTCGTACCAGACGGGCACGGTACGCACGCCGGGGTCGGTGCCGGACATAGCCGGGCCGCCGATCAGCAGATTCGGGAAGCATCCCTTGAGGTGCTTTACAGCCACCTCGAAGAAGTCGTAGAACTGCTCGGGGGAGCCTGCCCAGCAGCGGGGATCGGTCTTCCATTTGTCGCCGTCCCACTCGAGGTTGGGTTCGTTCCAGATCTCCCAGTACTTGATGTTGTAGTGGAATCCGTCGGCCCATCCCTCGTTATAGTGGCGGATGATGTGTTCGCATATCTTCGCCCATTTCTTGTAGTCCTTGGGAGGGTAGATGTTGTATTTCTTGAGGGGCTGGTTCTCGATGCTCTGGCCCAGGCGGTAGAACACCTCCACGCCGGCGTCCTGTATGCTCTTGACGTACCTGTCGGTAAGGGTGAAGTCGTAGGACTCGGCCTTGTCGGGGTTCTTGGAGAAGTCCGGGAAGATTATGGAGATGTCCACCACGTGCTCGCCGTAGGCACCGTATCCGGCAGCGTCGTGGTTGCGGGAATATCCCACGTTGGCAGCCTTGAAATAGCCGGTAGTGCCGGTGTAAACCTGCTCTTTATTGTTGATGCGGGGGCCGTTGTTGACGGCGTTCATCCGCTTGATGGGGCCCACCGTTTCGCCGGGGGAAACCACGATTTGAGCCGAAAGGCATATGCCTGTGCAGATGATTGCCAGGCAGGAAAGGATGATTTTTTTCATCGTTTTACTTGAGCAGGATGCTCTTTTCGCGTTTTACAAATTGGATAGGAATTCCGGAAGGGTCGCGCATCATCGCTCCGTCGAATCCGGGGTTTTTGTCGTGCGTCACCAGGGTCGCACCGGCCTTGACGAGGCGCTCGATGTCGGCATCCACATCGGTGGAGGTAAAGCCGAAATGCAGGGTCAGAGGGTCCATGTTGGCGTAGTCCGGAGCCTGGGGCTGGGTCTTGGCGCGGTAGAGCTCTATGGCCACGCGGCCGCTTGCATCGACGATGAAGGTGGTGTGGGTTTCGTCGTCGCGTTCGTAGGTCTTGGTGAATCCGAGGTTCTCGCACCACCATTTGGCGGTCGCGACGGGATCCGCTACGTCGATCGCGGGGTGTTCAAGTACGAAGCCTTTGGGCTTTGTGGTTTTTTCTTTCTTTGTCATGGTATTAGTGGTTTTCCTTTTTGCGATATAGTTCTTTACGTCCACCCATTTGTAGTAGGGGCCGGAGTATGCGTTGAGTTCGGGGATGAGGGTTTCCTGCTCGTTGGCGAGGAACTTCACGAGCACCAGGCCCTTGCGGTTCCTGTAGAATATGATCTGGAGATTGGCGGCATAGGGGCAGAGTTTTGCACCGTTCCAGTTGCCATAGGCCTGCTCGGGCGTGAGGCGGGGATAGCCGTAGCCTTCGAGTCCGAAGTATGAGCAGATGCCGAGGAAGGGCCAGTCGTGACCGAAGATTAGGTCGGCGGCAACGGGGGCACCGGCAATGGCTGCATCGGCTTTGCGCACCATTTCGTCGGCAAGCTTGGAGGCGCGGGGCATGCGCTCGTCGCCGAAAGGCACGGAGTTGCACTGCTGCAGATAGGCGCTGAAGGCGCCGCGGTTGAAGTTCGAAAGCACAGCCTCCCAAGGCAGGAAGCGGAAGAGGTTCTCGTCGATGTCGAAGGCCTCGGTGATTCGTGCAAGATTGTAGATGTACGAAGCCAGCCTGCCGGGTTTCTTGAAGATGGCCTTGCCCCGCTCAGGATTGGTGAAGATGCGGGAATATACGTACATCGTATCGTATTTTACGGCCGTCATGGGTCCGTGGACTATGGCACCGGCCTTCTCCTTGACTGCGGTGGGACAGCTGCGGGTGATGAATTTCTGGTATTTCTCGCCGGCATCCCAGGTGATGACGAGGTCGGTCTTGCAGGACTGCAGCGAAGATGTGAATGCGGCCATGCTTACGAGGCAGCGGGGGACTACCGACGACAGTGCGTGCACTTCTCCGTTACGGAATACTCCGGGATAGCGCTGGTACATACGCCTGGCC
>JAFZJI010000077.1 GCA_017552105.1 Bacteroidales bacterium | reverse complement strand
TCCTGGCTTCCGCAACGATTTCAAAGTGTCGGACACCTGGGCCCGGAGCGGCTTCTTCGCCAATGCCCACGGACTGGAGGTACGCCTGTCCCAGATCGACTACGACGCCTCCCGGCGCGACATAGACCTCCCCTATCAGAGCGTGAACCATCTCACGGTGCACAACCATTCCCACTTACACGGGAACGGTTTCACCATGGACGGCGACCTGGCCTGGCAGATGAACCACAGGCAGGAGCGTTCGGAGAGCGTTTCGCACGGGTATATGCCAATTCCTCCGGATAATCTGGAAAGGGACTTCCGCAAGCACACCCTCACGGGGAAACTGGGCGCGAAGATAGCCCTTTCGCCGAAAAACCTGCTCCAGGCAGGACTGGACGGCGAATTCCAGCATAACCGGCGGGGCGGATGGGGATTCATCATCCCCGACTTCGAAACACTTTCGGGCGGAGTGTCCGTGACCGACAAGCATACGGTTTCGGACGAGCTGAACTTCAATGCCGGCGTGCGCTACGACCACGTCTTCACCAACATCCACTCCTATACGGATTGGTTCACCACTCCCGACGAGGGCGGAACTCCGGTGTATAAACAGCGCTCCGGCGACATCGCCCGGCACTTCGACAGCTTCACCTGGTCCGCGGGGGCCGCTTGGAGCCCGGCCGGATGGGTGCTGAAAGCCAACGTGGGCAAGAGTTTCCGCGTTCCGATCCCCAAAGAACTTGGAGCGGACGGAGTGAACTATCATATTTTCCGATACGAAAAAGGGGCCCCGGACCTGAGGCCGGAAGAGTCCTATCAGGCCGATGCCAGCATAAACTGGATAGGCCGGAAGCTGTCTTTCCGCCTGGATCCGTACCTGAACTGGTTCCCCAACTACATCTACCTCAACCCCGGTTCCGACTATTACGAAGGTCTGCAGATGTATTCTTACACCCAGGCCGAAGTGTTCCGGAGCGGATTCGAAGCGCAGATATCCTGGAAGCTGCTGAGCTTTCTGGAGCTGGAGGCCAAGGGAGAATATCTTTACGCACGGCAGATGTCCGGTGCCAAGAAAGGATACACCCTCCCCTTCTGCCCCCCGTGGAGGGCCGGTTTCGATGTGCGGTATACCTTCCAGGGGGATGGTTTCGTGCTATTCGACGTCAGAGCCGCAGGACGGCAGGACGAGATTGTTCCTCCCGAAAAGCCCACGGAGGGCTGGTATACCCTTAATATCTCTGCCGGCAAGAGTTTTACTGTCGGCACCGTACTTCTCAAGACCGGCATCCAGGTGGAGAACCTCCTGAACCGGCGATATTACGACCATACAAGTTATTACAGGCTGATAGGAGTCCCTGAGCCTGGGTTGAACGCTTCAATTATGCTGGGACTCGAATTTTAAAACAAAGACAATCATGAAAAATAATATCATCCTCTTATTCTCCGCTGCAATCGCCATCGCTCTAATGTCCGTTTCCTGCAAAAAGGACGATTCCGTGGCTAAACCCGTCATCACCTTCACCGAAGTCGGACACGACAACAGCAAGCACGCCATGCGCGGCGACGACATGCACCTCGAGGCCGAAATTCTGGCCGAGGGCCTGATCAAGCGTATCGACGTGGAAATCCATAAGGAAGATGGCAGCTACGAGATCGAGAAATCCTACACCGAGGGCAAGTACATCGGAGTCAAGAACGTGGAGTTCCACGAGCATATCGACATCCCCGCCGAAGCCCCTCTGGGAGAGTATCACCTACATTTCACCGTTACCGACAAGAAGGGTCAGACCACTCTTGCCGAAACCCATATCGAAGTCGTGGAATTCGACGAACATGAGCATCACGATGAATAAGTTTGTTTCTATTATGCTGCTGTGCGCACTCTGTGCGTGCAGCAGTTCTTCCGACGAAAAGGATATGACCCTCCCGGAAATCCTTCCCGCGGACGGCTACATCTCCCCCACCAATTGCCAGCAGTTCCAAAGAGGGACCTTCATCCCCTTCGACTGCGTGTTTTCCGACAATATGGAGCTGGGCTCCTTCAATATCGAAATCCATAACAATTTCGACCACCATACCCACGGCACCGAGGCAGGAGAATGCAAGCAGGATCCGGTTAAATCTCCCGTCAATCCCTGGATATTCAATCAGGATTACGACATCCCGGCAGGCGAGAAACGCCACGAGGCCAGCTTGCGCATCCCCATCCCCGAGGACGTGGACCTTGGAGAGTATCATTTCATGATAAGGGTGACCGATGCTTCCGGATGGCAGCAGCTGCGCTCGGTAAGCATACGCCTGATAGAGAATCAGATCAGTTTGTAATCCTTAAGCTGGCGCTGGAGGCGGCGATGCTCCGGGCATACGCTCTCCAGAAGGGCGTGGAACTCCGGGCCGTGGTTCAGGTGCTTCAGGTGGCACAGTTCGTGGAGCATAACATAGTCGCGTAATTCTTCGGGAAGGCGCATCAGGTTAAGGTTAAGGTTGATGTTTCCCTTGACCGAGCAGCTCCCCCAGTTGCTGACATTGTGCTTGATACGGACCTGGTTG
>JAFZJI010000076.1 GCA_017552105.1 Bacteroidales bacterium | reverse complement strand
GTATTTTATCGTATTTTGCCATAATCGTTTTTTCTGCTTTGGCCGGTGCCGAAATTACTATCTTGACACGCGGCCGGAGCCGTCGCCCTTCATAAGGTTTTCTACTTCCGCCACGGTGACGAGATTATAGTCGCCGTAGATCGTATGCTTGAGGCAGGAAGCCGCAACCGCGAAGTCGAGCGCTTTCTGGTCATCGAAATTCAGCAGGCCGTAGATCAGGCCACCCATGAACGAGTCGCCGCCGCCGACGCGGTCCACTATGTGGGTGATGTCGTAGCGGGGAGACTGGTAAAGGGTCTTTCCGTCCCAAAGCACGCCGCCCCAGGTGTTATGGTTGGCGTTGATGCTGCCGCGAAGGGTGATGATAACCTTCTTGGCGCGGGGGAACTTTGCCATAAGCTGCTCCCCGACGCTCTGGAAGCGCTTCTGGTCCACCTGGCCGCCGGTAGCGGTAACGTCGAAGCCTTCGGGCTTTATGCCGAACACCTTGTCGGCATCTTCCTCGTTGCCGAGGATTATATCCGAACAGGCCACCAGCTCAGGCATTATTTCGGAAGCCTTCTTTCCGTATTTCCAAAGATTCTTGCGGTAGTTCAGGTCGCAGGAGACGGTAACGCCCAGGCGGTTGGCCGCCTTGACTGCTTCGAGGCAGACATCCGCTGCGCCCTGGCTGATGGCAGGAGTGATGCCGGTCCAATGGAACCAGTCGGCTCCTTCGAGCACCTTGCCCCAGTCGATCATGCCTGGCTGGATTTCGGAAATCGCAGAGTGCGCGCGGTCGTAAATCACCTTGCTGGGGCGGGCGACGGCGCCGGTTTCCAGGAAGTAGATTCCCAGGCGCTCTCCGCCGAAAATGCAGTGTCTGGTGCCAACGCCATGCTTGTGAAGGTCGGCGATGCAGGCCTTTGCAATGTCGTTTTCGGGGAAGCGGGTCACGAATTCCGCCTCGCATCCATAGTTTGCAAGCGACACGGCCACATTCGCCTCGCCGCCACCGAAAGTGGCGTTCAGGTTATCTGTCTGGGAAAAACGGAGATAGCCGGGTGTGGCGAGCCTTAGCATTATCTCTCCGAAGCATATAATTTTGGGCATAGCTGCATGTGTTAAACATACAAATTTAGCATTTATTTGGAAATCGTGTGCGCTAACGGAGAAAAATAACTATCTTTGGACGAAATACCACCCCCATGGAAAAAACATCGAAAATCACGATCAAGGACATTGCCCTGCAGACAGGTTTATCCTGCGGGACCGTCGACCGTGTGCTGCACAACCGCCCGGGAGTGTCCAAGAAGAGCTATGCCAAGGTAATGAAGGTAATCAAGGCCTTGGGATACGAGCCCAACATCTACGCTTCCCTGCTGGCTCAGCGCACCGTGCGTGTAATAGTGATCCTGCTCCCCGCCCTCAAGAAAGGCGAATTCTGGGAGCTGGCCGAGTCCGGCATCAACCGTGGGAGGGAATTTGCGCTCAAGCTCGGGATCGACGTGCAGAAGGTGGTTTACGACGAGTACGACATAGCCTCCTTCCGGGAGGCCTGCGAGAAGGTCCTTGCCATGAAACCGGCCGGCGTAGTGCTGCCGCCGATGTTCAAGAACGAGACGCTACTTTTCGTGGACAAGCTCCGACAGAACAATATCCCCCATGTGTATGTAGATACCAAGCTGGAGAGCAACGACTACCTGGCATATTACGGCATGCCCATCTACCAGAGCGGTTATCTCTGCGCTTCGATCCTCACCGACAACAAGCCCGCCAAGGAAGTTGCGATAGTGCGAATCCAGCGCGACAAGCATGGCCAGTCCGACCCTACCATGAACCGAAGGGAAGGGTTCATCGACTACATTTCCGAGCACTTCCCGGAATGTAGGATACACAACGTATTCATCAATCCTACCCAGCCGGAAAATATCGACAACATCCTGGAAGAGTTCTTCTCGGCCAATCCGCAGGTAGATCTCATCGCGATGTTCAATTCGCGTATCCACCTTGTGGCCTCCTTCCTGGAGAAGCACCGCGACAGGAACTACCACGTCGTGGGGTTCGACAATCTGGACGCAAACAAAGCCGCCCTCAGGAGCGGCCTTGTATCTGCTTTGATTGCCCAGAGGACCGGGGATCAGTTCTACAGCGCCATCAGCGCCATCACCGATTTCCTCATCTTCGGCAGGACCCCTGCGAACAGGGACAATTTCATGCCGATGGATATCCTCACGCGTTTCAACGTGGAATATTACTAGACTCCTCCGAAAGCACTGTATCCACCATCTACAGGGATTACTACGCCCGTCACGAAGGAGGAAATATCACTCAACAGGTAAAGCATCGTACCCACCAGGTCTTCGGGCTCTCCGAACTTGTGGGTAGGAGTGTTCGCTATGATCTTCTTTCCCCTGGGTTTGAGCGCGCCCGTAGCTTCGTCGGTGAGCAGGAAGCGGTTCTGGTCGGTGAGGAAGAATCCGGGAGCGATGGCGTTGCAGCGTATGCCCAGCTGAGCCACGTGCACTGCATACCACTGGGTGAAGTTGTTGATCGAGCCCTTTGCTGCGGAATATGCAGGAATCTTGGTAAGGGGGCGGAAAGCATTCATCGAAGAGATGTTCAGCACCACACCCTTCTTGGCCTCGATCATGTCGGTGGTGAACACCATCGTGGCGAGCAGGGTACCCTTGAAATTCAGGTCATAGACGAACTGGAAACCTTCCATGTCGAGCCCGTAGAAACTCTGGGACAGGTCGGTATCCGCATCCATCTGCTCCACGGCGCAAGTCGCCTTGGGAGAGTTGCCTCCTGCGCAGTTGATGAGGATATCTATCTTGCCAAGTTTCTCGTGAACCAGATCGCGGGCGGCCTCCAGGGCTGCCTTGTCGAGGGTACTTGCGCTGATGCCTATGCACTTCACGCCGAATTCCTTGGCGATTTCTTCGCCTTTGGCAGGGTTGTCCTTGCTGCGGCTGATTACCGCGAGATTCACGCCTGCCTCGGCAAGGCCGCGTGTCAGGGCCATGCCCAACACGCCGAACCCGCCGGTGATGACACAATTGCGACCTTTAAGGTCGTCGAAAGTACATTTCATTGTATTATTTGCTAAATAGTCTGCTGATGTGACGGTCGCAAAGGTTTGCGGTTATCTGCTCGCCTATCACGTCGGTGTGCTTTTCGAGGGCGGGGAGGAACTCGTCGGCGAGTTCCGCGGCAATCTTGTAGCTGACGTGTATGAGCTGGCGGAACGAAGGATTGTAAAGGGGATCTGCCTGGTTATGGCGCATGGTGCGGGCATAGGTCTCGGCATCCCACTTGGCAACTTCCTCGGGAGTGGGCAGCTTGGTTACGTCCACGTCGATGACGGTAGCATAGGGAACGGTGAGTTCTTCCATGCGCCCGAGGGCGTTCACATATATCTTCTTCGCGAGTTCGAGGGCTGCAGGATCCGCAACGGCGAGGCCTATGTTCTCTTCCAGCCAGGTTGTGCCGGCGGTCTTGATGTGTATGCCCTTGTCGTGCTTGCGGATGAGGCGGCCCATGATGGGATAGATGCTGAACTTATCGGAGCCGGAGTGGATGGAGAGTTTGAGGTTGTCCGGAAGGCCGTACTCGCGTACTGCCTCATCGATGACCATCAGATCCTGCTCGAATTCCTTTTCGAAGAGGGCAAGGTCCCCACGGTAGTCCACGCCCTTGTTGAAACGGCCGGTGAACTTGGGGGCAATGGTCTGCACGGGAATCCCCTCCTTCGCTATCTCGCGGAGGATGTAGCGGAGTTCCTCGGGAGTCTGGGCCTGGTCGACCTCGTCCATGGAAACCTCGGTGACGAAGTTGTCGGCCCCTTTCTTGGAGGCGATGTAACGGTAGATCTTGCCGGCCTCTTTGATTGCGGGGAGGAAGCGTTCTTCCACGCTGCCGCTCTTTCCGATGTAATCCGCCACGTCGATGGTGAAGAAATCGGATGCGTCGATGAAGCGGTCTACATTGTTAAGGTTGATGTGGTCGGCATCCACGAAGTACTGTCCCTTGTAGTTCAGCGCCTTCACGGCTGCGTCGGCCTCCCGGCGGGTCTCTATGGGTTCGGTACCAACGATCTGGTGCTCACGGTTGGATTTGTTCCATACCGGCACGAAGTGCACGCCGAAACGTTCCTCAGCCTCGATCAGGGCCTTCAGCTGATTGATACCTTCGTGAGCGAAACGGTCGCCCACACCGAAAGAATATTTTCCTATTTTCATTGTTGTCAAGCGTTATAAGTAGTCGAAATGGTATCTCCGCCTTCTCCCGTCCAGTTGGTATGGAAGAACTCCCCGCGGGGTTTGTCTGTGCGCTCGTAGGTGTGTGCGCCGAAGTAGTCGCGCTGTGCCTGGAGCATGTTGGCGGGCAGGCGCTCGGCACGATAGCCATCGTAGTATTCGAGGGCTGCGGAGAGGCAGGGAACGGGAATGCCGTTCACCACGGCGCTGGCTATGACGTTGCGCCAGCCCTTCTGGGCCTCCGCGAGCTTGCCCTGGAAGTAGCTGTCCAGCAGCAGGTTGGCAATGGCGGGGTTCTTGTCGAAGGCTTCCTTGATCTTGCCGAGGAATACGCTGCGGATGATGCATCCGCCCCTCCACATGAGGGCGATTCCACCGTAGTTCAGGTTCCATCCGTACTCCTTGGCGGCTGCGCGCATCAGGGCATAACCCTGGGCGTAGGAGACCACCTTTGCGGAGAAGAGGGCTTTGCGCAGATCTTCGAGGAAGGCGGCACGATCCCCGGTATAGCGGGCGGCCTTGGGGCCTTCCAGGATCTTGGATGCTGCCACGCGCTCTTCCTTCTGTGCGGAGAGGCAGCGGGCGAACACCGACTCGCCTATGAGGGTGAGGGGGACGCCTTGGTCGAGGGCGGATATTGCGGTCCACTTGCCGGTACCCTTCTGCCCGGCGGTGTCGAGGATGTAATCTACCACATACCTGCCGTCATCATCCTTCTTCGCGAGTATGTCGCGGGTGATTTCGATTAGATAGCTGTCCAGATCGCCTTTGTTCCACTCGGCGAAGGTCTCGTGCATCTCCTCGTTGCTCATTCCGAGGTACTCCTTCATGATCTGGTAGCACTCGCAGATAAGCTGGATGTCACCGTATTCGATGCCGTTGTGTACCATCTTCACGAAGTGGCCTGCGCCGCCTTCGCCAACCCAGTCGCAGCAGGGAGAACCATCTGCAACCTTTGCGCAGATGCCCTGGAAGATGGGTTTGACATAAGGCCAGGCTGCGGGGGATCCGCCGGGCATCATCGAAGGGCCCTTCAGGGCGCCTTCTTCGCCGCCGGAAACGCCGGTGCCTATGTAGAGTAGTCCTTTGCTCTCGACGTACGCAGTCCTGCGTGCGGTATCGGGGAAGTGGGTGTTACCACCGTCGATGATTATATCGCCCGGTTCGAGCAGAGGGATGAGTTTCTCGATGAAGTCGTCCACCGCCTGACCGGCCTTGACCATCAGGAATACTTTGCGGGGGGATGCCAGCGAGGCGACCAGATCCTCCAGGGAGTGTGCTCCATAGAAGTTCTTGCCGGCTCCGCGGCCATTGATGAATTTATCTACCTTCTCGACGGTACGATTGAATACACTAACTCGGAAGCCTTTGCTTTCCATGTTCAGGACGAGATTCTCGCCCATGACTGCCAGGCCGATAAGCCCGATGTCTGATTTATTTGTCATTATATACTAACTAATTAGAAGCCGAAGTAATGGTCAGCGTTGTTGTAGCAGATATCCTCTACCATCTGGCCTATGAATTCCATCTCGGAGGCGGGCAGGCGGCCTTCTTCGATATCCTTGCCGAGCACGTCGCAAAGGATTCGGCGGAAGTACTCGTGGCGGGGATAGCTCACGAATGAGCGGCTGTCGGTGAGCATGCCCACGAAACGGCTCAGGAGCCCGAGTGCGCTGAGTGCGTTCAGCTGCTTGCGCATGCCATCTTCCTGATCGAGGAACCACCAGCCGGAGCCGAACTGCATCTTTCCGGGGAAGGTACCGTCGTTGAAGGTATAAGCCATCACCGTCATCACCTCGTTATCCTTGGGATTGAGGCAGTAGAGTATGGTCTTGGCGAGCTTGTCTTCCGATGCCAGACGGTCGAAGAACTTATGGCCGGCGGCTGCGGTGGGCAGGTCGTGGATGGCATCGAATCCGGTGTCGGGGCCTACCAGGTTGAACATCTTGGAGTTGTTGTTGCGGATTGCGCCCACGTGGAACTGCTGGGCCCATCCGGACTCGGCATCCATCACTGCCATATCGTGCAGGAAGGCGCTGCGGAACTTGTTCAGTTCGTTTTCCGAGGGGCGTTTGCCGAGCAGTACCATCTTGAAGATGGCCTCTATCTCGATCTGCTTATAGTCTGCGGCGTAGAAGGTTTCCAGGCCGTGGTCGGAGAGTTTGCAGCCGTTGGCGGCGAAGTAATCGTGCCTCTTCTGCAGGGCCTCGATAAGGTCGGCGTAGGAATCTATCTCCTTATCAGCAGCCTCGCCGAGTTTCTTCAGGTACTCCTTGTAGGACTTGGGATCCTCGATGGCCATGGCCTTGTCCGGCCGCCATGCAGGAAGAACCTTGGTGCCGAAGGGATGCGCGGCAATCATCTTGTGCCAACGAAGGTCGTCGGCAGGGTCGTCGGTGGTGCAGACCACCTTGACGTTGAACTTGCGTATGAGGGCCTGACCGCGGAATTCCTCGGTGGCCAGTTTGGCGTTGCACTCTTCGTAGATCTCGCGGGCGGTCTTGGGGCTCAGCACCTTGTCGATGCCGAACACGCGGCTGAGTTCGAGATGGGTCCAGTGATAGAGGGGGTTCCTCATAAGGTAGGGAACGGTCTCAGCCCACTTTTCGAAGGTCTCCCAGGAGCTCTTGGTGCCACCGGTGAGATACTCCTCGCTCACGCCGTTTCCGCGCATCGCGCGCCATTTATAATGGTCGCCGTAGTGACCGTCCACCAGCCAGAGCTGGGTTATGTCGCGGAACTGGATGTTCTCGGCAATCTGCTGCGGCACCAGGTGGCAGTGATAGTCGATTATAGGCATGCCCTCGGCATGCTCGTGATAAAGCTTCCGGGCAGTTTTGCTCTGGAGCATGAAATCATTGTCGATGAAACTCATATTCAATTATCGTAATTTACTAGTTGTCAGTTTATTGATGTCGTGGTCTATCAGATGCCCGCTGCAAGTTCGAACCATACCGATGCGCCGGCAATGTCGCCTTTGCTCCAGCAGGATCCGAACCAGTATTCGAGGGTCTCGCCCTTGGCTATCTTCTTAATGCAGACGCCGTGGCGGCCGCCATCCACCATAGTGACGCAGTCGGCCTCAGGCATGACCACTGCCACGCCCAGCATGCCGTCCTCGGGCTCCACGCTCTGGTCGGAAGCCTTCTCCCAGATTGCGTAATAATCCGCTCCGTAGGCCTCCGCTTCTATGGTTTCGGCTTCATTGTGGCGGAAGATGCCTGCCGCGATGGTGAGGGAGTCCGCATCGAAGTCGTAGCTATCCTCGACCTTGCAGAAATAGCTGTCCGCATAGACGGTAACCTTCTTGTCGAGGCTGACGGTGACGCCGCCGGCCTGCCACTCGGGATAATGCAGCACGAAACTGATTTCGGTCGGTGAGCTTTTGACTATACTGCTGCTGCGGTAGTTGGTGGCCGGATAGCACAATGCTCCGTCGACATAAGGCACGGAAGCGCCTCCTCCGAGGCTTACCGCGACCTTGTAGCAGTCTTTCCCGCCGTGGTCTTTGTGGTAATAGTTGCCGTTTCCGGGCTTGGTTGCCTCGGCATACCATTCATCGGCCACAAGCGCTCCGGGGAGCTTTACCCAGATGTCGATTCCGGGAGATGTGGGATTCCCTTCCAGGGCCTTGCCGTAGAACCTGCCGGCTATGAGATTGTTCTCGAACACGAAGTCATCGGCTCTTTCCGGCACTTCACGCGCCATCACCTTCTGCTCCTTGTTCTGCGCACAACCTACGGCCAACAGCGCAAGCGCCACTATCAGATACTTTTTCATATCGGTCGTCATTTCAGATCCTTGGTTGCTACTGCGTCCATGTCGCCATAGTCGTCATTCTCTCCGCACATGCCCCAGATGAATGTATAGTTGCGGGTGGCGCAGGCGGCATGTATGCTCCATTGGGGGGAGATGACCGCCTCTTCGTTGTGCATCCATATATGACGGGTTTCCTGGGGTTCGCCGCAGAAGTGGCACACGGCCGCATCTTCCGGAAGTTCGAAGTAGAAGTAAACTTCCATCCTACGTTCGTGGGTATGGGCGGGCATGGTGTTCCAGGTGCTGCCGGGAGCAAGCTCGGTCATACCCATCTGCAGCTGGCAGCAAGGCACGACCTCCTTCACCAGCAGGCGGTTGATGGTGCGTTCGTTACTCTCCTCGAGGCAGCCCAGGTGCATCACCACCGCATCTTTCTTGCTCACCTTCTTCACTCCGGTCTCCTTATGGGCGGTCGCGGAGCAGAAGTAGAAGTGAGCGGGCTTTGCGGCATCGTCGCTGCAGAAAGTGACGTGACGGTTGCCGCGGCCTATGTAAAGGGCCTCTTTGAAATCGAGATGGAAGACTTCGTCGCCGACTTTCACGCTGCCTGCACCGCCGACGTTGATGATTCCCATTTCGCGGCGCTGGGTAAAATAATCGGCCCGGAGGATTTCCGGAGCGCTGAGCAGCAGTTCTTCCTTCACCGGAACGGCTCCGCCGGCGATTATGCGGTCGAACATGGAGTACACCATATTGATTTCATCCGCCACCATCAGGTTCTGCACCAGATACTCCTGGCGGATGCGCTCAGTGTCATAATGCTTGGCATCTACATTGCTCGACGCCTGTCTAACTACGCAATTGATTTTCATATCTATTTTGGTTGTTTTCCGATATAGGCAAGGATGCCTCCATCTACATAAAGAATGTGACCGTTCACTGCATCGGAGGCTTTAGAAGCCAGGAATACCGCAGGCCCGGCAAGTTCGTCCGGATCCAGCCAGCGGCCTGCCGGAGTCTTGCTCACTATGAATGCATCGAAGGGATGGCGGCTGCCGTCCGCCTGGCGCTCGCGCAGAGGGGCGGTCTGGCTGGTGGCGATGTAGCCGGGGCCGAGTCCGTTGCACTGGATGTTGTATTCGCCGTATTCCGAGCAGATGTTGCGGGTGAGCATCTTCAGGCCACCCTTCGCCGCGGCATAGGCAGATACGGTCTCACGGCCCAGCTCGCTCATCATCGAGCAGATGTTGATTATCTTCCCTTCGCGGCGCTCCATCATTTCGGGGAGCACGGCGGCGGAGCAGATATAGGGGGCTACGAGGTCGGTGTCTATCACCTGCTGGAACTCTCCCCGGGACATTTCGTGCATGGGGATGCGCTTGATGATGCCGGCGTTGTTTACCAATATGTGGATGGGGCCGACTTCCTGATGGATCTTTTCCACGAGGGCTTTTACCTGGGCCTCGTCGGTCACGTCGCAGACATAGCCGTGCACATTGCCGATTCCGGCCTTTTTGTAAGCTTCGAGCCCTTTCTGCAGGGAGGCTTCGCTGCTGCTGTTGAAAATAATGTTGCTTGCTCCGGCTTTGGCATAGGCTTCAGCGATGCTGAAACCAATGCCGTGGGACGCTCCGGTAATCCACGCATTTTTCCCTTCAAGAGAGAAGATATTGGTCATATTATTGAAATAGAGTCAGTTATCTACACCGTGTGCGTACACACAAGTACGTTATGCAAATTTAGAAAATTTTTCTAACTTCGCCAAGTATGGAGAAATTCGGATTAATCGGGCATCCGATAGCACATTCGGAGAGCCCGGAGGTGTTTGCCAAGGCCTACGACGGGCGCTGGCCCTATGATTTGATCGAAGGAGAAGATTTCGAGCTGTCGTGGCAACGCTTTCTCGATGGATATCGGGCAATCAACATTACCACGCCTTTCAAGGAGCTGGCTTTCCGCAAGGTCCTGGAGTCCGGGATGGTGGATGATTCCGTGCGTGCCATCGGTGCCATCAATATCGCCGTCAAAGAAGCTGACGGACTGGTGCATGGCTACAATTCCGATTATCTCGGAGTCCGCCTGCTGCTGCAGGAGAGGGGTTTCGGTGAAGGCAGCACCGTGCTGGTCGTCGGTTTCGGCGGTGCCGGCAAAGCTGCCGCTGCGGCATCGCGTTCCCTGGGCTGCGACACCATTATCTGCAACCGCACCCGGCATACCCCCGACATGCGCCCTCTTGAAGAGATTTCAATTCTCGCCCCCGTCGCCGATATGCTGATCTACACCCTCTCGGTGCCTATTCCGGAAATGTCTCAGCTGGCCGGTTTCGGCGGAGCGGTTCTCGAAGCCAATTACCGCACGCCTTGCCTTGCAGACCTCCCCGGCTACATCTCAGGCAAGTTCTGGCACCGCGCCCAAGCCATCACCGGCTACCCCCTCATGACCGGCAAACCAGTCCAACACCCCCTCTAGCCCCAATCACGCCCAGCCCTTTCCTCGACACGCACGACCCTTCCTTTGTCATGCCCGACCTTCTTTTCCGTCATGCCCGGCCCCGACCGGGCATCCTGGCCGACGGCCTTAGCCCTGCGATCAGATTCCTCGGCTCGCTGCGCTCGCTCGGAATGACAATAAGGGATTTGGGGCCGGGCATGACGAAAGGGCGGAGACTGGGCATGGCGAGAAAAAATCGGGGCGGGCAAGTGCAAGTTGGCGGGAAAATTCCTATATTGCAGACCACTAAATTTTTGAGATATGAGTTTGAATAAAGTTATGCTGATCGGTAACGTTGGAAGAGACCCTAATGTACGTTACCTTGATGGAAACCAGGGCGGCGGAGCTGGAAGCAAAGTTGCCACATTTACACTTGCAACCACTGAGAGGTATAGGGACCGCAGCGGAGAGACTAGAGAGAATACGGAATGGCACAACATCGTTGCTTGGCGCAATTCCGCAGACCTTGCAGAAAGATTCATACACAAAGGAACACAGATTTTCGTGGAGGGAAGGCTTCGCACCCGTTCGTATACCGACCAGGCAGGAGTCCAGAAGTATACCACCGAGGTCGTGGCCGATAACATCCAGTTGTTGAGCCGCCGTCCGGACGAGGAAGCAGCCCCTGCACAGCCTCGCCAGCAGTATACTCAGGCACCTCAGTACAGCCAGCCTCAGTATGGTCAGCCGGCGCCTCCCGTGCAGCCCGTTGAGCCCGCACCTGCTGCTGCTCCCGCTGTTCCCGCAGGAATGGAATCAGATCCTAGCGACGATCTTCCGTTCTAGTTTCAGATGCCCGATCGGGTCGGGATATTTAAAGAATTCAACAAAATGACAGAGAAAATAAAGAAATTGCTGAACGACAGTCCCGCAGCAAGATGGACTGCCCTTGTCCTCATCGCATCGATGATGTTCTTCGCTTATATGTTCGTGGATGTAATGTCCCCCCTCAAGAGCATGATCGAAGCACAGCGTGGCTGGAACAGCACCGTATTCGGAACATATGCCGCATCTGAGTTCATCCTCAACGTATGCGGTTTCCTTATCATAGCAGGTATCATCCTCGACAAGATGGGCGTCCGCTTCACCGGCACCCTGTCGGCATCGCTGATGGTCGGCGGCGCAATCATCAAATACATCGGCATCTCCGACTGGTTCCAGGCAACCGCTTTCTGCGGCTGGCTCGACAGCTGGTGGACCGCTCTTCCCGGCAGCGCCAAGATGGCTTCGCTGGGCTTCATGATCTTCGGCTGCGGCTGCGAGATGGCAGGGACCACCGTTTCCAAGGCTATCGCCAAGTGGTTCGACGGCCATGAGCTCTCGCTCGCCATGGGTATCGAGATGGCTATCGCCCGCCTGGGCGTGTTCGCCGTCATGTGGATATCCCCTATCATCGCCAACAGCTTCGGCAACACCGTGGTAGCGCCCCTCGCATTCTGCACCGCGCTCCTGCTCATCGGCCTCATCGCCTTCATAGTCTTCACCTTCATGGACAAGAAACTTGACGGCCAGCTCATCGAGGCCGGCAAGATGTCGGAAGAAAAAGCACCGGACGAGGAATTCCATATCAAGGACCTCGGAATCGTGTTCGGAAGCAAGATGTTCTGGATCGTGGCAATCATGTGCGTCCTCTACTACAGCGCCATCTTCCCGTTCCAGAGGTATGCCCCCAACTTCCTGGAGGAGACCTTGAACATCGACGCCACATCGGCCGCCCGCCTGTTCAGCTTCTTCCCCATCCTCGCAATGGCCCTCACTCCCTTCCTCGGAGGCTTCATCTCCTTCAAGGGTAAAGGCGCCAGCATGCTTATGGCAGGTTCCCTGCTGATGATAGTATGTCACCTCAGCTTTGCATTCGTGCTGCCCGCATTCCCTCATAAATGGTTTGCAGTGGTACTCATCCTTCTGCTCGGCCTTTCCTTCTCGCTGGTTCCTGCGGCTCTTTGGCCCAGTGTTACCAAGATCATCGACAAGAAAGTGCTCGGCAGCGCATATTGCCTCATTTTCTGGGTACAGAACATCGGTCTCTGCCTCGTTCCTCTGCTCATAGGTTCCCTGCGTGAATCTACCGGAGGATACGTTATCCCGATGATCGTATTCTCGTCGTTCGGCGTGCTCGCCTTCTTGCTCACCTTCCTTCTCAAGATCGAAGACAAGCGCAAGGGTTACGGCCTGGAACTCCCCGAAGTTAAGAATCAGGAGAAAGAATAATGCGTGGCAGGTCACTTTGCTGGATAGCATTGGCCTGCCTTGTAGTGCCGATGTTCGGCTCGTACTTCTTCGACGATATGTTTTCAAGCATATCGTTCCTTTTCAGCGACCCCTCCCGGCTGGAACTCGGATGGGATGCTGCGGGGTACGGGCTGTACACAAGCGGATACTCGGTCCTGTGCGTATTCGGCGGGCTTATAGTCTGCGGTATGCTGCTGGACCGTTGGGGTGTCCGCATCACCGGCAGTATTTTCGTTGGGATGATGACGGCCGGAGCCGCTCTTGTGCTCTGGGCCATCACATCCGGACTCAATCCTAAGCAATCACTGACCGTTGCCTACGCCGGATGCATGCTGTTCGGCCTGGGCAGCGAGATTGCCGGGGTGGCTGTGACGCGGAGCATCGCCCGCTGGTTCAAGGACGGCCCGATGGCATTTGCGATGGGCTTGCAGCTTGCAATAGCCAGGCTAGGCACGGCGTTCGCCCTGGTAATGGCTCCCAGATTGGTAGGGGGCCAGGCCGGGCAGGGCGCAGTTGCGCCGGGCATCATCCCCTTGGGAGTCACCGCCCGCCCCGCCATACTCGGGCTCGGGCTGCTTCTTCTCGGATGCATACTGTGGGCGGTGTTCGTGGCGCTGGATGCGAAAAGATTCCCGGTCAAGCCGGGAATGGACGACGAGGCCAAAAGCGAAGGATTCCGCCTCGCAGATGTGGGCAAGATCCTGACCAACAAGCGCTTCATACTCATATCGCTGCTCTGCGTATTCTTCTACAGCAGCATCATAGCATTCAAGAAGTTCGCCGGCGCCATACTGGTTCCCCGCTTCGACGTGCCCGCCGAGGCCGCGAGCTGGATGGTCAGCATGCTGCCCTTCGCCACCGTGGTATTCGCTCCCCTCTTCGGCATCCTGGTCGATAAGTTCGGCCATGGCACAAGATGGATGCTCTCAGGTGCCGTGCTGGCCCTGACCGCCCATCTGCTGCTGGCATTCGCACCCCAGGGCGTTCCCTTCTGGGGATACCTCAGCATGGTATTCCTCGGCTTCGGATACTCGCTGGTGCCCGCCGCCATGTGGCCCTCCGTCCCCCGCATAGTCCCCGACAAAGTGCTGGGCACTGCCTTCTCCCTCATATATTGGATACAGAACCTGGGCCTGATGCTTTTCAAGATGCTGGCCGGAGTAATCCTCGGCAGCGCCGCCGCACAGGGACCGGTTCACGTGGAGCTTATGTTCGTGGTCGTATGCGTGGCCGCCCTTGCGATTTCCGCCACCCTCGACAGGATGAAAATCGCCTGAAATTCCTATCTTTGTGTCCGGAATGTACCCGTTGCTAGACAAGATAAACTCGCCCGCCGATATCAAGGGCCTCGGAATTGAAGAACTTAAGCAGCTCTGCTCGGAGCTGCGCCAGT
>JAFZJI010000075.1 GCA_017552105.1 Bacteroidales bacterium | reverse complement strand
CTGGCAACATGGGTACCATACTCCGCCTTGCCGACTGGTTCGGCATCGACTGTGTGTTCGCATCTGCCGACAGCGTAGAACTTTATAACCCCAAAGTGGTTCAGGCTTCTATGGGAGCAATCTTCCGTAAGAAGTTGATATACTGCGACATACCTTCTAAATGCAGGGAATTCCGGCAAGCTGGACTGGATGTTTTCGGAACCTTCCTCAAAGGGGACGACATCTACCGCAGCACCCTTCCCTCCGAGGGCTTGATAGTTCTCGGAAACGAGGCCGACGGAATCAGCGATGCAGTGGCGGCAGAATGCAGCCGTAAGCTGACCATCCCGTCCTTCGGCGGAGGTGCGGAATCCTTGAACGTTTCGATAGCCGCTGCGATAACCGTATCCGAATTCAGGAGATGGAAGTAATCTACCAGGTACTTCCCCGCGTCTGGGGAAAAGGTAAGTTCTCGGACTGGGATTCGAAGTGTTTCGATTATCTCAAGTCCTTGCATGTCAGCGCTGTATGGTACACCGGCGTAATCCGGCATGCCAGTGGTAAGCCCTTCGTGAAAGGGGATCCCGGTTCCCCCTATTCCATCGAAGATTACTACGACGTGAACCCTTATCTTGCCGACGACGAGTCCCGCCGCATGCAGGAGTTCCGCAACCTCGTCCGGCGTACCCACAAGGCCGGTCTGAAGGTAATAATCGACTTCGTTCCCAACCATGTATCCCCCGATTGCCAGGACGTGCCCGTCTGCAGCTGGTACGACTACGACTGGTCGGACACCCGCAAAGTGGACTACAACCATCCGGATACATGGAAGAAGATGCTTCAGATCGTTTTGTTCTGGGCATCCCAGGAGGTGGACGGCTTCCGCTGCGACATGGTGGAGATGGTGCCTCCGGAGTTCCTCTCGTGGCTGATTTCGAAAGTAAAGGAGGAGTATCCCGACATCATCTTCATAGGCGAAGCTTACGACAGGGATAACTATCGCCGTTATATCAAGGAACTGGGTTTCGACCTTCTCTACGATAAATCCGGGCTCTACGACAATCTGCGCTCGATTATCTGCCGGGGCTCCACAGCCCGCGGAATCACCCGCAACTGGCAGTTCCTGCAGGACCTCCAGCCGAATATGCTGAACTTCCTGGAGAACCACGACGAGCAGCGCTTCGCCTCCCCCTATTTCGCGGGAGATGCCCAGAAAGCCGGCCCGGCTTTGGCCGTAGGAGCTCTTTTCAACAGGGCTTCATATATGCTCTACATGGGCCAGGAGATTGGCACGGATGCTTCCGAAGGTGACGAAGGGAGGACCTCGATTTTCAACTGGGTGCACCCCGAACCGCTGCGCAGGCTCTATCGCTACATTCATTCCGGTAAGGGCCTGGACGAAAACGAATCCTGCGTTCTGCAAGCGTACAAGGCACTTTTCGAATGCCTCTCCCCCGAAGGGATATTTGGCGGCCCGCTGTTCCTGGAGGGCGGGAACTACGACCTCTGCTGGTGCAATTCGGTAGTGCTGGGCTTCGACCCGGAAAAGCATTTTGCATTCGTCCGCCATTATCTCGCGCCCGGCGCACGCAAGGCCGAGGCCGTGATAGTCGCCTGCAATTTTTCGGGTGTTTCCGCCCGCATGACCCTCAATATCCCTGCGGATTTGCGCGCACGCGAAGAATTGGCATGGCTGCCTGCCAAGGCTTCGGTTTCTGTCTCTGCCTGGGGTTACAGCATCCTGACCCTGTAACTCTTGAGAAAAGTCTATGGCATTTGCCCGATTTTTCTTAACTTTGCGCGTATTATCAATAGAAGGTTTTTATTAACAATATGAAAGATTCAATCATTATCCTTTGCGGCGGTGGCCCGGCTCCGGGCATGAATACCGTCGTTTGCTCCGTAGCAAAGACATTCCTTTCCAATGGTTATCGTGTAATCGGCCTCCACGGCGGGTATTCCGGCCTTTTCAGCAAGGCTCCCCGTACCGAGGAGATAGACTTCTTCAAGGCTGATGCTTACTTCAACAGAGGTGGCAGCTACCTTCAGATGAGCCGTTTCAAACCCACCGACAAGGACTTCGAAGAGAACTTCAACCTCGAACTCTTCAAGAGCAACAACATCAAGCTCCTGGTTACCGTAGGCGGCGACGACACTGCATCCACTGCAAACCGTATCGCCAAGTTCCTCGAGGCCAAGCGCTACCCTATCCACAACATCCACGTGCCCAAGACCATCGACAACGACCTTCCGTTGCCCGGTAACGCTCCTACCTTCGGTTTCAACTCCGCCAAGGACGAGGGCGCACACATCGCACGCACTGTCTATGAAGATGCCCGCACCTCCGGCAACTGGCTGCTCATCAGCGCCATGGGCCGCAGCGCAGGTCACCTTGCACTCGGTATCGGTGAGGCAACCCACTGCCCTATGACCATCATTCCCGAGATGTTCAACAAGACTGCCATCAGCCTCGACAAGATCGTCAAGCTCGCAATCTCCACCATCATCAAGCGTCAGATCCTCGGAATTCCTTACGGCACCGTAGTGGTTGCAGAAGGTGTTTTCCATGACCTCGACCCTCAGGAGATCAAGGCAGCCGGCGTTACCATGACCTACGACGAGCACGGACATCCCGAGCTTGGCAAGATCAGCAAGGCAGTCCTCTTCAACGACATCCTGGAGAAGGAATTCAAGAAGATCGGCCTCAAGATCAAGACCCGTCCCGTGGAAATCGGCTACGACGTACGTTGCCAGGATCCTATCGGATTCGACCTTACCTACTGCACCGAACTTGCCATGGGTGCCTACGAGCTCTTCGCCAAAGGCGAGACCGGCTGTATGGTATATGTCGATGCCAACGGCGAGGCCCATCCCCTCTATCTCAAAGACCTGCAGAATGAAGAAGGCAAGATCCCTCCTCGTCGCGTAAGCATCGAAGGCGGCACTGCCCAGAATTACTATTCTCATATCTGCCACTACATCACTCCCGCCGACTACGAGGCTGCAAAGGCAATCGTAGCCAACCCCGAGGAGTACGATTTCAAGAAGATCCTGGGCTGGTAAGCCTGTACTCATGGATAAAGCTGCAGCACATAGCAGGATACTCGAACTCAGATCCATCCTGGAGGAGAACAGCCGGCTTTACTACGTCGACAATGCCCCCAGGATGTCTGATTATGAGTATGACCAGCTGATGCATGAATTGGAAGCGTTGGAAGCGGATTTTCCGGAATTCGCTTCCGACGATTCCCCTACCCGCAAGGTAGGAAGCGACCTGGAAGACAACTCCGCAAACGGAGCTGCCGGCCGTGAATTCGTGCAGAGGCCGCACCGCTATCCCATGCTGTCGCTTGGCAATACTTATTCCATCGAGGAAGTCGAAGAATTCTCTGCCAGGGCCGACAAGGCCCTGGAGACTTCTTTCACCTACTGCTGCGAACTCAAGTTCGACGGCACTGCGATATGCCTCACCTACCGCAAAGGCAAGCTGGTGCAGGCCCTCACCCGAGGCGACGGTGTTGTCGGCGACGATGTCACGCAGAACGCCTTCCGCATCTCCAACATCCCCAAGCAGCTGAAAGGCGATTATCCCGAGGAATTCGAGATCCGGGGCGAGGTTCTGATGCCTTACGAGGCATTCGACCATCTCAACGAACTCCGTACCCTGGATGATGAACAGCCCTTCGCGAATCCAAGGAACGCCGCTTCCGGGTCTCTCAAGCTGCTTAACCCCGACGAAGTCGCCGGCCGCGGCCTGTGGTGCACCTTGTACCACATTCCTGCCCAAAGCCTGGATTTCGAATCCCACGATCAGGCACTGCGTGCCGCCGCTTCCTGGGGCCTTCCTGTTTCCGAGCATCGCAAGCTCTGCCACGATATACGGGAAATAAAGGAGTACATCGACTACTGGGATGTCAAGCGCAAGGAACTCCCCTATGCTACCGATGGTGTGGTCATCAAGATTAATGAAATGGCCTGCCAGCGTGCCTTGGGCTACACTTCCAAGTCGCCAAGATGGGCAGTAGCATATAAATTCAAGGCCGAACAGGCCCTCACCCCCATTCTTTCAATCGACTATCAGGTCGGGCGTACCGGTGCCATCACTCCCGTCGCCAACCTCGAACCAGTGCTCCTTTCCGGAACCATAGTCAAGCGTGCTACCCTCGTCAACGAGGACCAGATGCGCATGCTGGATATCCACGAGGGAGATTCCGTATATGTCGAGAAGGGTGGGGAGATAATTCCCAAGATAACCGCCGTGGAGCCTTCCCTGCGTAAGGCAGGAGCCAAGATACCCGCCTTCCCCGCTGTGTGTCCGGACTGCGGCACTCCCCTGGTGCGCGAAGAGGACGAGGCCAAATGGTTCTGCCCCAACAGCGACGGTTGTCCCATGCAGATCAAGGGAGAACTGCTCCATTTTACCGGCCGCAAGGCAATGGACATCCTTGCCGGCGAAGCCACCGTGGACCAGCTCTTCACCCTGGGTCTTGCCAAGACTCCTGCCGACCTTTACGACCTGACGCTGCATCAGCTTATGGCCCTGGAAGGTTGGAGAGAAAAATCCGCGATGCGTTTCCGCGCCAGCCTCGACAAATCCAGGGAAGTACCCTTCGAAAGGGTGCTCTTCGCCCTTGGAATACGCTATGTGGGCGAAACCACCGCAAAAGCAGTCGCCAGATATTTCGGCGACATCGACACCCTTATCGCAGCCACGGAGGAGCAGCTTAAGGAGGTTCCCGACGTGGGAGATGTTTGCGCAGGCAGCATCTACGCCTATTTCCGCGACGAGGCCCATCTCAAAGAGATCGAACGGTTGAAGGCTCACGGACTGCGTTTCGGAGCCGCGAGCCCTGCGGATAATCTTTCGGATGCCCTTGCAGGCAAGAGCATCGTCATTTCGGGCACCTTCAGCATCTCCCGCGATGACATGAAGGCCCTGATAGAAAAACACGGAGGCAAGAATTCGGGGAGCATAAGCAGCAAGACATCCTTCCTGCTTGCCGGCGAGAAACCGGGTCCCGAGAAACTCCGTAAATGCGAACAACTTGGCGTGCCGGTCATGGGCGAAGAGGCCTTCATGGCCCTTCTTCCCGATGCTGCTCCTGCCGCCAAAGATGACAAAGTCGAACAATTAAGTCTTTTCTAGGGTATGCGAAAATATGAAATGACCGACAGGAAAGTTACCTGGAAAGACATAAAGGAGCTCTTCTCCGACAAAATCTGGGCTATGGAGACGGATTTCGCCACCAGGACCTGGAGGAGCATCGTGCACTTCATCCGTGTAGTCCGCAAGACCTTCGACACCTTCGCGGAACATAGGATGGGGTTCCAGTGCGTTGCCCTGAGCTACTTCGTCACCTTGGCCATAGTGCCTCTGGTGGCTTTCATCTTCTTCGTTTCCAAAGGGCTGCACATTGCCGACAAGCTGGAAGTATTGCTTACTACGCTGCTTCCCAACAACCTCGACCTGGTAAAGATAGCGATAGAGAAAGCGGACAACATCCTCAAAGTTGCCCATTCGGGCCCTGTAGGCGTAGTGTCCGCTTTGATGTTCTTATGGACCGTCATCTGGCTCATGTTCCAGACCGAGAGGGTGTTCAACAATGTGTGGGGCATACGCAAGATCCCCCGCAAGACATATAAGCGGTTCAGTTTCTACATCGGATTGCTTTTCCTGATACCGTTCCTGGTAATCATCTTCTGCTACGGAATCGCAGCATATTCCAATGCTGTTTCACTCATCGGCATCGATGCCGCCTACCTCACGAGGTTCGTGTCGTGGCTGCTCTTCTATGCCGTGGTGGTGTTCACCTTGTCTGCTGCCTTCAAATATATCCCGGCCTGCCTCGTGCGTTACAAGCATGCCTTGGTCGCTGCGGTTTTCTCTGGCGCCATATTCTGCCTCTTCCAGTACATCTATCTGGAAACCCAGGTATTCGTGAGCCGCCTGAACGCCGTCTACGGAGTTATCGCCGCTATCCCTCTATTCCTTATCTGGCTGAATTTCAGTTTCCAGATCATTATGTACGGAGCCCAGCTTACATATGCGCTCCAGGATGAAGCCGAACTTAAAAAATGAGCATTTCGAAGTTTACCATAAAGGACTATACTCTCATCAAGAAGGAATGGGAGGCCCTTCGCAAAGTTGCTGCGGAGCGCTGCCGCGATGAAGAGGAGCTCTCTGTCGTGCAGAAGGCTTTCGACTTCGCGAACGGTGCCCACCGCAATGTGCGCAGGCGTTCCGGTGAGCCCTACATTCTGCATCCCATACAGGTTGCAAGCATAGTCGTAAACGAGATCGGGCTGGGCTACAAATCCATTTCCGCCGCCCTGCTCCACGATGTCGTGGAAGATACCGACTATACCATAGAGGACATCCGCAATCTCTTCGGCGACCGTATAGCCCTGCTGGTGGACGGTCTTACCAAGATCAAGACCGTCTTGGACAACGAGGACCGCAAACGCGGGCCCATGACATCTACCGAAAGCATACAGGCCGAGAATCTCAAGCGCATCCTGCTTACCCTTAACGACGACGTGCGCGTAGTTCTTATCAAACTGGCGGATCGCCTGCATAACTGCCGTACCATCGAGTTCATGCCCGAGCATAAGAGGGACAAGATACTCAGCGAGACAATGTTCATCTTCATCCCCCTTGCCCACAGGCTTGGTCTTTATGGCGTGAAATCGGAGATGGAGAATATCTGGCTGCGTTTCAAGGAACCTGATGCCTACAAGGAAATCTCCGAGAAGGTTAGCCGCAACGTGGCCGAAAGGGATTCCGAAATCAACGATTTCATCATCCCCATCGAAACAGCCCTCAAGCAGGCCGACATCCCCTTCGTGATAAAGAAGCGTATCAAGACCCCTTATTCCATATGGTTCAAGATGCGCAACAAGAAGGTGCCGTTCGAGCAGATATACGATCTGTATGCGGTGCGTATCATATTCGACCAGTCGCTGGATCCCGATGCTGAACGCCGCCGCGCCTATCTGATTTATTCCATCCTGATAGGTCTCTATACCTCGCAGCAGTCCCGTTTCAGGGATTGGATCACCACTCCCAAGAGCAATGGCTACGAGGCCCTGCACTGCACCCTCATGAGCCGTTCCGGATTCTGGATCGAGGTGCAGATACGTTCCAGGAGGATGGACGATATTGCCGAGAAAGGTATAGCCGCCCACTGGTCGTACAAGAATAACGGCTACATTTCCGAGGAAGACAGCGAGATGGACAAGTGGCTGAAGAAGGTACAGGAAATCCTTGTATCTACCGACGTGAACGCCCTCGAACTCCTCGACATCATCCACAAAGACCTGATTACCACCGACATAGTGGTATTTACCCCTAAGGGTGAGCAGCGTTCCATACAGAACGGTGCCACGGTGCTGGACTTCGCCTACAGCATTCATACGCACATAGGCAACCAGGCCATCGCCGCTAAGGTCAACATGAAGCTTACTCCCCTCTCGCAGGTGCTCCGCAGCGGCGACCAGGTAGAAATCATTACGGCAGAAAGCGGACAGCCCAAAGTAGAATGGCTGCAGTTCCTCCAGACGCGTCATGCCCGCAACATCGTTACCGAATTCTTCCGCCGCAACCGCAGGCCGCTTATCGAGAAGGGTAAGGAAATCTACACCGAGAGGCTTTCGGTGATGGGCGTAGAGAGGACCCAGGAGAATCTGAAGAAACTGCTGAAGGCCACCATGCTCAACGACGCCTCCGAACTTTACTTCCGCGTCGGCCTGGGGCTCCTCGGGCCCGAGGAATTCCGCGAAACCTTCTCGGTAGTGAAGCAGATGCCCGACAGCCGCGGTTATGTGCTCTCGCTGTGCTGCAAACCTCTTCCCGGCGATCCTGTTATCGGATTCAAGGCCGATGACGGCACGGTGATTGTACACAAGAAGGCTTGTCCCGAAGTGGAGAAACTGGCCCTTGAATACGGCAGTTCGCGTTTCGTAGTAGTAAAGAACTTCGAATCCGAATTCGAGGAATTCCCCGTAAGGCTCTCTATCCGAGGCATAGACAAGCGCGGCCTGCTGAGCAAGATCAGCCAGTTCATCTCCCTTACCATGGAGATCAACATCCGGGAGATACATCTCGGCGGCAAGGACGGTGTCATGGAAGGATACATCGAAATGCTGGTGCACGACAAGAATAACCTTGAGGCCATGATACGTGGCCTCAGCCAGATAGACGGCATCCAGGATGTCGTCAGGACTGATATATGATGAAGAAGTACCTGCCCCTCATATTCATTATCTTCGCACTGCTGCTGCCGGTGTTCGTGCCTTCGTGCGCCAACACCACAGAAGCGCCGAAGGGAGGTCCCAAGGATACCATCCCACCGTTCATAGTCAACATCAAACCCCTCCCCGGCGAGATTTCCTTCCCGCTGGAGAAAGGCAAGATCGTTTTCTATTTCAACGAATATGTGAACGTAAAGACTCCCGGCGACATCTTCCTCTCCCCTCCTCTCGAGAAGAGGCCCAAGGCCAAGGTCGTGGGAAAGAGCCTGGTGGTTACTTTCGAGAAGCCTCTGAAGCCCAATACCACCTACACCCTGAACCTTAATGGAGCCATCGTCGACAATAACGAAGGGAACAAGTTCCCTGGCTTTACCTACGTGTTCTCCACGGGCAACCAGATAGATTCCATGTTCGTCACCGGCACCGTGCTGGACTGCAGCACCCTCGCGCCTGTGAAAGGTGCCACAGTGATGCTCTATAAGGACCATTCCGATTCTGCCATCTTCCTCCAGAGGCCCTATGCGGCCGGCAAGACGGATGACTGGGGCTATTTCGTGCTCCCTTTTATACAGGATACCCTTTACCGCATCTATGCGATCAAGGACGCCGGCGAAGACAACATCTACAATCCCGACGTGGACAGAGTTGCTTTCATAGATTCCCTGATACGTCCGGAATGGAAGGTTGCAGACACCATCCCCGAACTGCTGAAATACGACATGACCGATACCCTGGGCTGCCAGGAGCGCCGGAGCCAGTATGAACTCAAGGTTTTCCGCGAGCATCCCAGCAAGCAGTACATCGTGAACAAGGTCCGCATGTCGCCGCGTTCAGGCTACATCACCTTCATGGCCCCCGATGCCTGGATTGATTCGCTGTGGTTCGGCGGTTATCCTGCCGACAGGGTCATCTCGCAGTTCAATATCCAGCAGGACAGTCTCGAGCTTTGGCTGAACGACCGACGTCCGGCCCCTGACACCCTGCATCTTTTCGTGAATTACCGCAAGACGGATTCTACCGGCGTGATGAAGCCGGAACTTGAGCATATCCGCATGGTGATGGACCCGGAGGTCAAGAAGAACTTCTCCAAGAGCCGCCGGCGCAATATCAAGCACGAGGATACCACTTGCGTGTTCACGCTCAAGGCAGAGCCCGAAAAGGTGGAAGTGGATGGCTTCGTGATGGAGTTCCAGTACCCGATCATCTACGAACACTTTGACTCGCTCAAGTTCCGTTACATCAATCCCAAGCAGAAGGAGTTCACCGACAGGGTGACAGTCGAAAGGGATTCGCTCAATCTGCGCAGGTACACCATACGCCCGAAGGTGAAGTTCCAGCCGGGATTCGAGTATTTCCTCAAGGTCCCCCACCGCTCGTTCAGGGACATCAACGGTTTCTGGTCCGACAGCCTCGAGGTCAAGGTCAGCCTGCCTACCGACGAGTCGCTTAGCGCCCTCCATGCCAGCATCACGGGTGTTGACAGGAAGTTCATAGTGGACCTTCTGGACGAGAAGCGCGTCAAGGTCATCCGTTCCTATGTGATAGAAAAGGATTGCGTGCTTGAGTTCCCTTATCTGCGCGAGGGTAAATACTACATGAGGGTCGCCGACGATGGTAACAAGAACTCCATAGTCGATACCGGCGACCTGCTTACCCACCGTCAGCCCGAACCCGTTCGCTTCGTAAAGTTCGGAGGTGCGGAGTATCTGGAGGTGCTCAAGTCCTCCGAAATAGACCAGACCATCAATCTTGCCGAATTGTTTGCTAATGATTAGGAGAGCCGCCATATTATCAGCCTTGATTTCATTGTCCTGCCTTGGCGCTTTCGCCCAGGATGAGATACGTGTCATAAAAGATACTACCGTCAAGGTGGAAACCTACGCCGATATCAACGACTACGACCTGCTTGGTTTCAACTATGGCATCACCTACTCGAAGATGACCTACAGGAACGAATACAAGAGGCAGGAATGGCTTTATCAGCCTGTGTACATGTCGCTGATGTATACCCACTACCTTAAGCTGTTCGATTACATGCCTTTCTTCGGGTATCAGATCGGCATAGCCTATGGCAAGGAAGGGTACAGTTTCAAGAAAGACAAGGAGAAGGGCACTATCGATACCGAGGAAGGTGCCACTCGCGTGAGGATGGAAGTTGTCGAGATACCTTTCCTCGCGCATCTGCATTACGATGCCTTGCATTTCAAGGTCATGGCAAATGCCGGCATTTACGGAGGTTACCGCTTCTCCATCACCAGGACCGGTCCCAACGTGACCCCCGGACTGGAGAACAGCTTCGCTGAAACCGACATACAGCCCGATTACGGGCTTCAGGGAGGTGTGGGGTTCGGACTCATCTTCAACCCCGTTGAATTCCATGTAAATGCCCTTGTGCGCTATTCCTGGTCTTCGATCTACCAGCCTAATACCATTAGCTGGGAACCTGCCAAGTCGTATTATTACCGTTATGCATATCCTTTCGATGTCAATATAACCGCCGGCATCTATATCCAGCTTACCAAGCGCACCGGCCGTACCTCCAGGGACCTCAAGCGCCAGGCCAGGGAGATTGTCATCAAAGGGTGGGAACTCGAAAATGAATTTTCTGAAAGTAAAGATAGGTAAGGATCTGGTAATCGGAGATCCCGGTCACATCGTCATCCAGACGATGTGCAATACCCACACGGACGATGTAGATGCCACCGTTGCCCAGTGCAAGGCACTTTCCGCGGCGGGAGCCGAGCTTATAAGGATTACGGTACCCGGTACCAAGGACGTGCCATGCGTAAAGCAGATACGCGAGCGCCTGCGTGCTGCAGGGGTTGATACACCCCTTGTCGCGGACATCCATTTCTCGTCTCGCACGGCCATCGAAGTCGCTCCTTATGTGGAGAAGGTCCGCATCAATCCGGGTAACTTCCATCCGGATCACGAAGAAGCCAAGGCCCAGCTTGCCAAGCTTATCGGTGTTTGCAAGGAAAACGGCACGGCCATACGCATAGGGCTTAACCATGGCTCTTTAGGAAAGTATATCACCGAACTCTATGGCAACACTCCCCTGGCTATGGCCATGGCTGCCATGGAATGGCTGCAGCTCTGCATGGACAACGACTTCTACCAGGTGGTGGTCTCGCTTAAATCCAGCAATACCGTGGTAATGGTAGATGCCTACCGCCATCTTTATTCCATGATGAAAGAGTCCGGAACCGTCTTCCCCATGCACCTTGGTGTCACCGAGGCCGGCAACGGCGACAGCGGACGCATCAAATCCTGCGTAGGAATAGGTACTCTTCTCGAGATGGGCATAGGCAATACCATCAGGGTATCCCTTACGGAGGATCCTGTTGCAGAGCTCCCCGTGGCCCGCTTCCTAGCCGAGTACTACTCTGGCAAGGCCATTTCCATGCCCGAATCCAGGGAAAGGACCATATTGGAAGCTGCCTGCAAATACGGCCCCTCGCTGCTTATGCACCGCAGCGACACTCTCAAGCTCGAAACCGGTCTTGGGGCTGAGTTCGACAGCTATCTTGCCGACGAGATACTTCAGGCCGCACGCCGCCGCTTCTACAAGCCCGAATACATCGCCTGCCCTGGTTGCGGACGCACCATGTATAATCTTCAGGATGCTTTCGAGCAAGTCAAGTCGCGTACATCACACCTCAAGGGTATGGTGATAGCGGTCATGGGCTGCATAGTGAACGGCCCCGGCGAGATGGCAGATGCCGACTGGGGCTATGTTGGAGAAGGCAACGGCAAGGTGAGCATATATAAAAAGAACGTGCCTGTATTGATGCACGTTCCCGAAAGCGAAGCTCCCGACAAATTGCTGGAACTTATAGAAGCTGAGCAATAACCGTCTCGCAGGCTGTGGCATGGTCGCCGCAGGCAACCTTTATATCCGCATCGACGGGAAGCAGAATATCCATCCTCGAACCGAATTTGATGATGCCGCATTGTTCGCCGGCAACCACCTTCATGCCCGGCTTGGCGTAATTCACTATGCGGCGGGCAAAGGTCCCTGCGTGTTGCTTGAACAGCACCTCAGCCCCGGATTCAGTGCGAATGCAGCAGGATGTGTGCTCGTTCTCTTCCGAAGCCTTAGGCTTGAATGCCAGCATGTGCTTGCCGGGATGATACTTATAATAGACTATCTCTCCGCTGACGGGCCAGAAATTAGCATGGACATCGAAGAAGTCCATGTAAACGCAGACCCTCTTGCACTCGCGTTTCAGATACTCGTCGTCGTAGTACTCGTCCACTATCACTACTTTGCCGTCGGCGGCGGAAGAAACCGTTTTGCCGCTCCCTACGCACTCCCTGTCGGGAACGCGGAAGAAGAAGAGCTGCCAGATGCAGAAAACCCATGCGAGAACGATCAACGGCCATTTGACCCAGGGACTCGGCACCAAATGGTTGATAGCATAGATGAATACAGCGGCAATCACGAAGACGATTGCCAGTGTTCCGTATGAGTTTCTGTCGATTTTAGGCATTATCCGATCAATTTTAGGATTTGCAGCAGCAAGGTACCGCAGGGTATGGCGGCCAGCGAACTGTCGAAACGATCCAGGAATCCACCATGGCCGGGGATTACATTACCGGAATCCTTGACTCCGAAATGGCGTTTCCAGGCCGATTCGGCAAGGTCGCCGAGGACTCCGGTGCAATGGACTACCAAACCAAGGGCAAGGGCCGCCCAGATGGAAAGGTCGAGCATGGATGTACGGGCAAGGACGTAGGCGGCTATCAGCGAAAAGACCATCCCGCCCCAGAAACCAGCCCAGGATTTGTTCGGTGAGATTGTAGGGGCAAGTTTCTTGCTCTTCTTTCCCAGCACGCTTCCTACGCAATAGGCTCCCACATCGGAGCTCCAGATAAGTATGAAGAAGCAAAGCGGAAGCTTACCGGAGAAGCTGCCGTGCCAGTAGGCAAGGACATGGAGCAGGAACATTGCCAGCAGTATATAGGCAGGACCTGCAATGTAGTACAGCGTAGAAGGTTTCTGCCCGGCAACCCGGGGTATCTGGAAATACTCCAGCAGCATTATGACCGTCATAACGCTCAGAAGCAGGCCGAACAGTTTGTCATTGATGAGCAAACCTGCCAGCATTATTGCTACGAACAGCACTCCGGATATCGACCTTACTACTACCGTTTTCATATTATTCTCCTTTGACTTTAGGCCCCAAAATGGCTTCGATGTCGTCGGCGAAGATAACTTCCTTCTCCAGCAGCAGATTCGCTATCTTCTCGAAAGCGGCGCGGTTGTCGGTAAGTATCTTCATGGTACGGCTATGCACTTCTTCAACGATTGCCTTCACTTCGCTGTCCATAAGTTCGGCGGTCTTTTCGGAATAAGGCTTGGTCATCTCGTATCCGCGGGCTCCGGTGGAGTCGTAGAAGGAAAGCTGGCCGACCTTGCCGCTCATGCCGTAGAACTGGACCATGCTGTAAGCTATGTTGGTGAGGCGTTCGAGGTCGTTGAGTGCGCCCGAAGCCGGTTCTCCATTGATTATCTCTTCGGCAACGCGCCCGCCGATAAGGGTGCACATCTCATCCATCATCCAGGATTTGGAATGAATCTTCCTTTCGCTGGGGAGGCTCCAGGTAATACCAAGGGCCTGTCCACGGGGGATGAGGCTGACCTTGAATACCGGATCCGCATTGGGCAGGAGCCAGCCGACTACGGCATGTCCGGCCTCATGGTAGGCCGTAGTGCGCTTCTCGGCCGGAGTCATTATGGTGGAATTCTTGCGTTCGAGGCCTCCCACTATCCTGTCGACGGCATCGAGGAAGTCCTGCTTCTCCACCACCTGCTTGTTCCTGCGGGCAGCAGTGAGGGCTGCTTCGTTGCAGACATTGGCAATATCGGCTCCAGAGAAACCGGGAGTATGTTTTGCCATGAATTCGACGTCGAAGTCCGGTGCTACCTTGATGCCGCGCAGATGCACGTTGAATATCTCGATACGCTCCTTTACTTCGGGGAGTTCCACATGTATCTGACGGTCGAAGCGGCCGGCTCGCATTAGGGCCTTGTCCAGGATGTCGGCACGGTTGGTAGCAGCCAGCACTATCACGCCGCTGTTGGTTCCGAAACCGTCCATCTCGGTAAGTAGCTGGTTAAGGGTATTCTCCCTTTCGTCGTTCGAAGACCAGCCCACGTTCTTGCCCCTTGCGCGCCCTACTGCGTCTATCTCGTCGATGAAGACTATGCACGGGGCCTTTTCCTTGGCCTGGGCGAAGAGGTCGCGTACGCGGCTTGCGCCCACGCCCACGAACATCTCCACGAAATCCGATCCGCTGATGGAGAAGAAAGGCACGTTGGCCTCCCCTGCCACAGCCTTGGCAAGCAGGGTTTTACCTGTGCCGGGAGGGCCTACCAGGAGGGCTCCCTTAGGTATCTTTCCGCCTAGGGAAGTATATTTCTGGGGATTCTTGAGGAAGTCCACGATTTCCATCACTTCCTCTTTGGCTCCGTAGAGCCCGGCAACGTCCTTGAAGGTGACGTTGACAGTATTCTTATCGGCAAGCTTGCCGGTGGAACGGCCTACATTGAAGATTCCGCCGGCATTTCCGCCCTGGCCTTTGCCGGCGCCCATGGCGTTGCCCATGCCGCGGAACATCCAAACCCACATGAGTATCAGGAGCAGAGGCCAGAAGATCCAATCCAGCACGTTCCTCCACATCTTGGAATCGTTCTCCATCACCAGTTTCACGGGAAGGGCCTCGAATTCCTTCTCGGCGTCGAACTTGTCGGAAACAAGGAAGGTGAAATGCGGTGACTTGCTTGGGACCTGCCCTGCAGGGAAAAGATCCGCGTATTTGCCCAGTGCTTCGGGCTTTACGGTAACCGAACCTTTGTAGTCGTTGCGCACGAAGTGTACCTCCTTGACGTCCCCGTCCTTAATCATCTGCTTCACTGCCGCCCACTCTATCTTCTGGGGCCCCGGCCCTCCGCTGGTCATCAACATGTAGCCTATTCCGAGTATGAGCACGAAATAAAGCCACGAAAGATTGAAACGTATGGAGATTCTTTTATTTTGTTTTTTAGCCATTTGAGATATAATTGTAACTTTGTGCTCAATCATACAAATATAATGACAAATTTTAAACAATCATATCAATTCTGCCCCATAGAGTGGCTTGACACCACTGATTCAACGAATTCCGAAGTCCGCCGCAGGATGGATTCCCTTGACAATATGTCAGTGGTCGCCGCCCGTTTCCAGACGGCAGGCAGGGGCCAGGGCTCGCATACCTGGCTTTCCGAGGTGAACCTCAATCTTACTTTCACCTTGTTCATCAGGCTCAAGGACGCGTCCCCTCTCCCCCTCGATGCAAACGACGCGGTGAGGATAATCCAGATGGCAACTCTGTCCGTGCATGATTTCCTTGCTTCGGAAGGCGTGAGCGCCAGGATCAAATGGCCCAACGACATCTGGGTCGGGGACAGGAAGATATGCGGGATGCTGATAGAGAATATAATAGAGGAAGGAAAGGTCGCTGCCAGTATCGTGGGAATAGGTCTCAACCTCAATCAGATAGAATTCGACCCAAAGCTTCCCAATCCGGTTTCGCTAAGCCTGCTTACAGGCAGGAGCTACGACCCCGACAGCACCCTGGAGCGACTGTATGAATACATTTGCCGCCGGACGGCCCTCCTGGGCTCATCCGACGGCAGATCCGTGTTGGAAAACGAATTCAATTCACATCTGTTCCACCTCGAGCGCTCAAAGCAGGAGGTGCTGACCGAAGCTATCGACAATTTCGAAGCTGGTCGACCGCCTCGCAAGGATCCTCGGCTTTGAATACCGAACTTCCTGCTACGAAGATGCTGGCTCCGGCCTGGCGCAGTGCAGCTGCATTCGCAGGGCCTACTCCCCCGTCAACTTCGATGGGAGCGTCGTTGCCGAGCCTTTGAAGTTCCGCTTTCAAGGCAGCTATTCGGCCGAGGCTTTCCGGAATGAACTTTTGGCCGCCGAAGCCGGCGAATACCGACATAATGAGGAAGTAATCCGCTTTTCCTATGTAAGGGAACAATCTTTCGACTGGGATGTCGGGATTGATTACCAATCCTGCCTTCATCCCCTTCGCACGTATGGATTCCAGTATCTTGGCGCTGTCTTCTCCCGCCGCTTCTAGATGGAAGCTCATCATAGCCACACCCAGGTCCGCGCAGCGGTCCACCCACCTTTCGGGATGAACCACCATGAAGTGGGCATCCATAGGGATGGTAGCACTCCGCGACACTGCCTCCACCACCGGAAATCCGAACGAGATATTAGGCACGAAAGTGCCGTCCATTATGTCGAGATGAATCAGGTCGGCACAACGGTTGAGCATTTTGATATCCTTCCCGAGTTCGCTGAAGTCGGCAGAGAGGATGGACGGGGCTATTTGAAGTTGCATACTACGTCGTCGAGGAGTTTAACGAATTTGTCCATGGATGCAAGTTCCAGTTTCTCGCCCGGAGCATGCACTCCGCGAAGCGTAGGACCGAACGAAATCATGTCCAGGTCCGGGAACTTTTCGAGGAAGAGTCCGCACTCCAGACCGGCGTGGATGGCCAGCACCAGAGGCTCTTCGTTGAACAACCTCCTGTACGACTTGACGCATACCTCGAGGATGTGGGATTTAAGATTGGGATTCCATCCGGGATATTTGCTGTAGCACTTTACCTCGGCTCCTGCTCCCTTGAAGATGGCAGCGACCTTCTCCACCAATTCGTCGAGCTCGGCCACCACGCTGCTGCGCTGGCTGGTAGCGACTTTGATTTCCTTTTCGCCCATGGATACGGCTGCAAGGTTGGTGGAAGTCTGCACGAGATTCTCGATGTCGGGGCTCATCTTGACCATGCCGTGGGGGCATGCTGCAAGGGCTTTGAGGAGCGATTCGGCCACGTTGGATGCGATGGCTTTCTTTGCCTCGGCCTTGGAGACCGAGAAATTGAGCCCGGGTTCGGTCTCGGCGTACTCTGCCTTGACCTTGTTCCCATATGCTGTGAAACGGCCTGCGACACCCTCGGAATCGGGCGAAGCTATGATGGCCTTGCACTCACGTGCTATGGCGTTGGATTTGCCGCCGCCTTCCAGGCTTACGAGCTGGAAACCGGGGCGTATCTCCCCTGCAAGGAATTCCGAAAGGATTTTTACCGTATTTGCGCGATGCTTGTTGATGTCGTCGCCGCTATGCCCGCCTATGCCGCCGTCGACACAGAGGCAGATGACGTTGCTGCCGTGCTGCACTTTCTCGGTTTCATAACTGAAATAGGCATCGGTATGCTCTCCGCCTGCGCAGCCTATGAAGAGTTGGCCTTCATCCTCGGAATCGAGGTTCACGAGGGTCTTTCCGGAGAAGAATCCTTCTTCCAGGGCATTTGCACCGTCCATTCCGGTTTCCTCGGAGATGGTGAACAGGCACTCGATCTGCCCTGCGGGTGAATCGCTTTCCAGAAGGGCGAGGCAGGCTGCTACTCCGATGCCGTCGTCGGCACCGAGCGTGGTGTTCTTGGAAATCATCCATCCGTCTTCGATTTCATAGGGGATGGGATCGGTCTCGAAGTTGAAGTCGAAGCCGGCGTTCTTTTCGCAGACCATGTCCTGGTGTGCCTGAAGCACTATCGCGGGAATGTCCTCCTTTCCGGGAGCGGCGGCCTTGATTATAAGTACGTTGCCGATAGCATCCCTTTTGTATTTAAAGTGGTGCTCATCGGCCCATTTGCAAAGAAAGTCCGTCATCGGACCTTCTTTTCCCGATTCACGCGGAATCCGGGTTATCTGTTTGAAGATATTGAGTACGGATTCGGAGTTCATATTAATATTGAGTAGTGGTTTATCTGCCTGAAGGTACGAGGATGGACTCGAGGTCGCTTACATACCTTTTGAATGCCTTGTCGGTTGCCATCAGATCGGCCACCGTGGTGCAGGCGTGGAGTACGGTCGCATGGTCCTTTCCGCCGGTTTCGGCGCCTATGGACGACAGCGAACAGTTGGTTATGATGCTGCGGCAAAGATACATGGATATCTGCCGGGCCTGGACTATCTGGCGCTTGCGCGAAGGAGAGAGAAGTACTTCCCTGGTGATGTTGAAGTAATCGCAGACGGCCTTCTGCACCTTGTCGATGGTGATGTTCTTCATGTCGACACCCACGATCTTCCTGGTAACCCTGGATGCGAGGTCCACGGAATTCTCTTCCTTGGAGAGGGCTGCGTGTGCGGCAACCGAGATGAGGGCGCCTTCCAGTTCGCGGAAGTTGGTCTGGATGTTGGTAGCGAGATACTCCAGCACATCGTCGCCTATGTTCATGCCCTCGCGGAAGGCCCTGGCCTTGAGCATGGCAAGGCGGGTGGCATAGTCCGGATGGGTAAGCTCGACGGAGAGGCCCCATTTGAACCTGGAGAGCAGACGGTCTTCGAAATTCTGCAGGTCTGCCGGAGAACGGTCGGAGGTGAGTATGAGCTGCTTCGAGTTCTGGTGCAGATGGTTGAAGATGTTGAAGAAGGCGGTCTGGTTGCCCTGCCCCACGAGATCCTGGATATCGTCGATGATGAGTACATCTATCTTCATATAATAAGCCAGGAAATCGGTGAGCTTGTTGCGGACGTATACTGCGTCCATGTATTGGGTCTTGAACTCGTTGCCCGTTACGTAGAGGACGACGAGGTCGGGATACTTCTCTTTGATGGCCAGACCTATTGCATTGGCGACGTGGGTCTTGCCCAGGCCGGGACCGCCGAATATGAAGAGCGGATTGAAAGGGGTCTTGCCGGGATTGTGCGCAATGTCGTTACCTGCGGAGATGGCCAGGCGGTTGCAGTCCCCTGCGACGAGGTTGCTGAAGTTGTACACAGGGAGGAGCCTGGGATCTATCTGTATCTTCTGGAGGCCGGGATACACGAAGGGACCGGGATTGCCGGAAGGCTGATAGCTGCTGATGCCGACCGACTTGTTCACCGGCGGATTGCCGGGGCCTTCGGGAAGCCTCATGGGCATCTGGTTGGTGACGGGACGGATCAGGTAGTTGAGCCTGGCGTCGGCACCTATGACGCGCTTGAGAGTCTTCTTTATTACATCAAGGTAAGACTCTTCGAGATACTCGCGGAAGAAGTCCGAGGGAACCTCGACCGTGAGGGTGGAATCTACAAGGGAAACAGGCCTGATTTTTTTGAACCAGGTGTCGAAATGCTGGGGTTCGACTATCTGCGAGATTATCTGCAGACAGTTGTTCCAACGGTCTAAATGTTTTCCTGTATTTTCCATAAGATTGAACTGTGCAAAAATGGTTAAAAAAAAACTTCAAAAAATTTTTTTAACTATTGCATTTTAATTTTTTATGTCTTATATAAAGGAAAAACAAGGCTAAATACACGTATTATATAACTAACTAATAATCAGGTAATTACACTATCTCGAAAACAAACCGAGCGGCCTGTCCTCAATTTCTTATTTTAAATGATTCAAAATTGCGTCAAGGCCTTATTTGAAGCGTGTAGCCCCCTCCGGAGTAAGCTTCACCATGAAAGAACCGGGGTACTTGAGCTTGATGGTCTCGTTTGCCTTGCGCGCCTCCGCTTCCGACTCGAAAATCCCTATTATATATTTATTAAGGGAGCCGATATTTATGACCTCGGGTTTGTATCCCAGGAAGGCGGGATCGGAGGCGTCGATAATCTTGCTGCTGGCAAAAATCTGGGTGCCGTAGCGGACCGGTGCGACCGGCGCAGGATCGGCTTGCAGGGTTCCAGCGTTTTCAGCCTTTATTTCATCCTGCTGGATTTCCAGGCTGCCGTCGTAAATCTCCTTATAGTCTTTGAACGCTTCGAACAGGCGCTGCGCAATCTGGTCGCGCTTGTTCTCCTGCTTCAGGGCCGCCAGGTCGTTGGAATTGGATATGAATCCCAGTTCGACCAGGACCGACGGCATGGCCGTAGCCCATAGCACCAGGAAAGGATTCTGCCATATTCCCCTGTCCGCCTTGATGGGACCGCCTTTCAACTTCTCGGAAATCACCGAGGCAAGTAGCAGGCTCTGCTCCAGGTAGGCATTCTGCATCAAGGTCATGAAGATGTAGGACTTTTCGTCCGAAGGGTCGAAACCCTGGTACTTGGTGGAATAATCGTCTTCGAGCAGGACCACGGAGTTCTCGCGTTTCACCACATCCATATTATATGCGAACAGATCCCGGTTCTTGTTGGAGGATTTTCCAAGGATGTGGACCGAGTATCCGTTCGGAGAGGTGGACGTTGCCGAATTGATGTGGATGGAGATGAAAAGGTTGGCGTTGGCCTTGTTGGCTATGTTTGCACGGTCGCGCAGTTCCACGAACTTGTCGGTACTGCGGGTCATGATGACCTTTACGTCGGGAAAGGCCTGCTTGATCTTTTCGGATAGCAGGGTGGCTATCGAAAGGGTGAAAGTTTTCTCGTATGACTGCTTGTCTTTGCTGACCGCACCGGAATCCTTCCCTCCATGCCCGGCGTCGATGACTACGGTATGAAGTTTGAGGTTCTCTGCCCGGAGCGGAAGCAGCCCCAGCATCAAAGAAACGAATATGCAGATTGTGCGTTTCAGAAAATTATAGTTATTTTTGTACCTTGCAAATTTAGGAAAAAATTGCAATTGAGGAAATATATATACTTCTTTCTCGTTCCGGTACTCCTGGCCGTAACATTCACTGACCTTTCTGCCCAGCGCCCCAGGCGCTCCAGAGGGGTGTCTTTCAGTTCCCAGGTAGCCGAAAAGAAGATAGTCCTCCCCGATTCGCTGGAACTTGCCCGCCGGGATTCCATACGCGTGGCAGACTCTCTCTACAGAGCGGATTCCGCAGCGATGATGGCATATTCCTCTCTCCGCTCCCCTGCCTTCTCCGCCGCCCGCGATTCCGTCATCGAAGATTTCTCCAATGGCCAGCGTCTCATCCATTACTATGGAGACGTCACGGTGAAATACCAGAACATGGAACTCACCGCCGAGCGCATGGATTACGACGTTACTACGGGAGTTGTGCATGCCTATGGCGTATATGATTCACTTGCGGCGGATTGGAAAGGCCGGCCGGTGATGACCGAAGGCGGCAAAGTATATAACATGGAGGAACTGCGCTACAACTTCAATACGCGCAAGGCCCGCATCAAGAACATGGTTACCAACGAGGACGAGGGCATACTGCATGGGCGCAACATCAAGATGATGCCCGACAAGTCCATAAACATAACCAGCGGCAAATACACCGTCTGTGACCACGACCATCCTCACTATTATTTGCAGTTGACGGCTGCCAAGGTGGTTACCGAGCCCAGCCAGAAGATAGTTTTCGGCCCGGCCTACCTGGTGGTGGAAGATGTGAAGATGTATCCTCTGATGCTGCCTTTCGGTTTCGTTCCCAAAAGGCCCAAGAGGGCTACGGGTATCCTCTTCCCTACTTTCGGCGAAGAGGTCGCGCGTGGTTTCTATATGAAGGACCTTGGCATGTACTTCGTGTTCGGGGACTATCTGGACCTTTCCACCACCATGGACTACTTTACCTTGGGTTCCTGGGCACTGGACGTGAATTCCAGATACAAGGTCAACTACAAGTTCAACGGAAATGTCTCCATCAATTATTCCGACGACCGTACCGGCGAAAAAGGCAGTGCCGACTATCAGCAGATGACCAACTTCGGTATTCGATGGTCGCATTCCCAGGACTCAAAGTCCCATCCGGGTACTACATTCAGCGCGTCGGTCAACTTCTCCAGCCCTAAGAACAACAGGTACAATGCCCATTCGGTTACCGAGGCGGTACAGAACCAGGCATCGTCGTCCATATCTTTTTCGAAGAGCTTCGGCGGTAAGGCAACGCTTTCCCTGAATGCCTTGCATTCGCAGAATTCGATGGATACCTCGTACGTGTTCACCCTGCCTAACATCAGTTTCTCCGTTTCGACCTTCTATCCGTTCAAACTTAAGAACAGAGTCGGGAAAGAGCGTATCTACGAAAAGATCAGCTTCGGTTACAGGACGAGCTTCCAGAACAAGGTGAGTTTCAAGGGAGATGAGTACAAGGAAAGCGGGTTCCTGGACAAGTTCACCAATGGCATGAACCACGATTTCACCATCGGTCTGCCTACATTCAGCCTTTTCAAGTACATAACCTTCTCCCCCAGCGTTTCTTACGGGCAGAACTGGTATTTCCGTACCAACGAAGCACGCTACGACGAGCAGAGCGGTACCGTCGTCCGCGAGAAGACCCCTTCTTTCTCGCATTTCGGCATTTCCCAGCGATACAGCGGAGGCATCAGCGCGAGCACCCGTCTGTATGGTATGTACAATTTCGGCAAGTACTCTACCGTGCAGGCCATCAGGCACGTTGTTTCTCCTTCTATGTCCTTTTCCGTCAGCCCGGACCTTGCCACATATGCCAATGGATTCAGGACACTTACCTATGTCGATAAGAACAACAAGGTCGTCAACCAGCAGTACAATATCTACGATGGCCTGATGAATGCGCCCTCCGGCGGCAGCAGGTCGGCCACGGCCTCTTTCTCGATAGGAAACAACCTGGAAGCGAAAGTCCGTGATTATGCCGATACCACCGGAACGGGCACCAAGAAGGTCAAGCTCATAGATCAGCTTAGCATTGGTTCCAACTATAATTTCCTCGCCGACTCCCTGAATCTGAGCAATATCAACGTCAGGATGAGCACATCCCTTTTCGGCAAGGTTAGCATTAGCATGGATGCGACTCTCGATCCTTACGGCTTCAAAAAGACCCGCTGCGGCGAATTCGCCATCAATCTCCATCAAGGCCTTGCAAGGCTTACCAGCGTCGGCGGTTCCCTCTCCTACAGCCTCTCCGGTAAAGGTAGCATGAAGGGGAACGATGGTTCCTCCGGCGGCGAGGACGGCGGTTCGGACAGCCCTGCGAACTATTATAAACGCATCTACACACATCCTTACACCGGCGAATACATCCCCGGTGGCTGGTTGTACTATACGAACCCCAATGTCCCTTGGTCGGTCAATTTCAGTTTCAACTACAGGCTCAACAGGGACTGGTCGTACAATACCGTGCGTAATGATGTCGATATCAAGAAACGTATTACTTCCACCCTTTCCTTCAGCGGGAATATAAAGCTTACGCCCAAACTTAACATGTCGCTGAATTCCGGCTACGATTTCATAGCGGAGAATTTCTCGCCCACGCAGCTTACCGCCGGCTTCGATATGCACTGTTTCAATATCCAGGTTTCGTTGGTGCCTTTCGGTACCTTGAAGCAGTACAGTTTCAGGATCCAGGCCAATGCCGCATCCCTTGCCGACCTGCTCCGCTTCCGCAAGAGCAGCAGCCAGTGGGATAATTGATTTTTTTGCACATATCTTCTTTTTTATTATATTTGCATATCAAACGATATGCTATCCCCTTCCGGGAAGCTTAATAATTTTTCAAATATGCCACACACTCTTTTCGAGCTCAATAAGATGAGTAGAGAGCAGCTCGAGTCCATTGCAAATCAGTACAATATAAAGAAGGTCAAGAACCTGGAAGACGCCGATCTCGCATTCGCGATCCTGGATGCCCAGGCCACCGAAGCTTCTCATCAGCCGGACAAGGAGAAACCTAAGTCCCGCAGGGGCCGTCCCCGCAAGGATGGCGCCGACGCAACTGCCAAGAAGGCTCCGGCCGAGAAGGCCGCTGCTCCCAAGGCCGATAAACCTGCGGAGAAAGTTGCAGAGAAACCTGTGGAGAAAGCTGCTGAGAAGCCGGCAGAAAAACCCGCACCCGAGGCTCCTGCGCAGGAAAAGGCTCCTTCCAAGAAGCGTGGACGCAAGCCTAAGGCCGCCGAACCTGCTCCCGAGGCAGAGGTTTCCAAAGAGGTAAACCTCAAGGATCAGGCGCGCGAACTCGCAAAAGAGAACCTGGACCAGGCCCGTGCCGAGTATCTCAAGCCCCATACGCAGCAGGCCCAGCAACCCCAGCAACCCCAGCAGCCCGCTAAGCCCAAGGTGCCCGAATACGAAGGCACCGTCGAGGCTACCGGCGTATTGGAAGTAATGCCCGACGGTTACGGCTTCCTCCGCTCTTCGGACTACAACTATCTGAACTCCCCCGACGACATATATGTGTCGCAGCAGCAGATCAAGCAGAATGGTCTCAAGAATGGCGACACCGTCACCGGTGAAATACGTCCTCCTCGCGAGGGTGACAAGTATTTCCCTCTGGTAAGGGTCAAATTCGTCAACGGACGCACTCCCCAGTTCATCCGCGACCGTGTCCCCTTTGACTTCCTTACCCCTCTCTTCCCCGATTCCAAATTCAATCTCCTCGGCCATGGCCACATGAACGACGTGTCCTGCCGTATAGTGGATCTTTTCTCCCCTATCGGAAAGGGCCAGCGCGGCCTTATCGTCGCCCAGCCTAAGACCGGTAAGACCATGCTCCTCAAGAGCATAGCCAACGCCATTGCCGACAATCATCCGGAGGTTTATGAAATAGTGCTTCTCATCGACGAACGTCCCGAGGAAGTTACCGACATGCAGCGCAGCGTCAAGGCCGAGGTAGTTGCCTCTACCTTCGACGAACCTGCCGAGAGGCATGTAAAGGTTGCGAACATGGTACTCGAGAAAGCCCGCAGGCTGGTCGAATGCGGCCACGACGTGGTTATCCTCCTGGATTCCATCACCCGTCTTGCACGTGCCTACAATACCGTACAGCCTGCTTCCGGCAAGGTCCTTACCGGTGGTGTCGATGCCAATGCCTTGCAGAAGCCCAAGCGCTTCTTCGGTGCCGCCCACAATATCGAAGGCGGCGGATCCCTCACCATACTTGCCACGGCCCTTACCGAGACCGGTTCCAAGATGGACGATGTCATCTTCGAGGAATTCAAGGGTACCGGCAACATGGAGCTCCAGCTCGACCGCAACCTCAGCAACCGCCGTATCTTCCCTGCGGTCAACGTCATCCTTTCCGGAACCCGTCGCGACGACCTCCTTCTTCCCAAGGAAAGGGCCCAGCGCATCTGGATACTCCGCAAGCTCCTCGCCGAGATGAATCCTCTGGAAGCCATGAACTTCATGCTCCAGCTCATGGACGAGTATAAGAGCAACGACGACCTGCTGGACAATATGAACAAGGTTACTCCCCGCGAGGCCAAGTTCTACGATACTTATTAGAATGTTTGGATTCGACGATACGATATGCGCACCGGCCACCTCCGTGGGAACCGGTGCCATTTCCATTATCAGGGTCAGCGGTCCCGGAACTTTCGGGATCGTGGATGCCGTGGTAGAGTTCAGCAAAGGAAGTGCTTCAGAAGCGTCCGGATACTCCGTCAGCTACGGCAACATCCCCGAGGTGGACGAGGTGCTTGTGAGCATCTTCCGCGCCCCTCATTCCTATACGGGAGAGGATTCGGCGGAGATCAGCTGCCATGCATCCGGCTTTATCGTATCGCGTATAATGGAATTGCTGATTGCCGCCGGCGCCCGCAGCGCAGAACCGGGGGAATTCACCCGCCGGGCTTTCGTGAACGGGAAGATGGACCTGGCCCAGGCAGAGGCCGTTGCGGATATGATTTCCGCGGGATCCGAGGCCGCCCACAGGGTAGCCCTGAACCAGCTCAAGGGAAAGTATTCCTCTGAACTGAAGATGCTTCGGGACCAGCTGGTGCAGTTGGCCTCGCTCATGGAACTGGAGCTGGATTTCAGCGAAGAAGAAGTGGAGTTTGCCGACAGGAGCAGGCTGCGCGCGCTTCTTGATGAAACATCCGCCCACGTTCAGCGCCTATGCGAGTCCTTCCGCGCCGGAAATGCCATCAAGCGGGGCGTGCCCGTGGCGATTGTGGGTGCAGTCAACGCTGGCAAGAGTACACTTCTGAACGCGCTTCTCGGCGAAGACCGGGCTATTGTTTCGGATATCCCCGGAACTACCCGCGATACCGTGGAAGAAGTCCTGACTCTGGGAGGCGTGCAGTTCCGCTTCATAGATACCGCCGGAATACGCGAATCCTCCGATACCATCGAGAAAATAGGCATAGAACGCTCTTTACAGAGCCTTTCCAAGGCCGAACTGGTGCTTGGTGTGCTGGATGGATGCGCGCTCCCCGAGGAGCTTCTTAAGGCCTATGAAGCCATTGCCGGCAAGGTCTCCCCTTCCCAGACTCTGATTATGCTGCGAAATAAGGTGGATGTCTGCACTGCCGCGTCTCCTGAGGGACTGGATTTGATGGATATTTCTGCAAAGACCGGCAAGGGTATCGATGAACTCAAGAGCAGGATTGCAACTTCTTATTCGCTTGCAGCCATTTCCGGGGATGCTACCCTGGTGACCAACCTGCGCCACTACGAGGCCCTCTCCCGCGCCCGCGCCGACCTCGCTGCCGTCCGCAGCGGCCTGGACGCCGGCACCCCCACCGACCTCCTCGCCGAAGACCTCCGCTCCGCCATCCGCGAATTGGGTTCCATTTTCGGCGAAATCGCCCCCGACGAAGTCCTGGGAAGCATCTTCAGCAAGTTCTGCATCGGGAAATAATTAACGAGTTACTGTCTGAACTCCATTCATATCAACGCCGGCAACTGCAAACTATGGATATCCGCCTGCGGTTGGTCCTGTTACACTTCCCGTGGCCAGACTGCCGGCGACCTTCTGGCCGATTGCCTCTACCAAGCCGCTGCGCTCTGGCTACCGGGTCATAAGCTCCGGAAGGACTACTCCGATGGCGATCCCGACTGGGAAAGCGACTTCTACATCTTGAAGAATACCCTCTGTGGTGCAGCCCTGACGGAGAATCTCTTCCACGACAACTCCGACGACTGCCTCTTCCTGGAATCCGACGAAGGCTGCCGGGCAATCGTCGCGCTGCATGTTGAG
>JAFZJI010000074.1 GCA_017552105.1 Bacteroidales bacterium | reverse complement strand
TGTAGTCGGTGTTGGCATCCTTGAGGTAACGGTGTGCGATTGCGCAGCACACGGTTATGGCATCGTGGCCGAGCTTGGCCGCCATACCCGCGAGGGCTGAACCTTCCATCTCGAAGTTGGTAATCTTGTATCCCTTGTACTCGAACTTTTCGAAGTCCTCGAGCATGTCGGGCATGGCCAGGCCCTGGCGCACCACACGTCCCTGAGGGCCGTAGAAGCCGGAAGCCGATACGGTCATACCTTTGACGGTGCAATCCTTGAACAGGTCGATGAGGCGCTCGGATGCGCGCACGAAGTAAGGATCGGGCAGATGCCTGTCCCATTTCACGGCCTTCTTGAATTCCTCCTCGAAATCCAGAAGGGCTATCTTGTCGCGGCCTTCATACCAGTTCATCAGGCCGTCGCAACCGACGGAAATATGGCTGAGGATGAAGGATCCCAGGGGAATCTCGGGCTGTATGGCTCCGCATGTACCGATGCGGACGATGGTGAGGGTCTTGTGCTCGGGCTTGACCTCACGGGTCTTGAAATCGATGTTGGCAAGAGCGTCGAGCTCGGTCATGACGATATCGATATTGTCGCATCCTATACCGTGCGAGAGGGCGGTGACACGTTTTCCGTTGTAAATACCGGTAGCGAAAGCGAATTCGCGGGACTGCCCCTTCACCTCGATCTTCTCGAAGAGAGATTCGAACATTTTCACACGCCCGGGATCACCGAATACTATCACGATGTCGGCAAGATCCTCAGGCCTCATGTGAATGTGGAATGCCGAACCATCGGCATTGATGATGAGTTCTGATTCAGGTATTCTCATGATAAAGCGTTATTATTTATGTTTGGCGGCACGCAGGCGCGAGGCACTGCGGACCAGTAATTCATCTTTCAGTATGGCCCTGGCTGCCAGGAAATCGAGTATGGTTGCCACTACCGGGAAAATATCCGTAAAACCTATCGAGACAGGCGTTTCGGACTTGAACCAGGCGACGACGATCCATACCTGCAGGCCCAGCAGGACCAATGCTGCAAGATTCGAGAGTCGCATCTGCAAAGTACGGGACTTGAGAGCCACGATTGCGAGCAGCTGGGCCGCGAGCGCAATGCTGAAAAGCACGATATGCCCCGTAGGATACTGATGGAAATACATTGCGACGAGAAGTCCCGACGCAATGAGCAAGTAGAGTGTCTGTATTCTTTGCCACATAGGCTGTTATCTTGAATTGAACCTGGAAAGCACTGCAGCCTCGTAGGTCTTGGACACGGGAACTGCGCCGATGCTCTCGACGCCGAGGTCCAGCTGATAGCCGTCCTTCTCTTTGCTGAGCACCTGTACTTTCGAGATGTTGATTATGTACTTCCGATGGCAACGCACCAGGTCGCTCTCCGCGAAGCTTTCCTCGACGGTCTTGAGGCGGCATCTGAGCATGTACTGCTTGACGCTGCCCGTGTAATCCTGGTACCAGACTTTTATGTAGTTGTCGTCGGATTCGATGTAATAGATATTTCTCAGGCGCACGCTGAGTTTCATGGTACCCTCGTTGTCGGCCATGGTGATGACCTTTTCGTCGGGAGCCGAAGTAGCCTGGTCGCTGACCACGGTGCCCATGTTCATGAGCCTTATGGTCTGGCTCCTCACCTGCCACTTGAAAAGCACCTCGATGGCGACCACCGCGAGCACTATCACGGCGGCACCCAGCATTATGGCCGCAGTCATGGCCTCGGGGCTGGTCTTGAGCGACATCAAGGCATCACGCCCTGAGGGATGGAAAACCAGTGCGAGCCCTGCCAGCAACGCAAGGAACGCGGTCACGAGGGCCACGATGAGTTCCAACAGGTATGGCGACTGGTTGTTTTTCATTATTCACCTGCTTCTTTGAGGCGCTCGGCATTCTCGGCCACCTGGAGGGCATCGATACAATCCCTGATATCACCGTCCATGAAGGCGGGGAGATTGTACATGGTCCAACCGGTACGGTGGTCGGTGACGCGGGACTGAGGGTAGTTGTATGTGCGAATCTTGGCTGAACGGTCGCCGGTAGAGACCATGGTCTTACGTTTGGCGGCGATTCCGTCGAGATACTTCTGATGCTCCATGTTGTACAGACGGGTACGGAGTTCCTCCATGGCACGCTCCGCATTCTTGATCTGAGAACGCTCCTCCTGGCACTGGACCACGATTCCGGAAGGAATGTGGGTCAGACGCACGGCGGAGTAGGTGGTATTGACTCCCTGCCCGCCGGGGCCGGATGCACAGAAGAGGTCCTTGCGGATGTCGGCGGGATTGATCTCGATATCGAACTCGCCTGCCTCGGGGAACACGGCCACGGATGCGGCGGATGTCTGGATACGGCCCTGGGTCTCGGTCTGGGGCACACGCTGTACGCGGTGAACGCCGGACTCGTACTTCATGATGCCATAGACGCCGTCGTTACCGGAGAGCTTGAACACTACCTGTTTGAAGCCGCCGGAAGTACCGGGGGCCTGGTCGGAAATCTCCAGCTTCCATCCCATGTTCTCGGCAAAGTGCTGATACATGCGGAAGAGGTCGCCTGCGAAGATGGCCGCCTCGTCGCCGCCGGTGCCGCCGCGGATTTCCACCATGGCGTTCTTGCCGTCGTCGGGATCCGCGGGGATGAGCAGGAGCTTGATGTTCTGCTCGATTTCCGGAATCGCATTCTCGATCTCGGAAATCTCCTCGCGGGCCATTTCCTTGAGCTCAGGATCGTTCTCATTCATGAACACATCCTTGGCGGAAGAAAGATTCTCCAGCTTTTTCTTATAATCCAATCCAGCCTTGATGATGGGTTCCAATTCCTTGTAATCCTTGTTGAGCTGGACATACTTCTTCATATCCGACATCACGTCGGGACTGGAAAGCTGCTCCTGAAGCGAAGCGAACTTGTCCTGCAGCGAAAGTACCTTTTCTAGTAATTTGGTATCTGCCATAAATGATTATTCTCCTATCTTCTTGATATAGCAACGGCGCCTCATGAAGGGCTCGTGCTCATAGCTGTTCCATATATTCACCGCACCGTTGCTTTCTATCTGCGGATTGGAAATGGCCCAGCGCATACCGACACGTATGGCCTTGTCCGCCATCTCCCTGTAGTAGACCGAAGACACGCCCTTGTTCTGCCACTCGGGAACCGCTCCGTTGATCATCAGGTCGGTGGTTTCGAAATTGTGCATGGCCCTCAGCAGATGGAACCATCCGAAGGGGAAGAGCCTGCCCTTAGCCTTCTGGAGTGCCCTGGAGATAGTAGGGAATGATATTCCGAACGCCACTATCTCGTCGTTCTCGTCGAGCAGCACGCAACTAACTTTGTCGTTGATATAGGGCATGGAATCCTTAGCTTCCTGCTCGATTTCAGCATCGGTGAAAGGTATGAAATTATAAACCGTTTCGGAGAAGCTGTCGCTGTAGAGGCGGAAGAATTTGTGCACCATCTCGGGATCCTTCTTGAGCTTGTCCAGACTGCCGAAATGCAGATTGTACTTCTCTTCCACTATCTTCGCCACCCTGCGGGCCTTCTCCGGTACGCCATGATTGGCGACCATCCTGTACTGGAGCCAGTCGCATTCCTTCTCGAAACCCAGCTGCTCCATAAAGTCGTTGTAGTAAGGATAATTGTACAGGCAGTTGAAGGGAGGGATGTTCTCGTACCCTTCCACCAGCATACCCTGCTTGCCCAAAGTGTTGTAGTAGAGCGGGCCATGGATGGTATCCATGCCATGCTCCCTGGCCCATGCCTCAGCAGTTTCCACCAGCATCCGGGCCACTTTGATATCCTTTATGGTGTCGAACCAGCCAAAACGGACGCACTTCTTGTTGTAGCGCTCGTTGTAGCGGGGATTAATCATTGCGCAAATGCGCCCGACGACCTTGGAACCGTCGAGGACCATCCACATCTTATGCGTGCAGTATTCCAGCGCGGCATCCTTGGTAAGATTGCGGATTTCGCTGGTGTGCAGAGCCGGAACGTACTGAGGGCAACCCTTGTAAAGGCTGTCCGGGAAACGCACGAAACGGATGAGGTCTTTTGCGTCTTTTACTTCTATTATCCTGTATTCAGACATAGCCTGCAAATATAACTCTTTTTTATTTCATGACGTGCCAGTGGGGCCCGAAGCGCTCGAATGCAGCACGGTCGAGAGCCTCACGGTCATCGGGATGGGCGATGCTTATCATCAGTTTCGCACGCTCCTGCAAAGACTTGCCATAGAGGTCGACAGCACCATATTCCGTCACTATCCAGTGGGCATCCGCACGAGGGGTTACCACGCCTGCTCCGGCGTTCAGCTGGGCGACAATCTTGTTCTTGCCCTTGTTGGTACGGGAGGCGAAGGCGGTGATGCTCTTGCCACCCTCGCTCATGGATGCACCGCGCACGAATTCCACCTGACCGCCGGTGCCCGAGAAAATGCGGGTGCCTATGCTGTCGGCGCTGATCTGGCCGGTAAGGTCCACCTCGGTGGCGGAGTTGATGGCCTTCATGTGGGGATTCTGGCGGATGACGAAAGGATCGTTGACGTACTTGATGTCGCGCATCAGCACGTCGGGATTATGGTCGATGAAAGAATAGACATCGTTGCTGCCGAGAAGGAAGGAAGCAACTATCTTACCCTTGTCTATAGCCTTGCAGGAACCGTTGATGACACCTTTCTTGATGAGGCGCAGCAGGCCGTCGGCGAACATTTCGGTGTGCAAGCCGAGGTTTTTGTGGTTCACGAGCTGGGCTGCAAGGGCGTTGGGCAAGGCACCGATTCCCATCTGTATGCAGTCGCCATCTTCCACGAGGGCTGCGCAGTTCTTGCCTATGAGCACCTCGGTAGGGGTAGGCTCGGCAAAGGCAGCGGTCACCAGGGGCGTATCGTCCTGCACGAGATAGTCGAACTGGTCCACGCTCAGAAGGTCTCCATATGCGAAGGGGACATTGGGGTTTACCACTCCGATCACGAGGTCGGCGCTTTCCACGGCGGCAACCGAGCAGTCCACGGAGGTGCCCAGCGACACCCTCCCCTGCTCGTCCGGAAGCGAAACCTGCACCAGGGCGGCACCGAGCTTTATATGCCTTTCGCGGTAGAGCTTCTGGCTCTCGCCGAGGTGGACGGGCAGATAGTCGGCATAGCCTGCGTTCACGTTGGCACGCACGTTGGGACCGACGAAGAATCCCTGGTCGAAGAAGATGCCTTCGTAGCGGGGCTCGCTGTAAGGAGCCGGGCCTTCGGTATGGAAGTGATGGAAATGCAGGTCCCTCACATCCCCGGCATCCGCCCTGCGGCAAAGCGCGCTTATAAGGCAGTGCGGCACGCTGGCGACACTGCTCAGGTGGATATGACTCCCGGAAGGAATATGGCTCACGGCCTCATCTGCAGAGACGTATTTAATTGCTTTCATTAGTTATAATTCTTACTTTTGCATTTAATCTACAAATTTAACAATTATTCTGATGCATACAAAGGAAGAGAAACTTGCAGCTTTCGCCGAAGCTTTGGAAATCATGGAGACCTTGAGGGCCAAATGCCCCTGGAACGCAGCCCAGACTACCGAGAGCCTGAGACCCATGACGATAGAAGAAGTGTACGAGCTGAGCGATGCCGTGCTGAGAGGCGATGACAACGACCTCCGGAAGGAGCTTGGCGACGTCCTGCTGCATATCATCTTCTATGCCCTCATAGCCGAAGAAGAAGGCCGCTGGGATATCGCGGACGTAATACGCGGGCTTTGCGACAAGATGATATTCCGCCATCCCCACGTATTCGGGAACGGTGCATCGGAAGGCATGACCGAGGAGGAAGTCGCCAAGAATTGGGAACTCATCAAAACCAAGGAGAAAGGCGGCAACCGCACCATACTTGGAGGTGTGCCCAAGAGTTTCCCGCCGGTACTGAAGGCCTATGCCATGCAGGACAAGGCCCGCAGCGTCGGCTTCGACTGGGAAGAGCCCAGCCAGGTATGGGACAAGGTTCTGGAGGAGTTCGGCGAAGCTCGTGAAGCAGTCGGAGAGGCCGATCCCGCACACAAGGAAGAGGAATTCGGCGACCTGCTCTTCGCAGTGGTCAACGCCGCCCGGCTCTACGACGTAGATCCTTCGGTAGCCCTCGACAAGGCCTGCGAGAAGTTCCGCCGCCGCTTCGGATATCTGGAAGAGCAGACCATACAGCAAGGCAAGGATCTCAAGGAGATGAGCCTGGCCGAGATGGACGCCATCTGGGACGAAGGAAAGGCTAAAGGCTTGTAAAGAAAGAAAAATGCACGCGGCCGTAAACCTTCTCTTTCACGAAGGCGGAATGGGCGGCGAATGAGTGTTCATCCCCGTGTTCGAGGATGAAATAGCACTCCGGATGAAGTATATTCTGCCCCAGGACCTTGTCCGGCAAGGTTTCCAGCCCTTCCAGGGCATAGGGCGGATCAGCAAAGATAAGATCGAATTTTTCGGTGCAGATGGGCAAGAAGTCGAAGACATTGTCCCGCACCATTGTCACGTTCTGAAGGCCCAGGCGGGCGGCTTCGCGCTTTATGAAGGATGCGTTCTCGCGGGCCATCTCAACGCAATACACGCGCGCCGCGCCTCGGGATGCGAATTCGAAACTGATCGCCCCGGTGCCCCCGAAAAGGTCCAGAACCTTCAGGTCCTCGAATTCATATTCGTTGTTCAGGATATTGAAAAGGCCCTCCTTCGCGAAATCCGTGGTGGGCCTCGCCGCATAGCGCTGCGGCAGTTCTATCGTCTTTCCCTTGAGGGATCCTCCGATAATCCTCATATCTGCTCCACCGACTTGAAGTAACGGTAGAGGCTCATTTCTTCCTCGGGGCCGACCAGGCTGCGCAGGCAGATGGTAGACACCTCCGGATTCAGCTGAAGCTGCTTGAGGGCGAGGAAGATGTAATATTCGGCCGTGGTAAAGTCGGGGGCCTCGAACACGTTGGCAAGCAGCAGGCTGCCACCCTGTGCAATGGCCAGATAAAGATTCCCCTCCTTGTGGGAAGCCACTATCTTGTTATAATCCCGGCAGAGAGGCAGGGCCTCGAGCACGTGATACAGCTCCGGCATGGCCTCGACGCTCTCGCTTGGAACGGCATAAACCAGCACTGCATCGTATTGGGGAATGTCCACCCATTTGACGACCTCGTCACCCTTCAACGACGCGACTTCTGCTAGAAGGTCTCTGGCAGAAGTCGTATTGAAGAAGTGCGTAGGCACTAAAGTGCACGCAGGCGTCAGAATGGAAAGATCCACTATTATTCCCAGTTACCGGCGTTATTGTTAGGTGCGCTGATGGAACCCACCTGAAGGCCTTCGTAGCGGTTCATGTCCTTCCTCTCGGAATTGAGGTTGACGATGAGCTGCTTGTCAAGACCACGGAGGAGGGACTTGTAAGGCATCTTGGCCTCGAACAGAGGAACCTGCACACCGGTGACAGTCTTCACAGCGGCGTCCATGATGACGGGCTCGCCGTTGGAGAAAGGAATGTACTTGAGGGAGTCGACCACGAAATCGATCCTGCCCAGGAAGAGGGTATCCTTCACGGGAATCTTGGTGGCGACGTTGAACACGAGGTTCTTGTCACCGGCCTCATAGAGTTTGAGGAGATCCTCGCCGGAGAGTTTCTTGCGGGCGCTCTTCTTGACCTTATCGGTATGTGCAACTGCGAGAGAGTCGTCCATGGAACCGACCTGCATGACGATTTCCATCTTTCCGTTGTTATAGAACTCGGCAAGGGAGTCCACAGTGGAAACGAACTTGCCATTTACGCTCTTATAAGCAACCTGCAGCGTACGGATATCCTTCAGGCGCTGGATAGCGACACTTTCGCGGTATGACCTCTGTTTCTCGAAGTTCACAGGCTTCATGATGCTCCTTACGATCAAGACTACCAAGCCGATGCAGAGAATGAAGAGTACAACCTCCAAAATGATCTTTACTGATTTTTTCATATTGTGTTCTGATAATTTCAACTATATCCGCACAAAGTTAGAAAATTCATTTTTCAAATGCAATATTCTTATTAAATTTGCCCACGAAAATAATGGAAAACATAACAACGCTGAACCATATCCTCAGCTCTGCTGACAAGCTTTCCGTCGTGGTCCATACACATCCGGACGGAGACGCCGTGGGCAGCGGTTCAGCAATGGTTTCCTACCTTAGGGAAAGGCACCATAAGGATGCCGTCCTGATAGTCCCGGACGCAATCCCCTCCAACCTTCTTTTCATCGCGGAAGGGCAGCCCGTCCTGGACGCCTCGGAAGACCCGGGGAAAGCCCTAGGGCGCATCGCGGATTCCGATTTGATATTGGTACTGGACCTCAATGACTTACGCCGCACCGAGGGTCTTTGCGAAGCCCTTCAGGCAGCCAAGGCCCCGAAGGTTCTCATCGACCACCACCTCAAGCCCGTCCTCGAGCCTTTCACCCTGGCCTTTTCCCAACCGGAAAGGTCTTCTGCCTGCGAGCTCCTCTACTTCATTCTCAAGGAGCTGGAGGGAGGAGACATCAGCCATTTCCCCATGAAATGCATGGAGTGCCTCATGACCGGCATGACGACGGACACCAACAACTTCGCCAATTCCGTCGGAGCGGATACCTTGAAGATGGCCGGAGAGCTGATCCGGGCCGGAGTGGACAGGGATTCCATAATCGACAAGCTCTACCGCAGCGACAGGCAGGAAAGGACCTTGGCCTTCGCCGACATGGTAGCAAAGCATATGGTAGTACTCCCCTGCGGAGTGTCCTACATGATAATGACCGAAGAGATGCAACGCGCTTACGGGCTGGAACCCGGCGAGACCGAGGGCCTCGTCAACGTTCCCCTCAACATGGAGAAAGTCCGCATGAACATCTTCCTCCGCGAAGAGAACGGTCTGTTCCGCGTCAGCATCCGGTCCAAGAAAGGCACTTCGGCCAGGAACCTTGCCGAGTACGCATTTCACGGAGGCGGGCACGAATGTGCCGCCGGTGGCAAACTGTTCTGGCCCGGAGATATTCCCAGCAGAGATTCCGCCGCCGCCTTCATCGAGGAAATCACGGCACGATTTCTGCGAAACGAAACGACGAACTGATAGAAGCTTATGAAACTTAGATATCTGATTGCAGCAGCTGCTTTGCTCTCCCTCGCATCTTGCGCAAGGGACGGCAGCAGCGCATTGAACGAAGACGCCAAGATATATTTCGACGCATGGATTTCCCAGAACCATCCGACCGCTGAAAAGACGGCCCTGGGTTCTTATATCATCAGCAAGACCGAAGGAACAGGAGCCCCTGCAGGTGATTCCTTGTTCGCCCGTATCAACTACTCCTACTACAAGCTGAACGGGGATCTCTCCGGCACCACTTCCGAAAAGGTGGCGCGCCAGTGCAACACCTACAAATCCGCCAACTACTACGGCCCCTATCTCGCCTACAGAGGCACCAAGCTCGAGTCCATGAGCGCCGGGCTGGAAGAAGCCGTTTCCCAGATGAAGGTGGGAGGCAGGATGAGGATAGTCATTCCCGGATGGCTCAGCCAGGCCAAGAGATACAGCAGCGAGGACGGATACCTCAAGAACTGCAGCGGCACCGACTACATCTACGAGCTGGAACTCGTGGACGTTTTCAACGACGTAGAGCGCTGGGAGAGGGATTCGCTGCTCAGGTACATGGCGGCCAACCATCCCTCCGCAGTGGAGGATTCCGAATACGAAGGGTTCTTCTACATTAAAGAAAAGGACGGTATCGCGGGCAAAGAGTTCCCCGCCGACACCACTTTCTATATCAACTACACCGGTCGTTTGCTTAACGGCAAGGTTTTCGACACTACCATAGCCGACACGGCTAAAGTCTGGAATCTCTATTCCAGTTCCACGACCTACAAGCAGAAGAAGGTCAACTGGCCTTCTTCGAGCGAAGATTTCTCGAAAATCCAACTCGCGGACAATTCCGTCATTACCGGCTTTGCATACGCCATCAGCAAGATGCACCCTGGCGAAGCCGGGACATGTTTCTTCGTATCCAAATACGGGTATTCGACGGATGGCTCCGGAAAAACTATTCCCTCCTGTTCTCCTCTAAGTTTTCACATAGAGACGACGGAGGCCCCCTAGTATATGTCTGACAAAACGGAAGGAAGAGCACCGATAGAGCTCGAAACCAAAAAGATCGGCACCTTGCTGAAAGAGTACGCGGTTCCTGGCATCATAGCCATGACCGCGAGTTCTTTGTACAACATGGTGGACAGCATCTATATCGGGCACATCCAGGACGTGGGCGCACTGGCTATCTCCGGCATAGCGGTAACCTTCCCCATCATGAACCTGGGTACGGCCATCGGGACCTTGGTCGGCGTGGGAGCTTCCACCCTGGTGTCCATGCTGCTCGGGCAAAAGAACTACACCACCGCCAACAAGGTGCTGCCCAACGTGGTTACCCTCAACGTCGTGCTCGGTGCCATCTTCTCGGTCCTGCTGCTCTGCTTCCTGAAACCCGTCCTGTATTTCTTCGGAGCCAGCGACGCCATCTATCCCTTCGCCCGGGACTATATGGTGATAATCCTTGCGGGATTCATAATCTCCCACCTGTACTTCGGGCTGAACGGGATGATACGGGCCACCGGCAATCCCCGGCTGGCAATGGGCCTGACGCTGTTCACGGTCATATCCAACGCCATACTCGACCCTATCTTCATCTTCGCTCTGGGCCTGGGCGTCAAAGGTGCCGCCATCGCCACCGTACTCTGCCAGGCCATATCGCTCACCTACAGCATATTATACTTCTCATCCGGGAAGAATGTAATACGTTTCGGCAAGCGGATATTCGGTTTCAGCGCCAAGATCGCCCGCACTTCCATGGGCATAGGCATGGGGCCCTTCCTCATGAACACCGCCGCCTGCCTTGTTTCCATGTTCATCAACCAGCAGCTGCGCCACTATGGCGGCGATCTTGCCATCGGAGCATACGGAATAATCAACAGGGTCGCATTCCTGTTCGTGATGATAATAATGGGCATCAATCAGGGCATGCAGCCCATAGCCAGCTACAACTACGGAGCCGGCAAAGGGAAACGTGTCAAGAAGGTATATTGGCTCAGCGTATTCTGGGCCACCATGGTCTGCATCCTGGGATTTGTCATCTTCGAGTTCCTTCCGGGCCCTGCGGTATCGATGTTCACCAACGATTCCGAACTCAAGAAGCTTGCGGTCCACGGCATGCGCCTGATGAACGTAATGTTCCCTATCATCGGCTTCCAGATAATCAGCACCAACCTCTTCCAATGTCTGGGAATGGTTAAGAAGAGTATCTTCCTGTCCTTGAGCCGACAGCTTATCTTCCTGCTGCCGGCACTCTACCTGCTTCCTCTGGCTTTCGGAATTGAAGGTGTGTGGCTGAGTTATCCCGCATCCGACGTGCTGGCTTTCACCTGCACCGTAATAATGATAATCCGTCTAATCCGTCAGCTGGAGAATAGTGAAGAGAATACCCAATAAGAAATATGTCCATGCCGCATTGGCGGCGCTCGTAGTGCTCGTCGTACTGATCCTTGCCATCCCTTCCGGCAAATCCGGGAGCAAGAAGGTCCATGCCATCAAGGGCATCAACGCAGTCATCACCAACGAGATGTCCGACTCCGAAAAACTCACCAAGATGGAGAGGGATATCCGGACCTTCATGCAGCGCTGGCAGATACGCGGCATGGAGCTCTGCGTCATGCGCCACGATTCACTCCTCTACGCCAAAGGCTTCGGCTTTGCCGACCAGATGACTCAGGAACCCATGCGCCCCGGCACGATCATGCGCGTAGCCTCAGTCAGCAAGCTCATCACCGCCGCAGGAATCATGAAACTGGTAGAAGACGGCAAGCTGCGCCTTTCCGATAAGGTATTCGGGCCCCATGGCATTCTGAACGACACCCTCTTCACCAACCATATCACGGACAAGGGCTATTACAACATTACCGTCGAGAACCTGCTGCGCCACGAAGGAGGCCTCACCATAAGGCGGGGAGACCCCATGTTCCGCACCAGGGACTGGATGAATATCTATCATCTTACCAAGGTTCCCGACCAGGAAGTACTTACTTCCATAGCCGTGCGAAAGCGCCTTGGCTATGCTCCCGGAAAGAGCCATGAGTATTCCAATTTCGGATATCTGCTGCTGAGCATGATCATCGAGCGCAAAACCGGCCAGCCCTACGAGAAGTGGATGCAGCAGAATATACTCGAGCCTGCAGGCTGCGTGGATTGCCATCTGGCCCATAATTCATACGAAGAAAAGCTCCCCGGCGAAAGCCGCTACCACATGCAGGACAACGACCCTCCCGTGCCCAAGTACGACAACAGCCCCGATTCGGTGGTACGCTGCTACGGCGGCAACGACATACGTCTGCTGAAAGGTGCCGGCGCATGGGTGCTCTCGGGCCCCGAACTGGCCCGTTTCGTGGCATCGATAGACGGAAGGCCCGGCGTACCGGACATATTGTCCAAGAAGAGCGTGCATGAAATGACGGAAGACAGCGAAGACCACAAGTTCGGCCTTGGCTGGAACAGCGTCAATCACAAGAAGGGGTGGCTGCGCACCGGCTCCCTTTCCGGAACCAGCGCCTACGTGATGTACTTCCCCGACGGCGAATGCTGGATACTTCTCTCCAACACGCACGCCTGGAAAGGCCCGAGGTTCTCCCGGATCACCAATAATTTCATACATCAGTGCAGGGAGCGCTACAGCAGCAAACTCCCCACACAGAATCTGTTTACATTGATTCGATAACCTCGCGGTTCGCGGCGGCTACGCGGGCAGGGATGAGCTTGTCCACCTTGCGGTCGTAGGTCATCAGACCGTTCACTTCCCTTTCCACGTCGGTAGTCTGGGTATAGACGGCAGCCGCGCATCCTTCCTTGACGATGGGGATAAGTTGCTTGGCATATTCCTCGTACTTGGAGGTCGCCTCTTCCGAGGAGGAGAGCTTCACGTATCCCCAGTTGCGCTGATCCACCCAGGTATGGCCCTCGATGGGCAGGCCGATTCCGCCATATTCTCCGAGCACGTTCACCATTTCAGGATCCCAGATGCGCATCTTAGGATAGGGATAGTGGTGGGAATCGAGAATATCCCCCACTCCGCCGGAAATCCAGTTCCCTCCGGAAGCCATGTTCACCAGACGGTAAGGATCGAGTGTCTTGGTCATCTCCACGATCTGAGGAGTATCGAACTGGCCCCAAGCCTCGTTGAAAGGCACCCAGACCACTATGCAGGGAGATTTCTTATGCTGGTTGATGATTTCCTGCCATTCGTGCACGAAATTGCCGCGGGCAGCAATGGTGAGCTGGTCGGAGTTGCCGGAATCATAGACATCTTCTCCCTGCCCCCACTCGCCGGACTTGCAGAGGGCGACACTGGGCATATCCTGCCAGACCAGTATTCCCAGCTGGTCGCAATGGAAATACCAGCGGTCGGGCTCGACCTTCACGTGCTTACGAATCATGTTGAAACCGTATTCCTTGGTACGCTCTATGTCGAAGCGGAGAGCCTCGTCGCAGGGAGCAGTGTAGAGGCCATCCGGCCACCAGCCCTGGTCAAGGGGACCGAACTGGAACAGAGCTTTGCCATTCAAGGCCATGCGTTTGTGCCCATCGTCATCCCTCACCACGGAAATCTCGCGGAAAGCAGTGTAGGCCTCGACCTTGTCGATGGTCTTTCCATCCTTTACGAGCTTGATGCGCAAGCCGTATAAATAGGGATTCTCCGGACTCCAGAGAACAGGATCGTCGATATGCAGGGTAGCACGGCCGTCCGCTGCGGTTTCGCTTGCAAGCACCTTTTTCGAGGGTTTTTCCGTATTGTAGCCGACTCCGCCTTCCAGCAGTTCCACCACGGCTTCTCCTTCACCGCGGACTTCGGCTGTCACGAAGACATCTCCCTTATCGATGTCGGCATGCACCTGATAGTCGGCAATGTTTCCCCTCTTGTCGACAGCCTCGGCCCATACCGTCTGCCATATTCCGGAAACGGGCTGGTACCAGATGCTCCCGCGCTCGGGGCTGAAGACCTGCTTGCCGCGGGGCTGCAGGGAACCCACCTCGGTAGCATCGGTAACCTTCAGCACGATTTCCTGGATTCCGGAAGTAAGGAAGGGACTGATATGGAATTCGAATGCGGCATATCCTCCCATGTGGGAGCCTGCCTTGTGGCCGTTCACCCAAAGATCGCAGCTCCAGTCGACGGCACCGAAATGGAGGATGACAGCTTTGTTCTTCCACTTTGCGGGAATCCTGAAATTACGTTTGTACCAAAGGGCCTGGGTATTGTCCAGGCTGCCGGCGACGCCGGAAAGCGAAGATTCCAGGGGGAAGGGCACCAGTATCTGCCCGTCGGGAGCAGGCATGGTGTCCGCTTCGATGGGGCTGATGGCATAGTCCCAGAGCCCGTTCAGGTTCAGGTATGAATCCCTCACCATCTGGGGACGGGGATATTCTTGATGGGGTTTTGCCGGGTCCACCTTCTCGGCCCAGGAAGTTTTGATATGGTCTCCGGCGGGAGCCCAATCTATTGCAGAAGAGGCACATGCGCAGATCATAGCAGCGCACAGGAAAAGGATAGAGAGTCGCTTCATCATGGTCTTAGTGTTTGCACAAATTTACGAAAAATATTATCTTTACGACTTATGCGATGCAAATTAACCCTGTTACTTTTATGTCTTTGCGCCTTAGTCCGTCCGGGGCGGGCCCAAAGCGACAGCCTGCTCCCGAACAACGATGAGTTCCGCGGAGCCTGGCTGGCCACGGTGGCAGGTCTTGACTGGCCGGATTGCAACGACCCGGCGATCATCCAGCAACTGCGTCTCATAGAACAGATCAAAGGGCTCAGGGAATTGGGGTGCAACACCCTCATATTCCAGGTCGTGAGCAATATGGATGCGCTCTATCGCTCCAGGATACTCCCCTGGAGCGCAGTCCTCTCCGGGACCGAAGGGCAGGACCCTTACTATGATCCCCTTGCCCTGGCCGTTCAGGTCGCCCACGAATGCGGGATGCAGATCCACGCCTGGATTAATCCCCTGCGTGTCTGCCGCGACGATGTGACACCGCATCACGAAAGCCACGTCAGCATCGCCCATCCCGAATGGGTACAGAACTACAAGCATAAGCTGTATCTGGATCCAGGCAATCCGGAAGTGGTGGAATTCCTCAGGGATGTCGCCAAGGAGATTGTGGACAACTACGCCGTGGACGGGCTGCACATCGACGATTACTTCTACCCCGACGGGCTGCAGAAAGACGGCGAAGGCTGGAACAACGACATGTATCAGCTTTACGGCAAGGGAAAGAAGCTGGATGAGTGGCGATTCTCGACCATCAACAACGTAGTCCGTGTCCTGTATGAGACCGCCCACGAAAGCCGGCCGGACATAGTGTTCGGAGTCTCCCCTGCCGGGCGCCTCGCTAATACCTGCCGCCTCTATGCCGATCCACGCATGTGGGTTGATGAAGGCGTGGTCGATTACCTGGCTCCCCAGATTTACTGGGCCATAGGGCGGGGCGATGCGGCCGCGTTCGAGCAGGTGCTGGAGAGCTGGAGTTTCGTGTCGAAGGGTGTGCCGGTATATGTGGGCCTGGCCGCCTACAAATATGCCCAGGAATACAACAAGGGGCTCGATGCTCCATATGTGTCACTAGTGGAATTCAAGCGCGAACTTGACCTGTGCCGCAAGGCCTGGTATGTGAAAGGTCATATCTGGTTCCGCACCCTGGACGTGCTCAGGGACGATTTCCGCTCATATATCTTATCTGAATTATACGAACAATAATTTTATTAGTTATGAAAAAAGCTCTTTTTATCTGCGCAGTTTGCGCCGCAGTGGCTGCCACTGCTTGTTGTGGTGGGAAACAACAGAAAGTTTCCGCTATCGTCGCCGGTCCCGACAAAGTTGCCGGTGTAGCCGTTGAGTATGCCGAGGCTCTTGATGCAGAGTCCGTATGCCCCGAGGCTTTCGTGGTCGAGGGTAAGGATGTGGTTTGCGCCAAGTTGGTGGAGCCCACCAAGGTGGTTGTGGTCTTTAAGAAAGATTGCTGCGCCAAGAAGCATGAATGCGCCGAAGCCAAGGAAGAGTGCGGAGAGGCTAAGGAGTGTGGCGAAGCAAAGGAGTGCGGCGAGAAGCACGGATGCGAAGCTGAGGCTAAGGAGTGCGGCGAAGCTAAGGCAGAGTGCGGCGAGAAGCACGGATGCGAGAAGAAGGCCAAGTGCGAAAAGGCCGAAATCGCCGTTCCGGATATCGCCGTCCAGCAGGTCATAGACCTTAAGACCGCCGAAGGCAAAACCATCAAAGCCTGGAAAAAAGCCATCAAAGCCAGCGCAGTCGAATGCTGCCCTAAGCCCGGCCGTCATCACGAATGCGGCGAAGGCAAATGCGACAAACCTGCCGATGAGCAGTGCGACAAATGCAAAGCAGCAGCACAGGCCGAATAGCCTGGAGCTTAACTGCCTCATAGATAGCATATTACCAAAAATGCCTGCTTGTAAAACCAAGCAGGCATTTTGTATATAGCACTGAATGACAGCTATTTAAGCTCCAGAGCAATCATTTGGCATCCATGGCCTGGCAGGCGGTGATGGCGATCAGGTTGTAGACGTCGTCCACGGAGCATCCGCGGCTGAGGTCGTTGACCGGTTTCGCAATACCCTGGAGGATGGGGCCGATGGCCTCGGCGTGGCCGAGACGCTGGATAAGCTTGTAAGAGATGTTTCCCACCTCGAGGTTAGGTACTACGAGCACGTTGGCGCTGCCAGCGATTTCGGAACCGGGGGCCTTCTTCTTGCCGACAGAAGGAACCAGGGCAGCATCTGCCTGAAGTTCGCCGTCAATCTTCAGAGAAGGATCGAGCTCCTTTGCAAGGGCGGTAGCTTCCACTACCTTGTCGACCACCTCATGCTTGGCGGAACCCTTGGTAGAGAAACTCAGCATGGCTACGCGAGGCTCTGCGAACCCGGCGACACTCTTTGCGGTACGGGCCGTGCAGATCGCGATCTGGGCCAGCTGGCCGGCATCGGGGGCGGGAGTAACTGCCACGTCTCCCATGACTAGCACACCATTCTCGCCGAACTCGGGAGCCTGGGTGATCATCAGCATGGCACCGCTGACGCAAGTTATGCCGGGAGCGCATTTGATGATCTGGAGGGCAGGGCGCAGGGTCTCTCCGGTGGTGGAGAGAGCTCCGCTGATCTGCCCGTCGGCATCGCCGCTCTTGATGATGAGACACCCGAAATAAAGAGGATCCAGCACGGTCTTGGCTGCTACTTCGGGGGTCATACCCTTATTCTTGCGGAGCTCGTAGAGCAGATCCGCATATTCGGCAGTCTTAGGGCTGGTGGCAGGATCTATTATGGTAGCCTTGCCAATGTTCTTGAGGCCGAGCTTGTCGGCGAGGGCAAGGATTTCGGCGGGGTTTCCGATAAGGATGATTTCGGCAAGGCCGTCGGCAATGGCACGGTCGGCCGCCGTGATGGTGCGCTCCTCGAGCGACTCGGGAAGTACGATGCGCTGCTTGTTGGACTTAGCACGCGCTACGATAGTTTCTATAAGGTTCATATCTTGTTACTTTACCAGATTCATGGTATCTACGGCTATCATAAGTTCCTCCTCGGTAGGGATGAGGGCGACCTTAACCTTGGAATCGGCGGCGCTGATCATAGCCTCTTCGCCGAAGGCCTTCTCGTTGGCAGGATAGTCGAGCTTGACACCCAGCGAACCAAGCTTGTCGCAAACGCGGCGGCGCACTTTGTGGTTGTGCTCTCCGATACCGGCGGTGAACACTATGAGGTCCACGCCGTCGAGCACTACGCTGTAGGCACCGATGAGTTTAACAATGTCGTAGGTGAGTTTGTCGATGGCCAAGCGGGCACGCTTGTCACCGGCAGCGGCGGCATCCTCGGTCTCGCGCATGTCGGAGCTGACTCCGCCAAGCCCGAGCAGACCGCTCTTCTTGTTCATGATATCCGTCATTGCATCGGGGCTGATATTCTCTTTCTTCATAAGATAAGGAATCACATTGCAGTCCACGTTGCCGCAGCGGGTACCCATGATCATGCCCTCCAGAGGGGTGAAGCCCATGGAAGTATCGATGCACTTGCCATTCAGCACGGCCGATACGGAAGATCCGTTGCCGATGTGGCAGGTAATGATCTTGGAATTGTCGATGTCCAGACCGGCGAATTCCGCCCCCCTGCGGGACACATACTGATGCGAGGTGCCATGGGCGCCATAGCGGCGTACGTGGTAGTCGGTATAGTACTTGTACGGGAGGGCATAGATATATGCATAATCCGGCATGGTCTGATGGAAGGCCGTGTCGAATACGACTACCTGCGGAGTCTTGGGGAGCACCTGGGTGATGGCGCGGATACCAAGCAGATGGGCAGGATTGTGGAGAGGTGCGAAGTCGCAGCAGATCTCTATCTTGCGCAGGACGTCTTCGTCCACCAGGCAACTACCATCGAAAAAGTCGGCTCCCTGCACTATACGGTGGCCGACGGCGTCCACGTCGTCGAAGGACTTGAGCACGCCGTGCTCAGGATCCACGAGCGCATCCATGACGAGTTTCATTCCGACTTTGTGGTCGGGGATGGGAAGAGTGAGCACGAAAGGCTGACCTCCGGTAGGTTTATGGGTGATGTTTCCTTCGGGAAGACCGATTTTCTCTACCAGTCCCTTGGCCCTCACAACGTAGTCGGAGGCACTTTTCATATCAAAAAGCTGATACTTGATCGAGGAACTGCCGCAGTTGATGACGAGTATGATCATATTTTGTAGGAATGTGTTTTAGCTAGCTTACAAATTTAAGAATTATTGCGTATTTTCGCAAAGTAATAAAGTGATTCGTTATGATTGAGGCGAGAGGTATAGTGCTGTTATCGTTTCCTTTTGCTGCGGGGATAGTCCTCGCACAGATCTGCCCGTTTTCCCTTTTCCATCCTGCCCTTGGCGTCGTGGCGTGCCTTGCGCTTCTGGCGGGTTCGGATGTCGTGTCCGGCAAGGGGTGGTATGCCGTGTTGTTTTTTGCCATGGGGGTCCTGTGCGGGGCGGTAAGATTCCCGGTCGGGCCGGGAATGACGGGGGCGGCGTCATGGCCGGGAATGACGGGGGCGGCGTCATGGCCGGCTGGACCGGCCATCTTCCGCCGCGCCCTCGAGCGCAGCGACGCCCTGATCCGCAGCATCCCCTTCCGGGACGGGCAGACCGGCGCCCTGCTGCGAGCGCTCCTGACCGGCCAGAGGGACGGTCTCCCCCGAGAAACCATTGAATGTTTCCGCAGTGCCGGGGCCTCCCATATACTCGCGCTGAGCGGCCTGCATCTGGGAATCATCTACCTGCTGCTGGGAAGATTCCTTAAGCTGATGGGAAACGGGAGGGCCATGTCCTTGCTGCGCAGTGCCCTGCTGGTATCTGCCTGCACTTTCTTCGCCCTTATGACCGGGGCGGCACCTTCCATAGTGAGGGCCCTGCTATTCATCGCATTGAACGAAATACTGAGCCACCGTCCGGGACGGAGAAGGGATCCCCTGTCGGTCTGGTGCTGCGCCTTGATGCTGCAACTGAGTTTCGCACCCTGGGTTATCGCGTCGCCGGGATTCCAGCTGAGCTATCTCGCCATGCTCGGAATATTCACCTTGTTCCCCCGGATGGATGCCTGGTTTCCCGTCAAGGGACGGGTGAGAGGGCCGGTGCACCGGATATGGTCGTCGATGGCCTTGAGCATCTCCTGCCAAGTATTTACCGCGCCCTTGGTATGGCTGCGCTTCGGCACCTTTCCGAAATACTTCCTGATTACCAATCTGCTTGCATTGCCCCTGACTTCGGCACTGATGCTGGGCGCAGTATCCTGCCTGCTGCTATACGCCGCAGGGATCTGTCCGTCCTGGTTGATAAATTCAGTAGATTACTTGTCGGGGCTGCTGATCGGCACTCTGGGCACGATAGCTTCGATCCCGTAGGAAGAGCTCGGATGCTAGAAACGCCCGGAGGCGCCACCGCCGCCGAAACTGCCTCCGCCGAAGCCACCGAAGCCACCTCCGCCGAAGCTGCCTCCCCAACCGGAGCCACCGCCGAAACCACCGCCCCAGGTACCCCGGTGGCTGGTGTTGCGGGAATTACTATTAGGGAAGAAAGGACCGCCGCCGTTCTTATCCTCGTGATTCTTTGCTATGAGCCCTATGACTATTATGAGGAGTCCCAGCAATATGATAAGGATAGCGATGGTCATGGGATCCAGCTCTTCGGAAGAATCCCTGGGTTCGCTGATTTCGCCTTCAGCGAGGGCCATGAGCTCGATGCAGGCCTTGCTGACTGCCGGCCAGTATTCGTCGTTGCGCAGATGGGGACCCATTATGTTGCGGATGATACGGGAGGCGTAGGCATCGGGAATCGCCCCTTCGAGCCCACGGCCTACCTGGATGGTGACATCCACATACCCGCCCATCCTGGTCTTGAGGAGTATCAGCACACCGTTGTTCTTCTTGCTGCCCACGCCCCATTTGTTGGCGAGGAACAATGCGTACCGGGCGACGTCCATACCATTAAGGTCGGTGACGCTCACCACGCATATCTGATTGGAAGTACGGTTGTCGAAATCCACCAGTACCGTCTCCAGCGAATCGGCCTGGGCCTCGGTAAAGGCAGCGGCGAAATCGTTCACCAGACGCGGGGGAACCTGGGGGTCGGGAAGATAATCCTTAACCGCCGCCCCGCACGGAAGTGACAGGGCGACGATCGAAGCGATTATGCTTATCCTTTTGAAAAGGGACATCAGAATTCTACCTTGGGAGCAGCCTTAGCGGCCTCGTCGGCCTCGAAATATCCCTTGGTCGAGAAACCGAAGATGTTCGCGAGGAGGTTTGCAGGGAAACGGCGCACGGATGTATTGTAATCCTTGGCGGTCTCGTTGAAAGCCCTGCGGGCCTCGGCGATGCGGTTCTCGGTGCCTTCGAGCTGTGCCTGCAGGTCAAGGAAGTTCTCGTTAGCCTTGAGTTCGGGATAATTCTCGACCACCATAAGCAGGCGGCTGAGAGAGGAACTGACCTCGCCCTGAGCCTTCTGGTATGCTGCAATATCTTCGGAAGAAAGATTGCCTCCATTTACCTGGGTGGCAGCTGCGCGGGCGTTGACCACTGCTTCGAGGGTGCTGCTTTCGTGCTGTGCATATCCCTTCACCGTTGCAACCAGATTAGGAATGAGGTCGGCACGGCGCTGATAGTTATTCTCTACCTGGCCCCATGCTGCAGTAACGGCCTCGTCCTTGTTCACAAGTCCATTGTAGGCAGAAATGCCCCAGATGGCGATAACGGCAATAATGCCGATCCAGATGATAGTTTTTTTCATTATGACGATATTGTTGATGGATTATCTTACGCAACGTACGGAACCTTTCAAACTGGCTTTTCCGAAAGAGGCCTTGAAGAGTGCGGGCTGGTCCTGATAGATGTAGCGGGCTATGCCCATGCCGTCGGTATCAACGTCGGAAGTCCAGAAGAAAGCATATTTACCGAAACTCTTGTGGACGGAGGACTCTCCGTCGATCTGGTAATAACCGACAGGGATGGCGGAGAAAAGGGTCTTGTTGGTAATCTTTACAGCAGGCCAGAATTCCCACATCTTGTTACCATTGAAATAGGCATCGACCATCATTGAACCAGCAGCCTGGCTTGCACCGGAAGAGAGTGCGGCGACAGCCTCGTAATCGGCATCGGAAGGCAGCGTCCACCCGGCAGGGCAGGCAGAGCCGGCCTCGTCCCAGTCGTAGAAACGACCGAAGATGGGATCCACGGCTTCGGCATCCAGATAAGAACGCCCTGCGCCTTTCCAGGCAAGGTTCTGTATCATCCAATCCTTACCGGCGATGGTGGTATAGTAATACTCTTTCCCGTCGCGCGGATCCGTAAAGACGGAAAGACCCTCCAGGAAATCATATCCGGTAAGGCTTCCGTAACCGAGAACGGGATCGACTACGGCAAAATTGGCGGTCGCGGGCTTGTCGTTATAACCATCCGCGAACGCAGCAACCGTCAGCGTATATGCCTTGAGTTCGCATCCGGGGTCGATAACGAAATCGAAATCTTTTCCCTTTTCCGCAGGTTCACCCTCGAAGCGGAGAGTGTCGGATTTGGAAGTGAAAGGGCTGGTCCACCTATAACCTACGAGGCTGTCGGCAGCCTCGGTCTTGTACACACCGTAAGGGTTGACGTGGTACACGTCGCCTCTGTAAACATACGAAGGGATGTCAAGTTTGATGCTACCGTAAAGATAGCTTTTGGTGGAATCGGACTTCTTATCCTTCTTGCACGAAACTGATGCCACCGCGGAAAGAACCAGGCAGGCTATGGTGATGTAACGCAGAAATTTCATTTCAAAAATATTATCCTACAAAGATAGTACAAATATTTTGCCTAAGTTTAAAAACGCCGGTCGATGTGTGATGCAAACCACCGTCTTCGTACCCTCGCAACGGGCTGCAAGGTTCTTCAGAAGCCTTTCTTCGGTCTCGGCATCAAGTGCGGAAGTAGCTTCGTCAAGAACAAGTATCCCACCCGGACGGAGCAGGGCCCTGGCTATCGCGATGCGCTGGGCCTGACCTTCGCTGAGGCCTCCGCCCACCTCCGAGCAGACGGTATCCAATCCGTCGGGGAGTTCCCGGACGAACTCGGCGGCAGCCACATCCAGCACTTCCATCAGGGTTTCGTCGGAGGCATCGGGATCTGCCAGATGCAGGTTCTGGCGTATGGTTCCGCTCATCAAGCTGTTCCCCTGGGGAACATACATGAAGTTGCACAGGGTCGCGGCAGATGAAGGGGTCGGAGGATCATAGAGTTCCACCGTACCGCCATCGGCCTTGAGCAGCGACATCATCACCTTCACGAAGGTGCTCTTTCCGGCTCCGGTCGAGCCTGTTATGGCGGTGAAACTGCCGGGGAGGAAATCGAAATCGATCCCCTGGAAAACCGGCACAGTCGAATCCGGATATGTAAAACTGAGGCTCCTGACCCTGATTCCGGGTGCACCGGCGAGCAGGATGTCATCTTCCTTGCTCTCCTGTTCCATGCCTGAGAGTTCCAGCAGGCGGTCCTCCGAAGAAAGGGCACGGATGAAGGCCGGCACCTGGGCGGTAAGATTGGCCACGGGTCGCTGCACCTGGCTGACGAGCTGGAGGAAAGCGGTCATCAGACCGTAGGTCACGCTGCCGTCCATAAGCCCGCGGGCACTCCAGATGAATGCCACCGCATAGCCGGCAACAAAGCCCAGATGCATCATACCCCGGGATATGGCGGAATAGTTGAGACGGGTCACGGTCTTGGCCTGAAGGTCGTCCTGCAGGGAATCCAGGGTGTCGGTAACCTCGTCCACTCCCCCGAGCGAACGCACCACCATCCTGTGCTGGATGTTCTCTTGCATATGGGCCTGCACACGGCTGTCCTGACCACGGATTTCCATGGTAATAGAACGCATCTTCCGGAAGAAAAGGCGGCTCCCCAGCACTGCGACGGGCATTATGAATATCAGTATCCATCCAAGGTTCGGGGAAAGTGCGAAAAGGAAGATGGTGGCCGCGATGAAACGGCAGATGGTAACTATGATTTCGGGAAGCGAGCTGGTTATGAACTCGATCACCACCCTTATGTCTTCTTCGAGACGGTTGACGGTATCCCCGCTGTGCAGACGGTCCCGGCCGGTCCAGATGCTGTTCATCACCTTCGCGAACACTGCGGATCGGGTGCTATTGCGGGAAATCACTTCCAGATATCCGCTCCAGTAGCGCGATGCCACATTCACCAACACCTGCGCCAGCATGACGGATGCGAAGGTTATTATTGCCGTGGTGAGCGTCATGGTCGTATTCACGCCCGTGGCAACATCCACCACCCTCTTGCTGAGCCAGACGAAAGAAAGCGAGAAAACTACTTCGAGAAGGCCGAAAAGACCGCTCAGCGCCACTTTCCATCGGAAAGGGCGGAGCGTTGCCATAAGGCCTCTGAAGCATTCCCGGAACGGTCTCATCAGTCTTCGGCTATTCCGATTTCGATCCACCTTTCGGCGATTGCCTTGGCATCGGCCGCCGCAATGTCTTCCTCAACCTCATATTCGGCAAGAAGAAGGTCCCTGAGGTCTTCGACCGTAAATGAATCCCTCTTGGAGACGGCCTCCCAAAGATAGGCTGCGGTCTCGTTGAGAGAGATCATCTTATTGAAATTGACCTGCTCGAAGCCTTCCGCAACGATGATGTGCTCCCCGAGCAAGGTCCTCATCTTGAATCCTTTCTTAGTCTTCATATCTACAGTTGTTTTCTTACGTAATGAAGTATGAACCTCCGGCCTATCGTGGGCATGGCCACCCAGCATCTCCAGAGGAAACGGTTCACGGGCGAGTCAGGATTCACCTTCCTGCCCGAAGCCTTCTGAATCTCTTTCACTATGCCGCAGACATTCGCATTGCGGCAGCTTTCCGTGCCACGCAGGTTTCCGTCCCCCTTCATTATGATGCCCCCGGGAAGTACCTTCCTTATGCGGTGGAGTACATAAACGCCCTTGGAAATCTCTCCCAGGGCGATCTCTCCGGGGCGGAACCTTTCTTTACGGACCAGGACCACGCTGTCGTAATCGCCCCTTATGAAGGGCAGCATGCTGAAGCCTTTGGTCATTATCACGACTTCCTTCCCTTCGGCGAGCATCCTGGAAACCTCTCCCAGCATTATTTCATTGGGCAGGACTATCTTATTCATACATTTTCAGCAAAGTCCCGGATGAAACCCTGGCGGCATCGGCGTCGGGCAGGCAGTCCAGCACGAAACAGGGAACTGCTCCCACCACTTTTTCGAAGGTGGAATGCAGGTCGTCTCCCATCTTGGGGTCGAACTTGAAGCCCGAACTCGAGGAATAGATCAAGGCGTAGGCCTCGAAATTATTCAACTTGGAAATAGCGTTATGGTCGGCCCTGCGGATGCGGGTGAAAGCTCCAGCAGGATAATGTTCGTTCTTATAGCAAGGGGTCTTTCCGCTCCAGGGAGATCCGAATACCTCGACGTGCCCGTCTTCCATCACCCGGACTATGGGATTGTCGTCGTTGAGCAGCCGGCTGCCGGGCACGTTCTTGAGCCACAGCGAACTGTGGGTGCTCTTGCCCGTACCGGATGTGGCCAGCCAAAGGAAGGCCCTGCCGCCATTCACTATTACCGAAGCATGCATCTCCAAAGTGGACATGCCCGAAGTACGGAAGGCAAAGAGCAGCATCAGGGCGTTGTTCAAGCTGAAAAGATCCTCGGAACGGCGGATTATCTTGAGTTTTCCGGAGCTGAAATCCTTCTCCATGAAAAGCCTGGCCGAGATGGGCCGGCCGGGGCATATGGCAACTTCGGAAATCCAGCCTTTCGGTGTAGAGAAGAGCTTTACGATAGGCTCTCCTGTTTGTTCGGCACCGGAATAAACCAGCGTCTCCTCCTCTTCTTCCAAAGTGTCCGCAAGGCTCAGCGTGAAGATGGGCTGCCGGCCGTCGGCACAGGTGAAAGGCTCATACTGAGACAACTGCTTGCAAAGCGGGTCACCATCCGGAATATTGACCCCGAACGTATGGCCTGCAACTTTGTAGAAATTCGTCATCATTATGCAAAGATAATCATAAAAGTTTTAATTATATTTGCGTATTATGAACGAAATGGACTTAAAATGAGTGAAGAGACAATCAAACTGGAATACAATACGGAGCGGGAGACGCTCCGCATAACGGAATATGGGAGAAACGTGCTGAAGATGGTCGAGCACCTGAGGGAGATTCCCGACAAGGCGAAGCGCAGCGAGCAGGCTAAAGCGGTGGTAAAGACTATGGAGCTGCTGAACCCTTCCGTCAAGAGCCAGGAGGATTGGGAGCACAAACTCTGGGACCAGCTTTACATAATTGCCGAATTCGACCTCGACATAGATTCTCCATACCCCTGCCCCGTGAAAGAAGAATTCGAGACCAGTCCCGTCCCTCTTCCCATGAAGGGGTCCAAAATCAAGGCTTCCCACTACGGCAGGAACATCGAAACCATCATAGAGCTCCTCTGCAATGAGCCCGAAAGCGAGATGAAGACCGCGATGATACGTTCCCTCGCGAACTACATGCGTACCCAGTATCTTATCTGGAACAAGGACAGCGTCGCGGACGAAACCATCTTCGCCGACATAGAGAAACTCTCCGACTACCGCCTCAAGGTTCCGGAGGGAATCTTCCTCAAGGGCATCTCACAGGACGCCACTTTCGCACGTCCTACCCTCGGCATCAAGAATGCCTCCGGCAGCAAGGGCAACAAGTTCCGTTATAAGAAAGCCAAGAAGAAATGAGTAGATTCCTGGACTATATCTGCATCTGGAGGAACTGGGATGACAAGGAGCGCAGCAACGCCAAGGTCGTGCTCGGGCTTGCCGTCGCCGTGTTCAGCCTGTTCATCCTGATTTCCAGCGTTTCCTATCTGTTCCACTGGCAGCAGGACATGAGCCTTCTGCGGGATCCGTCCATGATGGATAGCACCACTGCGGTGGGCAATGCCGGTGGCAAGATGGGATATCGCCTGGGGCATCTGCTTATCTGCAATCTTTTTGGTCTCGGGAGTTTCGCCCTTCTCGTGATACTTATCGCGGTCAGCGTGCGTCTCATTGCCGGCCGTTGGAACTTCTCTCTTTTCAAGACTACCATCATGACCCTCAGCGGTGCCTTGGTAGCCTCCCTGCTGCTTGCCTTCGCGGGCAACCTGGCCGGCATCCCGGATGTATTCGGCGGCGGCCTTGGCGGCGAGTTCGGCAAGCAGGTGGTGCTTTGGAGCGATAATCTCTTCGGAGTCATCATAAGCGGCGCCCTTGCGCTTCTGCTTCTCGCATGCTGGCTGTTCTTCTGCAGCCCGCGATTCACCGACTGGGTTTACAAGCTCGGGCGTCATGCTTCGGAGACGGAAGACGAAGTCGTGCCTGATGATGACGATGTCCAGGAGGTTCAGGAGGTCTCGGAGGAGGCAGCGTCCTCCTCTGAGCCCGCTGCCACCCTCGGCATGCTAAGAGGGGGGACCGTGAGCGAAGCGAACGGTGGGGTCGAGCGGAGCGAGACGGGCGAAGAGGAGGAACCTGCCTCCTCCGAGCCGGAGAGCACTTTCGAGGTCATCACCGATGACACCCTTGAAAACGACAATTACGAAAAACTCCCGCCCATCGACAACAGGCTGGATCCTCCCGAAGGCCTGCCCAAGTTCAAGGCACCCGGCCTCGACCTTCTCGACGCCCACGCCTCGGACCGCCGCCTGCCTTCCAACGAAGAACTGCAGCGCAACAACAACAAGATACGGGCAACCCTCAAGAACTATAAGATCGAAATCACGGAAGTACGCGCACAGGTCGGCCCTACCGTCACCCTGTACCGCGTAACCCTCGCTCCCGGAGTGCGCATCGCCGATGTGAAGAAGCTCCAGGAGGATATAGGCATGCAGATGAATGCCAAGGGCGTGAGGGTGGTCACCCTTTCGGATTCCGTGGGTATAGAGGTTGCGAACGACTACTCTTCGATAGTGCCGCTGAAGGCCCTGCTCAACAGCGAGGCCTTCCGCTCCAGCAAATACGAACTGCCCGTTGCCATCGGCTTTACCATCACCCAGCAGGTGAAGGTGTTCGACCTTGCGGATGCTCCCCACCTCCTGGTGGCAGGTGCTACCAAGCAGGGCAAGTCCGTCGGCCTCAACATCATCATATCCTCGCTGCTCTATTCCAAGCATCCATCCGAACTCAAGTTCGTTTTCATCGACCCTAAGATGGTGGAATTCTCGGCATACAACAGCCTGCTGAAGCACTACCTCGCAGTGATGCCCACCGCAGGCGACGAGGAAGAGGAGAAGGCAAAGGCCATAGTGAAGAACGCCAAGGATGCAGAACTCACCCTCAAGAGCCTCTGCGTGGAGATGGACCAGCGCTACGAACTGCTGAGCAAAGCCGGCGAGAACAAGATTACCGATTATAACGAGAAATACAAGGCCCGCAAGCTCAACCCGAAGAACGGGCACAGGTTCCTGCCTTACCTCGTAACCATAGTGGATGAGTATGCCGACCTTACCATGACCATGGGCGCTTCCCCCGAAGTGCGTGCGGCATCCAAGAGCATCACCAACTCCATCATCCGCCTTGCCCAGAAGGGCCGTGCCGCCGGTATCCACGTGATAATCGCGACCCAGAGGCCTTCGGTAGATGTGATCTCCGGTGTCATCAAGGGCAATTTCCCTCTGAGGATCGCTTTCCGCGTGGCATCCAGGACCGATTCCATGACCATTCTCGACTCCCCCGGCGCCGAAAAACTCATCGGCCGCGGCGACATGCTGCTTTCGGCGGGCATTGAGAACGAACGTATACAGTGCGGTTTCGTGAGCAATTCCGAAATCAAGGCCGTCACCTCTTTCATCGGCGACCAGGAAGGCTATGGCAAGAGCTACAACACTCCTTACTATCTGCCCGAGGTCAAGGAAGAGGAGAAGGATGGCGGGGCCAAGGGAGAACTTGGCGACCTGGACGAGCGTTTCGAAGAGGCCGCGAAACTTGTGGTCACCACTCAGAAAGGTTCGACTTCCGACCTGCAGCGCAGGCTCGGAATGGGCTATGCCAAGGCGGGCCGCGTGATGGACCAGCTGGAGCAGGCCGGAATCGTCGGCCCGCAGGAAGGCAGCAAGCCCCGCACGGTTCTTGTATCTAGCTTGGATGACCTTGACACTTTGATCGCTAACCTTAAGAACGATGCGTAGGTTTTTGTCGATATCGGCAGGCTTGCTGATGTGCCTGATGGCCGCTGCACAGAATAATGCTGCGGACCTGATCGCCATGCTCGATACCTCGCGGGTCAGCGTGCAGTATTCCTATTCGGATTCTGCGGGCAGCGAACTGGGGAAAGGCATCGCGACCATTCAGGGGCATTGCTACAAAGTGGTCGAAAGCGGAACCTCTTTCTACAACGACGGCTCCAGTCTCTGGACGGTGAACAACCACAACAAAGAGATCTATATCGAGAAAGCCGGCGGGAATGCCGATATTTTCGGAAATCTGGACAAGATACTTCAGAACGTGAGCAACCTGGCCATCGACGGTACCAGGATTTCGTTCACGATGAGCATACAGGGAATGCCCGAGGATGTGCATTGCAAGGCTACCATCTTGCGTAAGGCCGTAGCGTCCGGGGATCTGTCGGAATTCCAGGTAGATATAAGCAAGTATGACAGACTCTGGATTATTACTGACCTGCGATGACGCCCTTCCTCCTTCAAGTTGCAAAATATTACCATCCGGCTCCCGAAATCAGCCGGATGTGTTTTATTTTTCCGAACAAGAGGGCTGTAGGCTTCTTCATGAAATACCTCGGGGACCTTTCCGCCATGGAAAGAAGGCCCATCATCGCTCCGGAGTGCATTACCATCAATGATTTCTTTGCCAGGCTGGGCGGTCTGCGCCCTGCCGACAGGATGGCTTCGATGCTCACCCTCTACGATTGCTACAAGTCCCTCAACCCCGATGCCGAGCCTTTGGATGAGTTCATTTTCTGGGGAGGGGTCATCTTGAGCGATTTCGCGGAGGTGGACAAGTATCTCGTGGAGCCAGGGCATATCTTCAAGAACGTGTCCGAGTACAGGCAGATGCAGGATAGCTTGGATTATCTTGAGCCTGAGCAGAAGAGGGCCCTGGAGCAGTTCCTGGGGCAGTTCAAGGATGTGGGTGAATTCAAGGAGCGTTTCCGCCGCATATGGGACATACTTCTCCCTCTTTACCATTCGTTCAACGAGGCTTTGGCTGCTGAGGGGATGGCTACCGAGGGTGCTATCTACCAGGGTATCGCCGAGAAGTTGGGGTCCGTTCCTGTGGTGGATGTGTTGGCGGGGCGTTTTCCGGATACGGTGAAGTTTGTGTTCGTGGGGTTGAATGCCTTGAATGAGTGTGAGAGGAGGGTGCTTAGGAGGATGAGGGATGCGGGGTTGGCGGAGTTTTGCTGGGATTTCAGCAGCGAGGAGATCAAGGATGGCGCGAATCGGGCTTCGTTCTTCCTTTCACAGAATGTCGCGGAGTTTCCTCAGGCTTTCCCGCTCGATCCCGATGGTCTCCCCCGCCCCGTCGTCAATGTCGTCAGCGTACCTTCCTCCGTCGGCCAAACCAAACTCCTGCCTGCCATTTTAGAAGGGTGCCGGTACTCTCTTCTCTCCAATGCTGGGGAGGGTTCCTCCTCTTCGACCGTCTCGCTCCGCTCGACCCCTCCCATCGCGAGCGATGGGCCCCTCCCTCTCAGCATGCCGAGGGTGGCAGCGGTCTCAGAGGAGGACCACGCCCCAGCATTGGGTGACGATCATCCCTGCGGAGAAATCGGGATCAATACGGCGATTGTGCTGCCGGATGAGGGGTTGTTGATGAATGTGCTGAATTCGATTCCGGAGGGGATAGAGGATGTGAATGTGACAATGGGATATCCGATGCGTGGGAGTTCGTTCCAGGCGTTGATGAATGATATAGCTGCGATGCAGCAGAATCTGCGGGAGAGAAATGGAGAGGTGCAGTTCTACCATAAGTTCGTGTGGGGAATTTTCAGCAATGGCATCATACGCGATTGTCTGAGTGAGGAGGGAAAGAAGGCGGTTGCGAGGATTAGGGCGGATGCGAGGTATTATATAGGCCAGGGGGCATTCAAGGGAGATGCTTTGCTGGAACTTATCTTCCGTCCGGCAAGAGATATCCTGCAGTATCTGAAGGACCTTCTCGTAGGGATTGCGCCGCTGCTGAAGGAGCAGGGGGACATGCAGATGGA
>JAFZJI010000073.1 GCA_017552105.1 Bacteroidales bacterium | reverse complement strand
TTTCGGGGGATTCCGCGATGTTTCCGCCTATCTTGCTGACAATCAGATCTTTCATGCCAAAACCTCCTTCAGGGCACTGATGAACGTGGCTGCTTCTTTCTTGCTCAGGCAGAGGGGAGGCAGCAGCCTTATCATATTCTTGCCGGCGACGCCGGTGAAGATGTGCTTGTCGAAGAGCAGGCTCTTGCGTATGGAGGCTATCTCCACGTTGAAATCGAGGCCTATCATCAGGCCGCGCCCACGGACTTCCTTGATCCTGGGATCGGAGGGTATGTTCTTCATTATGTACTCTCCCACTTCGGCGGCGTTCTGCACTAGCTTTTCGCTGCTGATGACTTCGAGCACCGCCAGGGCGGCAGCCATTGCCAGATAATTGCCTCCGAAAGTGGTTCCCAGCATTCCCTTGACTGCCTTGAAGGCGGGGGAAATGAGTATGCCTCCGCAGGGGAAACCGTTGGCTATGCCCTTGCCCATCGTTATGATGTCGGGCCTGATTCCCGCCCACTGGTGGGCGAAGAACATGCCGGTACGGCCATATCCGCTCTGAACCTCGTCGAGAATCAGCACCGCGCCGTACTTGTGGCAGAGCTCGGAAAGACCCTTGAAGAAGCTCTCGGAAGGCAGGTGTATGCCTCCGCAGCCCTGTATGCCTTCGATTATGACCGCTGCCACGTCACCCTCTGACAGCTCTTTCTCGACGCCCGCCAGGTCTCCCAGGTCGCAGAAAGTGACTTTGTGATGCGAGTTGAAGGGAGATACTATCGCGGGGTTGTCAGTGAGGGCCACCGCACCGGAAGTACGGCCGTGGAAGCTCCTGTGGAAAGCAATCACCCTGTCCTTGCCCGTGTGGAAGGAAGCCAGCTTCACCGCGTTCTCGTTGGATTCGGCTCCGCTGTTGTCAAGGAAAAGGAAGTAATCTTCATAGCCCGACACTTCCCCCAGTTTGTGGGAAAGCTCCTGCTGGAGGGGATTCACCACGCTGTTGGAATAGAATCCTATCTTGTTCACCTGGTCGGTCAGCGCCTTGATATAGGTCGGATGAGAATGACCTATGGAGATGACAGCGTGGCCACCGTAGAGGTCAAGGTACCCGGTACCTTTGTCATCCCAGATCCTGCAGCCGGATGCCGTGGTGGGGATGACGTCGAAAAGGGAATAAACATCGAATAGTTCCATGGGTCAGAATGCTGATGCCTTCAGCTTCAGGCCGGTTTTCTCCGGGATACCGAAAATAAGATTCATGTTCTGCACCGCCTGCCCCGATGCTCCTTTGAGCAGATTGTCGATAACGGAACTCACTACTAACTTTTCTCCGTGTTTTTCGAGGGCGATGATGCATTTGTTGGTGTTGACGACCTGCTTGAGGTCGATGGGGGAGTCGCTGACGAAGGTAAAGGCCGCATCTGCGTAGTATTCCTTATACAGGGCGACGGCTTCTTCCGCGTCGAGCTTGCAGTCCAGGGTGATGCTTGCAAAGATTCCTCTTGCGAAATCGCCGCGCATAGGCACGAAATTCAGCGAAGCCTCGCAGCCGGGCTGAAGTATGCCGATGTTCCTGTTGATTTCGATGAGGTGTTGATGTCCGAAGACTTTGTATGTGGACAGATTGTTGTTCCTCCAGCTGAAATGGGTGGTCGCGCCGGGCTTGACACCCGCGCCGGTGGAACCCGTGATGGCGGTGATGTTGACATCTCCCTCAAGCAGGCCGGCGGCTGCCAAAGGAAGCAGGCCGAGCTGTATCGCGGTGGCGAAACACCCGGGATTGGCGACCTTGGAGGCCCCTTGGATCTTGCCCCGCTGCCATTCGGGAAGGCCGTACACATAGCCATTGCTCTCATCCCTGTAATCCTGTGCAAGATCCACTACCTTGAGCCCTTCGGGGCAGGGGTGGGAAGCCCAGAATTCACCGCTCTTGCCGTGTGCCGAGCAAAGGAAGAGTACGTCGGTCCCGGAAAGGTCGACGGTGTCGGTAAAGCACATGGAGGTATCGCCCAACAGGCCCTCATGCACTTCGTAGAGATGCTTTCCGGCGCTGCTCTCGGAGTGCACGAAGGACAGCTCCACTTCCGGGTGGTTGACCAGGATGCGGATGAGCTCTCCCGCCGTGTATCCGGCGCCGCCTATGATGCCTGCCTTAATCATTTTCGAATTCCTCCTGATGTGCACCGTAATATACTCTCAGAGGGGTGGAGAGCAGCTTGATGAAGCCCTTGGCTTCTTCTGCGGTCCAGCCCTTCTGGCTTTCGCCGTATTCTCCCAGCTTGGAAGCTACAAGGTCGTCGGGGGAGTCCACTCCTACGGTGGAGAAGGACCAGGGCCTGAGTTCCAGGCTGACGGTGCCGTTGACGTTGCGCTGGCTGCTTTCGAGCATTGCCTCGATATCCCTCATTACGGGTTCGAGATACTGGCTCTCGTGCAGGAACATCCCGTACCAGTTGGCAACCTGGTCTTTCCAGTACTGCTGCCATTTGCTGAGGGTGAACTTCTCCAGGAACTTGTGGGCTCCGATGATAAGCATTGGAGCCGCAGCCTCGAATCCGACACGGCCCTTGATGCCTATTATGGTATCTCCGACGTGCATGTCGCGGCCTATGCCGTAGGCGGCGCCTATCTTTTCGACGGCGTTGATGGCCTCTATCTTGTCACCGTACTTCTTGCCGTTCACGCTGCAGAGTTCTCCCTTTTCGAATCCCAGGGTGAGAATCTCGCTGCCCTTTTTGGAAATCTGCTTGAGGTATGCGCTCTCGGGCAGGCCCTGCTTGGAATCCAGGATTTCGCCGCCGCAGATGGAAGTGCCCCAGATTCCCACGTTGTAGGAGTATTTCAGCTTTGCGAAATCTGCCGGGAAGCCGTGGGCGTTGAGGTAATCGATTTCTTCCTTGCGGGAGATGTTGCCGTCGCGGGTGAGGGTGATTATCTCCATGCCCGGGCACATCACCAGGAAGGTCATGTCGAAGCGGACCTGGTCGTTGCCGGCACCGGTAGAACCGTGCGCTATGGCGTCTGCGCCTATCTCCTTTGCATATTTGGCGATGGCTATTCCCTGGAAGATGCGCTCCGAGGAAACCGAGATGGGATAAGTGCCGTTGCGCAGCACATTGCCATAGACCATGTACTTGAGGCTTTTGGCATAATACTCGGCGGTTACGTCGAGGGTGACATATTTCTTTGCGCCCAGCTTATAGGCGTTCTCTTCGTTCTGCTTGAGCTGCGCTGCGGAAAAACCGCCGGTATTCGCGCAGGCTGCATAAACTTCGTATCCCTTTTCCTTTGCGAGATACATTACGGTGTAGGAGGTGTCGAGACCTCCGCTATACGCTACTACTACTTTTTTCATTATTCTCCGGGATGATGGATTTCCAAATGCTCCTTGGGGTCGAACAGCAGGCCGGTGCAGAGGCAGAGCCTGTATTCGTTGCGGGTGAGGATGTCGAAGTTACGGCAGCCCTGGCAGCCTTTCCAGAATTCGGGGTCGTCGGTGAGTTCGGCGAAGGGAACAGGACGGAAACCGAATTCGTAGTTCATCTTCATCACTGCTGCGCCTGTGGTGATCGAGAAGATCTTGGCATCCGGGAAGAGGGTGCGGGAGAGAATGAAAGTCTGCTCCTTGATGCGCTTGGCAAGCCCCAGCCCGCGGAATTTATGGGCGACGATAAGTCCGGAGTTGGCTACGAAGGATTTGCCGCCCCAGCTTTCGATGTAGGAAAAACCGGCAAATTCTCCATTCTCGGCAATTGCTATGACCGCCTTGCCGGCGAGCATCTTCTCCTGGATATATTCCGGAGAACGTTTGGCAATACCTGTTTTACGTTCGAGTGATGAAAGGTAAATTTCGCTGCAGATGTCTTCTGCGTAGTTCACGTGGCTTTCGTTGGCCACCATTACTTCTATTTCCATTGATTATTTATCTGGCTGCGGTTGTCGGGCCGGATACGTAATATCCCTAATGGCAAGACAAACCGAGATTGTCAATTGCAATTATTAGGCGGAAATTCCGAAGGAAAAAATATGTAGAATTTCCGAAGATATTTGGGAGGGTTCTACGCCTCCTATCTTCGGGCTCGTCTGCTGTTATGAAGTGAGAATGCGGACATTTGCCTGCAAATATAGGCAATTAATTTTTATTTGCAAACTTTTCCGTGCCACAAGAAGAACAGGGCCAATGAAGTCAGGAAGGTTCCTAGGCCTAACCACGGGCTGATGGATGCGGGCAGATGGAAGCCTGTCTTGTCGATGCAGATGAAGGTAAGGCATACTGCCGACATGAAGGCGGCGGGCAGCAGGGTAAGCAGATACCAAGCCCCCTTCTTGTTCCTGACCAGATACACGGTGGCCGTCCAGAGCGCGAATGTGGCGAGTGTCTGGTTGGCCCAGCCGAAGTAGCGCCATATTATGTTGAACCCGTCGGTGTTGGCTACGTTGAACCAGAGCAGGGCGGACGCTGCGACGAATATGGGAATGCCTATCAGCAGGCGGTTGCGTACGGGTTTCTGGTCCACATTCACGAAGTCGGCGATAATGAGCCTGGCGCTTCGGAAGGCAGTGTCGCCGCTGGTGATAGGGGCGGCTACGACTCCCAGCACCGCGAGTATGCCGCCAAGTATTCCAAGCCAGCTCTGCGACACCTTTGTAACCACTGCGGGCGCAGCTGCGCTAAGGTCGGAGCCTACTTCGGCTGCTCCTCCGTCGAAGAAGAAATAGGACGATACCGCCGCCCAGATGAGGGCCACCAGCCCTTCGGTGATCATCGATCCGTAGAATACGGGCCGGCCGAGCTTCTCGTTCTTCAGGCAACGGGCCATCAAAGGACTCTGAGTTGCATGAAACCCGCTGATCGCACCGCATGCTATGGTGATGAAGAGGCAGGGGAATATGGGTTGCCCCTTGAGGCCTATCGACGGCCCGCGGTTCTGCAGCCCGTCCCATATTTCGGGAAGGGAAGGCCATTTTATGAAGAGGCAGACCATCAGGGCTGCTGCCATGAACAGCAGGGCTATGGCGAATACCGGATATATCCTGCCTATTATCTTGTCGATGGGGAGCAACGTGGCGACTATGTAATAGATGAAGATTATGCCCACCCAGAGCATTATGGCTGCCCGGGTGCCATCGCCTGCCATATCGCCGAGTATGAGGGCGGGGCTGTACACGAATACGGTGCCAACGAGCAGGAGCAGCAGCACGGAGAATACCAGCATCGCTTTTTTTGTCCCGTTCCCCAGATAACTGCCTACCAGTTCCGGAAGCCCCGCTCCGCCATGGCGTATGGAGAGCATCCCGACCATATAATCATGCACCGCCCCTGCAAAAATGCATCCCAGCACTATCCAGAGGTATGCCGACGGCCCGAACTTTGCACCCATTATCGCTCCGAAGATGGGGCCCGTGCCTGCGATGTTCAGGAACTGTATCATGAACACCTTCCATGTGGGGAGGGGGATGAAATCCACTCCGTCGGTCTTGCTTATGGCTGGAGTGACACGGTTAGGATCCGGGCAGAAAACCCTGTCTACAAATGCTCCGTAAAGGGCATAGCCCAGTATCAGGGCCACGATACAAAGTAGGAACGATAGCATGGTGCAGTGTTATTGGCTATACAAAAATAGCAAAAAAACACTACCTTTGACTGATATACGTGTACTATGGGTAAACTATACGACGAACTTACGGAAGATTACCGCTTCAAAGAAGGGCTCAAGACCTGCATCAATTGCGGGACTTGCACTGCCATCTGCCCTGCGGCGGAATTCTATAGATATGATCCGCGGAAAATCGTGGACACCGTGCAGCGTAGGGATGAGGAGGGTATCCTGGAACTCCTGAAAAGCGAGACCATCTGGTATTGCGGGGAATGCATGTCATGCGTCACCCGCTGTCCCCGTGGCAACGGTCCCGGGCTTGTTGTCATGGCCCTGCGCAACCTTTCCACCAAGCTCGGCTACTTCACCGAGTCCGAGAAGGGGCGTCAGCTCTATCCTCTTACCAAGGCTCTTACCGGCAATATCCTGAATCTTGGCTATTGCGTGCATCCGGACACTTTCGTATTCCGGGACCATCCCGAGTCCGGACCCGTATTCGAATGGGTGCTGGAGCATAAGCAGGATGTTTACGACCGTATGGGCGCCGCGTACGGGCGTCAGGGCGAAGGTGCCTTGCGCATCATTCCACAGGAGGATCTGGATGAACTGAAGGCCATTTTCGATGAGACAGGAGGCACCGAACGCATAGAGTTGGTGGAGAAGTTCTCCGAAAAGAAGGCGGCAGAGATGGGGATGACTATTGAAGAATACAGGAAATATACCTTCGAGCATTGCTCCAGAGGGCATTTCAATAACGAGGAGGCTGGAATATGATATATCAAGGCAAACAGAAGATATGGTCGGATTATCAGAAGGAGATTCCGGACGACCACTGGTTCTACGTGCGCAGTTGCATACGCCAGAGTTTCTTCCCTGCATCGGAGTATTATTTCTTGAAGATTTGCCGCGACATGCTTGGCCGCGACATCTATGAATCCGCCCATCACACCACCTGTGCGGGCATTGCATACCATTGCGATACCATCCCCCAGGAGACTGCGATGACCGTCGTAGCCCGGCAGTTCGCGCTCATGACCGAGGCCGGATACAAGAATCTGGTGACATCCTGCATAACCTCTTTTGGCAACTATTGCGAGATACTCGAGACCTGGAGGGAGTTCCCCGAGCTGGAGGCCCGCATACGGGAGAAGCTTTGGAAAGCCTGCCGCCGCGAGTTCGAAAAGCCGGAGTACATCGCCCACGCCAGCGACCTGGTGTATAAACTCCGCGACGAAATCGCTTCCCGCGCCAAATACCGTCTCGTTGATGCCGCCAGCGGAGAGCCCCTGAGGGTGGTGGAGCACATAGGGTGCCACTATTCCAAGATGTTCCCCCACAAAGGTGTGGGAGGAGCCGAGTACCCCTGTGTGCTGAGCGGCATGGCGGAGGCCTGGGGAGGCAAGGTCATAGACTATCCCGAGCGCCGTCATTGCTGCGGATTCGGTTTCCGTCAGTACTTCGTGAAGGCCAACCGCGGATATTCGGTATCCAACACCCATAAGAAGTTCGAATCGATGGAACCCTACCACCCGGACATGATAATCACCAACTGCCCCGGATGCCCTTATTTCCTGGACCGCTGGCAGTACGTCATTGCGGAGCAGGAGGGCAAGACCTATGGCAAAGGAGGCCGGGGGATTCCGGTCCTGACCTATGAGGAACTCGCCGGCATCGTGCTGGGCATAGATCCTTGGGACCTCGGTCTTCAGATACATCAGGTAGGCCCCGAACCTCTTCTTGACAAGATGGGCGTGGAATACGACCCTTCCAGGAAGTATCTTGGTCTTGACGAGAAAGATATCCTTAAACCCGGACTCCCCACGGTCCTGAAATGCTGCTAAGATGAAGTCTAACAACGATATACTTATTGTCGGCGGTGGAATCGCCGGTATGGAGACCGCACGCCAGCTCAAGACGCTCGGCTTGAACCCCGTCATAGTGGAGAAGAGTTCTTCGCTCGGAGGTCACGTGGCCAACTGGAACTGCCTGTTCCCGGACATGACCCCCGCCCGCAAGGTGCTGGCGGCCTACGAGGAGCCTCTCAAGGACGTAGTGGTTTACACCGAAACCGAAATAGCCTCGATCAACAGGCTTCAGAAGGGTTATTCGGTTGTGTTGAGCAACGGAACGGTCCACCCTTGCAAGGCCGTGGTATTCGCTACGGGCTTCAAACTTTTCGAGGCCGAAAAGAAAGAAGAATATGGCTACGGTATTTACGACCATGTAATCACTAACGCCGATCTGGAAGCCTGGTTCGAAACAGGCAGCGACGAGCGTGTGCCCGAAAAACCTGCTGCGATTGGTTTCGTGCACTGCGTAGGCTCACGCGACATAAAGGCCGGCAATACCCAGTGCTCGAAGGTTTGCTGCATCACCGCCATCAAGCAGGCCATAGAGATGAAAGAAAAGTTCCCGAACGCCGAGATCTATTGTTTCTATATGGACCTGAGGCTCTTCGGGAAGAAATACGAAGACTTCTACATCAATGCCCAGCGCGACTTCGGCATACATTTCATCCGGGGCCGCGTTTCGGAGGTTTCCGAGACTATCGACGGCAGGGTGATGGTAAAAGCGGAAGACACCCTCTCGGGCAAGCCTGTGAAAGTGCGCCTGGATCTTCTGGTGCTGATGGCCGGAATCGTCTGCAACAAGGCAAACCATTCCCTGGCATCGGCCGTGCAGATGCCGGTAGATGACGACGGGTTCTTCCGTAGCCGGGACAATATCGCCGCCATTACCGAATCCGACAGGGACGGAATCTTCTTCGCCGGCACCTGCACCGGCCCCAAGACCATCCCCGAAACCTTGGCCGAGGCCCGCAGCGCAGCTTTGAATGTGTACAACTATCTGAAAAAAGGCAAGTGATGGATTTCGGCTTCTCCTTGACTCCCAGTTCAGCTATCGAGCTCGACAAACTGGACCTTTCCTTGTATGGGAAACTGTGCAAGATAGAGCCCGGTGCCCGGACGTGCATCGCATGCGGGAGCTGCAGCGCCACATGTTCGGCTTCGGCATATTCCGCAATGAGCATGCGCAAGTTGCTTCTGGATCTGCAGCGCGGAAAGATGCAGGAGGTCGAGCAGATGCTTTCGCACTGCATGCTTTGCGGCAAATGCACCATGGTATGCCCCCGGGGTATCAATACCCGCCGGGTGATACTTACGGTATGCCGTCTGTACGATAATGTGGAGGGCCAACTATGATAGATCGCATCTCGTCCGGCTTCCATCCTTTCGTGCTGCCTTTCGTGGTGGGCATGCTGTTCGTGCTGTGCTACTGCATTTATGGCTTCATACGCATAATGATCCAGCTTCCCGGCGAAGACAGGCGCAAGGTGCTCATCTCCCTTGTCACGCCCAAGACTGCGTGGAAGAACATAAAGGACATCTTCCTGAACTGTCTGCTCCACGTGAAGCTTTGGAAGCGCAACAGGGTGCTGGGATATATGCACTCCAGCATCGCTTTCGGCTGGTTCATGCTGATAGTGCTGGGACATATCGAAGTGATGCTCTTCCTGCCGGAACGCATACACTTCTTCTACTATCCCATCTTCTTCAACTTCTTTGTCGCGGAAGGGGAGAATACCATCCAGGGTGCGGTGCTGTTTTTCCTGATGGACTTCTTCCTGCTGATGGTCCTGAGCGGCATAACCCTTGCCGTTGTCAAGCGCTTGAGGTCTCGTATCTTCGGGATGCGCCGCACAACCAGGCTAAGCCTCTTCGACAGCATAGGCCTGTATTCCCTGTGGGCCATCTTCCCCCTGCGGCTTCTCAGCGAAAGCTTTACCGCACATATCAGCGGCGGAAGCTTCCTGACCATACCCATGAACTGGATTTTCCGCCAGTTCCTCGGGAACGACCTTAACTACATGCCTACATGGTGGGCATACTCCATAGTGCTGGGTGTATTCATGTGCGTACTGCCTTTCACGCGTTACATGCACATCCCGGCGGAGATGCTGCTGATCCCTCTGCGCAATGCGGGCCTCAAGATACTGCATCCTCGCAAGGGTTACGCCAGGGTGCAGTTCTATTCCTGCCCTGCATGCGGCGTGTGCATCGATGCCTGCCCCATGAGCGTGCGCAAGGAGAACCTGAAAGACTGTACGGTCTATCTCAATCGCCAGCTGCGCCGCGGCAACGAGAAACGCATAGAGGAAATAAGCGACAAGTGCCTCATGTGCGGCAAGTGCTCGGTGGTGTGCCAGGTGCAGGTAGACGGACCCCAGATGCGACTTGCACAGCGTGCGATGCGTTCCTACGGCATCAACCAGCACTACTCCAAGATATCTGCCGAAGAGCATATCAACCGCATAGGGAATGGGAAGGTGCTTTATTTCGCAGGATGCATGACCCATCTTACCCCTTCGATCATCAAGTCCACTACGGCCCTTCTCGATAAGGCCGGCGTATCCTGGACCATGATGGATCCGGAGGGAGGCCTATGCTGCGGGCGTCCCATGCTGCTGGCAGGGCGACGGGAGCAGGCCCGCGAGATGGTCCGCATCAACCGTGAGATAATAAAGGCTTCCGGCTGCGACATACTGCTGCTCAGCTGCCCTATATGCTACAAGATATTCAAGGAGAAATATAAGCTTTCCGGCATCTACGTGGTGCATCACAGCGTTTTCTTCGACGAGATGATACATTCCCAGAGGCTGCATGTCAGCAAAGACGAATCCGTGAAACTGGCCTATCACGACCCTTGCGAACTCGGGCGCGGCTGCGGCATATACGATGCCCCCAGGTCGGCCGTCTCTGCCGTAGGAACGCTGGTGGAAGCCGGGAAGAACCGCGAAGAAAGCATCTGTTGCGGAGGTTCGCTCGGAAGCATCTCGCTCAGTTACGAAAAGCGCAAGGACATTACTCTGAATTCCTTGCGCAATATGACGGTTGCCGATCCGGATACCATCGTAACCGCGTGCCCTCTATGCCAGAGCACATTCGGCAATTATTCTGAAATACCTGTTAAGGATATCTCCCAGGTTATCGACGAAGCTAGCGGAGCAGGGAACTGATTGCCTTCTCTCCCAGTTCGGTCTTGTTCTTGATGTGGTCGAGTACCGAACGCACGAAGTCGTTGCTCTCGAAATCGCCGCGAACCTGCTCGAAGTCGCTTTCTTTCTGCTCCTTGTCGCCATCGGCACCGAAACCGGTCTTGGCAGCGAGGTTGAACTCCTTGCGGGCGTCTTCGTAAACCATCTCGTCCAGGCTGACCACGGCCTTCTTCCAGGTCTCTATAAGCTGTATGGCATCTTCCTTGGTCATCTTGGAAGGATTTATGCCGTAGATCTGCTGAATGTGCTGGAATACCCAGGTCCACTCGTATTTGTAGTAGTTGTCAGCCATGGTCTTGAAGGCCGCCTGCATCTGCTTGAGGCTGCTGATTTCCTCGCGCTCTATGCCGTTCATCAAGGCTGCTATCTCGCTCTTGGGAGCAATCAGGCCGCTGATGTCGACCCACTCGCCTGAACCTATGGGGGTGTCCGGGCGGAGCCTTGCCTGAAGTTGGGCCTCGTTGATAGGATTGAGGCTTCCGTCTTCTTCCTGTATCCTGGAAATCAGGGAGTTGCCCATGAATTTGTCGATAGCGATCTTGTAGAACTCGAGACCGCGCTTGAGGGCGGAGTTGGTAATCTTTACGCTATGGAAAGAATAGACATCAGACAGCTCTCCGCTGGCGTGCTTCAGGTTTTCGAGGGTCTGCACGCCCTTTATCATCTTCTGGATGGTGAAGGGGGAGAGGAGATTGTAGTTGATGAAGTCGAACTTCTCGGCACCGGTACGTCCGTCGCGCTTTGGCCATTTCTTGGCGTCGCGGATGGTCCCCACGCTGCGCAGGTTGACGCCGGGGGCGAGGTAGGAGGTCTCACCCTTTTCGATCAGGTAGGAGAAGGGGAGATTGGTAGTGTCGGAATGGGTCACATGGCGGCCCATCACCAGCGAGAATGCTCCTACGCGGGCGGGCCAGAGTATGTAGGAGTCGGAAGATGTCTTGGCTCCGCGCTCCAGGGTTCCCTGATGTATGGGCCCCAGTTTGTACATATGGTTGCTCTGGTTGGAACCGGACCCTGCGTTCATGAAGGAGAACATACCTGCGATAAGCAGCGTGCTCTTGTGGTGGGTCACAGTGTAGGGACCGGCGAAGATAGCGCAAGCTTCTCCGTTCTCTCCCTGGCAGTTGCAGAAGAAGAGGGAATCGCTGGCGGAATATCCGTGGCCGAAGCGGCAGGCCTGGCCTACGAAGCATCTGGTAAGGCTGGCGGCCTCGGTGACGGAACTGTTCCCGGAGATGATGAAATCCTCGCAGATGACGCTCTGGCCTATCTTGACGGGGGCATCTTCCGAACTGTTTATGGACCCGTTCACCAGCAGGGAAGCACCGTCGATCTCGGCGGCGGCACCCACGCGCACGTTGCGGATTTCGGCGGTACCGATTATGGAAGCACCTTTGCAGATGGTTCCGCGGCTGGAGGTGACGGATTCGACATAGCTGTCCACGATTGCGTTCATCTTCTCCACGAATACCGGGCGGTGGCGGTACATGGCTATCATGTAGGCCTCGTGCGATGAAAGGGTGTCGTGTATGGTAACCTCGCGGCCGCCGGTCTCGTTGAGCACGGAGACCTTGACGCCATTGCCGAAACTGCTTTCGCCTTCGGTGAGGATGCTGCCGACATTGTCGATGAGCACGCCGTCTTCGATATCGTAGTTGGCTATGTATCCGCGGACGGAGCGTATGCAGCAGTCATTCCCCACGCTCACGTTGTGCAGGGTGGCATCCCAGATGCCGCTGTGGCGCTTGAGGCCGCCTGCGAGGGTGAATGACTTTTCGAAACAGCCAAGTGCGACCTCTCCGCTGAAGCACACGCGGTGGATGTATTCCGCTTCGAACTTGGGAGATACCTTGACCTTGTTCCAATCTTCTGCCGAGCAGCCATTCGTGCTGAGGATGGCTATCTCTTCCTGGGTAAGATTTCTGTATTGCATCTTCTTCTTATTCTACGGTGACACTTTTTGCGAGGTTCCTGGGCTGGTCGACGTTCAGGCCCTTGGACACTGCGATATGATATGCCAGCAACTGGAGGGGGATGACCGAAACCAGAGGGGAGAGGAAGTTCGCCGTAGGGGGAACCTCTATGACGTGTTCGGCAATGCCTTTCACGACCGTATCTCCCTCGCTGACTATGGCAAGCACGCGGCCTTTGCGGGCTGCGACTTCCTGCATGTTGCTGAGGATCTTCTCGTACAGGTTATGATGGGTTGCGATGAATACCACAGGCATATCCTCGTCCACGAGGGCGATGGGGCCGTGCTTCATCTCTGCGGCAGGGTAGCCCTCCGCATGTATGTAGCTGATTTCCTTGAGCTTGAGGGCTCCTTCGAGGGCTACGGGGAAGTTCATTCCGCGGCCAAGATACAGGAAATTCTTCTTATCTACATATTCCTTGGCGAGAGCCTTGATCTCGTCGTTCTTGGCGAGGATGCGCTCTATCTTGTCGGGAATCTGCTCGAGCTCGGTGATGGCATCGTTGTAGTCGGTTTCGCTGATGCTGCCTTTTTCGCGGGCGATGGCCAGGGCGAGCATGGTCAAGACGGTGGTCTGCCCGGTGAATGCCTTGGTGCTGGCCACGCCGATTTCGGGCCCCACATGTATGTAGGTTCCTGTGTCGGATGCACGGGCTATGCTGCTGCCTACTGCGTTCACGATGCCGAATACCATCGCACCCCTTTCCGAAGCCATCTGTATGGCAGATAAGGTGTCGGCGGTTTCTCCGCTCTGGGAGATGGCGAATACCACGTCGCCGGGGCCTACCACCGGGTCGCTGTAGCGGAATTCGCTGGCATAGGCGACTTCCACGGGTATGCGGCAGAACTGCTCGATGAGCTGTTTGCCTATGAGGGCGGCATGCCAGGAGGTGCCGCAGCTTACCATCAGGTAGCGCTTGGCGCCTATGAGCTCTTCGCGATGCTCGGTAACTGCGCTGAGTATTATGCGGTGGTGGGCAGGCAGGAGGCGACCCCTCATGCAATCGCGCAGCACGGAAGGCTGGTCGAAGATTTCCTTGAGCATGAAGTGGGGGAATCCGCCCTTGTCGAGCATGGTGACGTCGAGGTCGATCTCCTTAGTGCGGAAATCTACCTTGTCGGCATTGAGGGTGGTAATGTACAGCGGTTCGCCGCGGCGGCATACGACGACTTCCTCGTCGTTGAGATAAACTACCTTGTTGGTGTAACCTGCGATAGGGGAGGCGTCGCTGGCGATGAAGAATTCGGAATTGCCTTCACCCAGACCGACGGCCAGGGGACTGCTCTTTCGGGCGGCCACTATGGTGCCGGGCTCCTTGCGGTCGATGACCGCGATGGCATATGCTCCGATGACCTTCTTGAGTGCGGAGCGGACTGCGCTGGCAAGGTCGGCGCCGTGTTTCTGCTGGGTGTATTCTATAAGCTGGAGCAGCACCTCGGTATCGGTCTCGCTGCGGAAGCTGAAGCCTTTGGCCTTAAGCTGGTCGCGCAACCCTCCTGCATTCTCGATGATGCCGTTGTGGACCATGGTAAGGTCCCCGCTCTGGGAGATGTGAGGGTGTGCGTTGGCCTCGTTCGGGGCTCCGTGGGTGGCCCATCTCGTATGGGCTATACCTATGGTTCCGGAGCAATCGTGCCCCTCGGCTACCTGTTCGAGATTGGAAACTTTCCCTACTGCCTTATAGATGTTGAGCTTGCCTTCGTCGTTAAGGACGGCAACTCCTGCGGAGTCGTATCCACGATATTCCAGACGGTGCAGGCCCCGTATAAGTATCGGATATGCCTCGCGGCATCCGAGATAAGCTACTATTCCACACATATTTATTCGTTCTCAAAAAACGCACAAATATACGGAAAAAACGTAAAGATACTACGGAAAAAGCGTAAAAGCCCCGTCAACTTAAGGGGGAATCGTTCAATATGGTGTCTTGCAGATCTTCGGGCAGCATCTTGACGAGCGAACGGAGGTAGTTCTTGGGGAACTCGTTGAGCTTGAGGAGGATGAGCCCGTCCAGCGAGCAATAGAACAGCGGATCCACGTTGAAGCAGATGAGCCTGGCGTTGTAGTTGAAATACTTCTTCACCAGCACCGGCAGCCTGTGCTTGCCATCCGAAATGGCCATGATAAGCCTGTCGAGGTCGTCCACGGTTTCGATGCCGTTCAGGAGCTGGTCCGGATTGACGGCCAGGAAGTTGGGCTTGAAAGCATGGGTAGGGGATGCTATGCTGCTGATTTCGGGGTTGGAGTGCTTCTTCTGGAGGAAGTATACGGTGAGGCTCTTATAAAGATCGGGCAGATCGTCGCTGATGCTGACAGGGCCGAGGAAATACCTGGATTCGGTGAATTTCGAGGTAGATACGGAAAGACCCGTAAGCAGAAGCTTGAGTGCGAGGACCTCCCTCTGATATTTCTGGCGGATGAAGGTACGGCCAAGTTCGATGCACTGGGAGAGCAGTTCCTCGTTGCCAGGTGCGAAATTGAACATCGTGGAGGTGTAGAAACCGCTGATGCCTTCGTGATTCTTGACGAGTTCGGAGCCGACGCCTAGACGGTAAGCACCCACGATCTCGCCGTTGGGGATGTTCCAAAGTATCAGATGATGATAGTAAGGGTCGAATTCGTCGGTGTCCAGGGCCTTGCCGGTACCTTCGCCTACGGCGCGGAAGGTCTCCTCGCGCAGACGGGCGAGCTCTGTCATAACATGAGGAATGCCGTCGACGGTGCTGAGGTAGCAACGGTAGTCGCCGACCTCGAAAATGGCCCTGTCCTCGATGGCCGCGATCTCCTTGCGGATGATCTCGTCGGGCACTTCTGCCGCGATGGGAACGGCCTTGATTTCGGGAACGGCCTTCTTGACCTTATCGGGGAGGCATTCGGCCTCGAGCGCGTAGGTGCGGTTGCGCAGGTACTGCCCGAGCTGGGGAACATCGTATCTGCTTATCTCTTCGGCAGATATGGGCTGGCCGATGCGGACCTTCACGTGGGTCCCCTTCTTGTTGAGGAGCTCGTGGATGAGGCGGACGGTACGCAGGCGGGGATGTATCTTTCCGAGGAAGTGGAAGAACTTGGAGTTAGTGCCTTCGAAATAGATGGGAATGACAGGATATCCGGAGTTCTTGATGAGCTTTATGATATTCTGGGCCCAGGGTTTATCCTCGATGACCTTGGCGTTACCCACGGCCGTGCGCTTGTCTTTTTTCTGGTATGTGGCAACTTCTCCGGCGGGGAAGAAGCCGAGGGCGCCTCCGTCGTGAATGTGCTGGAGAGCCATACGTATCCCCTGGATGCTCTTGGCGCTGCCTCCCTTGCTGAGATTGTCCACGGGCATGAAACTGCTCCTGAGGCTGGGGATGAGCGCGAGCAGGAAGGTCGTAAGTATGCGGTAGTCCGGGCGGCGGCTGCCTATGACGGAACTGAGGATCAATCCGTCGATGCTCCCGAAATGATGGTTGGAAACGGTGATGAATCCTCCTTCGAGAGGGATCCTCTTTATCTGCTCTTCGGGTATATCATAGGTTACTCCCACTTCCTGGAGTATCTTCTCGGAAAATTCAGGGCCGTCGTAGGCCATGTATTTTTCGTGCATTTCGTTGATGGTGTCTATTTCGAGGAAGTGATGGATGCGTCTGGCAATAAAACGCCCCACGGCTCCCTTCAGGCCAAGGGAGTTCTGCAGGTCGGTTTCAGATACTACGTGCTTTTGTTTTTCCATAGAATGGTAAACTACTGAAAGGCAAATTTAGCAAAAAAATCCGAGAACAGGAAAATACGCAAAAGAAAAGCAGGGTTCCTTGAGGAATCCTGCTCTCTGTGGGACCTAGCAGATTCGAACTGCTGACCTCTTGCGTGTGAAGCAAGCGCTCTGAACCGACTGAGCTAAGGTCCCTTATCGTTTGGGGTTGCAAATATACGATTATTTTTGATTCATCCGCAACTCCTGGCAAAAAAATCTAGTCGAGTTTGATTGCCTGCAAGCTTTTCATATCTTCTTCCGAAATCTTGAACTCTACCTGGGTATTGGCCCGGATGTGGGAAGGTTTGGTGGATTTGGGCAGGGAAACGGCCCCGAGCTGGAGCGTATAGCGTATGCACAGCTGGGGTATGGAAACGCCGTATTTCTCTGCCATGCTGGCGATTTCGGTGTTGAGCAGGGCCTTGCCGTGGGCGATGGGGGAGTATGCTTCGGGAACTATCCCGTTCCGGTTGCAGAATCCGATTAGAGCGGAAGGAGTTTCTCCGATATGCAGGCGGAACTGGTTCACCATGGGCTTTATGCGGCAGTCTTCCAGAATGTTCTGCAGGTCGTCAATCAGGAAGTTCGAGACTCCGATGGCACGTACTTTCCCGGCAAGGTATGCATCTTCCAAGGCCCTCCAGACCTCTTTGTTCTCGTCGAAGTAGCGTTTCTCGCCACGGAATTCGGCCCAGGGTTGGGGACAATGGATTATCATTAGGTCGATGGGACCGCAGCCAAGCCTTGCCAGCGAGGCATCGATGGACGCTGCCGCCTGCGAATAATCCTTTATCTCGGCAGCTACTTTGCTGGTGATGAATAGCCTCCCTCTCGGTACGCCGGAACTCCGGACACCCTCGCCTGTGCCGATTTCGTTCTCATAGGCCTGCGCCGTGTCTATGTGGCGGTAACCGGCTGCGATTGCATGCCGGACTGCCTCTGCGGCCTCGCTATCTGGGATAAGCCAGGTTCCCAGACCTAGTTTGGGAATGGCGACTCCATTGGAGAGGATAAAGTTTTCGTCGAGTATCATGGCTATATCATTCCATACTCCTTCGCCCTGGAGATGAGTTCGGGAGTGTTTGCAACATCGAATTTGGCTATAATCTTCTTACGGTACCAGCGTATGGTCTCGTGGCTCAGGTTCATCGCTTCCGCTATCTCCAAGGCGGTATAGCCTTTTGACAGCAGGTCGAGTATCTCGCTTTCGCGGTCGGTAAGCACAGGCATGTCCTCGGGCGCTATGGCGGGAGCCCCGGCTGAGGCAGGAACACGATCGCGCAGACGCTTGCGTATGCGCACTGTCAGCAGGGCCGCAGCAGCTACCAGAAGGATTGCCAGGATGACGTATATGGCAAGCTGTCTCTTCTGCCGCGACAGCACGTCCTCGATGAATTCCAGGTTCTCGGTGCGGAATACCGGGCTCAGATCAGGGTGGCCCGCATAATAATCCTGTGCGTTCCGCAGGTATGGAAGTGCTTTACCGTTCTGCCTCCTTTCAGCATAGTAGCGCCCCAGGCCCTTCCATGCCATTACTATGTACAGCGAGTCCTTCGACTGTCCGGCATAGTCCAGAGCCTTTTCGTAGGCTTCTTTGGCTTTCTTGTATTCTTTCAGGTCCAGCCAGGTCTCGCCGATGTTATAGTGAAGGATGGTGTTGCTTTCGTTCCAGCCGTATTTATCGAAGATCTCACCTGCCTTGGAATACCAGGCCATGGCTTGCGGGATGGAATCCATCTCATTGTAAAGATTCCCTATGGCTCCGTAAGTTGCCGAGAGGGCATCGTCGATTGCCTTTTCGGCATCGTCCATGCGCTTTATGCAATCCAGTGCTTTTAGGAAGAAGACCTTGGCGCTGTCGTATTGCCCTGCACCGTAGAAGTTCTGGCCCAGATAACGGTAGGCATCGTAACTGGCCTCTTCCCATCCCTTGGGGACGCTGATAGCCAGCGCTTTCCTGGAGTAGAAATTGCTTTTTTCGCCATTCAGTTCCGAATAACCCCTCGCTAGATCCCTGTAAGCCCGGTTAAGCCGCTCCAGCTCTGCATCGGAGGCTTTGTCGACCTTGTCCGGAGTCCAGGGTGCCACCACCCGTTCCAGCGAATCGAGGCTGCCGACCCTTTGGTCATTATAGGCCATAGCCTCCAGCGGGATGACCGTAAAGAGGAGAGAGAATACAGGGAGTAGGGTGAATGGCTTTTCCATATTGCAAAAATATAAAAAAATAGGATAGAAAGCCCTGCATATTGCTTGATTTCCACCCTTTTGAGTGGTGTTTAAGTGATTGTGGCACACTATCTTTGCAGCAACATAATTCAACACAAGCTATGTCGACCTATCCTAAAATTCAACTGACCACACGGGAGCAACGTATCCTGAGCCTTGTTGCCGAAGGGCTGACCACGCCGCTTATCGCTGCAGAAATGAACCTGAGTCCGGAAACCGTCAAATGGTATAGGAAACGTATCATACGGAAGTTCTCGGCCACTACTTCCGCCGAGGTAGTAAAGAAAGCAATCGAAGAGAACATTATCTAAATCAATGATATCATGAAGAGATTATCGATCTTTGCATTGGCCCTGCTGTTTGCCTGCCATGGCGCAAACGGACAGGGGCTTCTCCGCAATCTTGGCGAAAGGGCCAAGAGCGTAGTCGAAAACAAAGTTGCCGAAAAGGTAGAAAACGCCGTAAGCAAGACGGTCGACAAGGCCGCCAACAAGGCTGAAGAAAAGTTGAAGGGCAAGAAAACCGGTCAGCAAAGCGTACAGCCGGCCGAACAGAAGGCCGAAGAACCTGCAATGGAAACCAAACCGGCAAAGAAGGTCGCATCGTCGTTCGCCAAGAGCGATTTCGTGCCCGGCGACGAGGTCTTTTTCGAAGACAATTTCGAGAATGAGAAACTCGGGGAATTCCCTTCCAGGTGGGAATTGCTGGACGGCTATGCCGAGGTGGCATCATTCGCCGGACGCAAGGTAATAGCTTTCACCGACGAGGGACTCGGTTCGGTGGGGCCTCTGATGAAAGACAGGCAGGCCTGGTTGCCGGACGTATTCACCGTCGAATACGATATTTATGTATGCGAAATAAATCCTGATGCAGGCGAAAGCATGCTTTTCTCCATCCGTTTCGAGGCAGGAGGGCACGACAGCGAAGTGGACTTCTACTTCAGGGAAGATGGCTCCAGCTGGATTCAATGGACGATATGCACCCCGGAAGGCAGGACAAGCGGCGGACAGAAAGATCTCTCGGCAGGGGAGAACAATCCTCTGATTCCGGGAGAATGGAACCATTTCGCTTTGTCCTTCAACAAGCGCGCATTCAAGGGTTATCTGAACGGAATACGGGTCATAAACGCTCCTTCCATGGCAGCCCCTGTCCGATTCTACTTCAACAGTTCGGGGAAATATCCTTATAACGGCATAAGCAACGTGCGTTTGGCCAAGGGTGCAGTGCCTCTATACGACCGCTTGATGTCGGATGGAAAGATAATAACCTATGCTATCACTTTCGAAACCGGCAAGGCCGACTTGAAGCCAGAGTCCATGGTGGAGATAAACCGAATAGCCAAACTAATGAAAGAGAATCCCAACCTCTCCTTCGAGGTTCAGGGGCATTGCGATGCCACCGGTTCCGATAAGGTGAACGACCCCCTGTCCCAGAGGCGCGCAGAAGCAATTGTTTCCGCCCTGGTGGACCTGGATATCGCCGAAGCCCGTCTCAAGCCGGTAGGCAAGGGTTCGCATTCTCCCATTGCCAGCAACAGCACCGAAGAAGGGCGTGCGAAGAACCGTCGTGTAGAATTCGTAAAACAATAAATAGATGAAAAAGATATTTACCATTCTGGCAGCCTCGATGCTGCTTTCAGTTACGGCCTTCTCGCAGGTGCCTGCGGAAAAGATAATCTCGATGACTCCGGGACTTCCAAGCGTCACTCAACTGCTTGACTGCTACAAAGCCGCGGAAGATCCTTCACATGAGACTGTCCTCGAGAAGGATTATGTTTCCGATTTCCTGGAAGCGTGGGATGATGCCAGAAGCAAGATCAGCGATATGCGGGAGGCGTCCAAAGGCGCCGGTATTCCGTCCGACATCATGAACGCGCAGGCCCAGGGGGTCAGCGTGAAACAAGCTGCCGGCATGACCGAGTCGGAGGCCCGCAAGCTGGCGCAGTCCACAATGATGGGGCGCCTGGGCAGCATGGGCCTGGACGCAGGCGACCTGGCCAAGATGCAGTCCGGCAACCTCAGTGAGGCCGAGCAGCAAGAAATGGCCAACAAGATGATGAAGTCGATGGGCGGCATAAGTATTGAGAATATCCAGCAGATGCAGGGTATGACGGACGAACAGCGGGCAGCGTACATGCAGTCTGTAGATCCTACGGGAGAAGCGGCAAGGAGGCTTGCTGCCAGCGAGGCAAAAAGCGCCAAGGAAAAGGAGCGTGGGGCTGCCTTGATGAATCTGGCAAATTATGACAGGAACATAATGGATGGCCTCAAAGCCGGGGGAAAAATGAAGGATGATGCCAGGGCCAAGGGGCTGGATATCTATGAGAAGAAGTACAGGGCCCGGGTGAGGGAACTCGAGAATGGAATGAAACAAGCTATCCAGGATGGGGCGTTCGAAGAACTGCCGGCCCCCGGAACCGAGGCCCGTTGCGCTGCCGCGGCCGAACGCTTCCGCCAGCTCAATTACCAGAAATTCGAGGTGCTCTGCAAGTTCTACGAAGAATACATTCCTGTCTGGAGGAATGCAATCACAGGGGCGATGGAACACTTCAAGACCAAGGTGATGGACCAATCCCGGAACAGGGAAGCCTTTCGCAGTAAGATGTTCGCCCAGACGCACAGCACCGAATTTGCTGCCCCGGCATTCACCCCTGACGCGATAGCGATGGAATACTTCGAAATAGCCAAGGAAGTCGCAGAATTTCAATTGGAACTGCCAAGCGATATGGAATAAATTCCTTAAATTTGGGCCCGATGATCGACAGTGCAATCAACGGGCCCTTTTTTATACGTCGCATGGATTCCGGCGGAGCCGTCAAGGCCGGCGACGGACCTCGGGAGTCTCTTCCGATGGTGGGTTTCATCTATCTCACATCGGGAGAAATACTCGTGGAGGTGGATGGACGCACCTTCCTATGCGGCCCCGGACATCTGATGCTCATCCCAGAAAACCGTCCTTTTGCCATTCTGCACTATTCCGACGCAGAGGGCTATAAGGGCGGATTCCGTTATCTTCAGTTCCTCGGAGAACCCTTGCAGCAGGCCTTCTGGTTCGATGAGGCGGTGTTCGTAGGGGAGCTCTTCAATATGCTGGCAGTATCCTTCTCCCGCAACGACCTCGGCTTTGTCGAGAAGGGGGTGGAACTGCTGCTTACGCGGGTGAAAACCAGCGCCGAGACTCATCTGCCAGATGTCGTGTCATCGTTCCTGGACGGGCTCTTTGCCAAGGATAAGGCCATAATGTCTGCCAGCGACTATGCCGCTGGGGGGAGCGTGTCGCTCAATTATCTTAACAGGATGGTCAAGAAATCCACCGGCCGGCCGGTGAGTGCCTGGATAGATATTGCCCGCCTGAACCGGGCCAAAAGGCTGCTTGCGGAGAGTTCTGCGCCGGTCATCGACATAGCCTCGGCAGTAGGAATCCTTGACCAGGCCTATTTTGCACGCTTTTTCCGGAAACATACCGGGATGACCCCCTCTGCTTATAGGAAAACGATGCACGAATAATCCTAATTTTGGCATCAAGCGTTATGAATTAATTGCCCATTATTGCGGATCTTTGCAGCCGCAAAATGAGCACATTTCTGTTTACCATAATTATTGCCTTGGCGCAGGTGCCCGACACGCTGCTCGCCCCTTCTACCGTGACGGCCCTGAAGGATCCCATAACCCTCGGGAAGGTAGCTTCGCCGGTGTCGCAACTACGTTCGGAAGCCCTTGAATCTTCTGGCATCTATCGTCCTAATATGCTGTCTTCCAGGGTCCCCGGCCTACATATTCCGGATTACGGTGCATCACTTACATCTACCATCTACCTCCGGGGACTCGGATCCCGTATGGAGAATCCAGTCCTGGGCCTCTATGTCGACGGATTCCCGGTCCTGGACAAGAATGCCTACGATTTTGATTGGGAGGGCATACGGAACGCCACCTTGCTCCGCGGGCCGCAGGGAACCCTCTACGGGAGGAATTCGATGGGAGGCGTGCTTTCGCTCCGCACTCTTTCCCCGTCCGACGCCGTCCGCCCGTCCGTCCGCTTGGAATACGGAACCGCAAATACACTGCGGCTGGGTTTCCTGGCTACGTCCGGCGAAAATGCATTCTCGGCCACCTTCCGACACGGCGACGGCTTCTTCCCCAATACTTTCAAAGATGAACTCTGCGACCCCTACGACGGACTCTCGCTGCGCTGGAAATGGGAAAAACCTATCGGAGAGGGGGACTATCTCAGCAATGTGCTCTACGCGGGACTCTCCCGGGAAGGAGGCTTTGCTTACGGCTTGTACGAAGATGGTGTCCAGCACGGCGTGGCCTATAATGACGAAGGCAGCTATGCGCGCCTTTCCGTTCTGGAGGGATTCCGGCTGCGACACCGTTCGGAGAAGATAAGTACCGAGCTTTCCGCCTCGCTGCAGTGGCTGAGCGACGATATGCATATGGACCAGGATTACACCCCCAGGCCTATATTTACCTTGAGGCAGAAGCAGGACAGCGGAGCGCTCACCCTTGAACTCAGTTTTCGCAAGAATGACACCAAGGCCGACTGGCAGCCTGTGACCGGGGTGTTCGGCTTCTACAAACTGAATCACTCGCTGGCGCCGGTGGAGTTCAAGAGGCAGGGGATAGAAAGCCTGATACTGGATAACGCCAACCGTAACATCCCTGAAGAAATAGGTTATCTTGCCATAGCGGACCAGGAGATTCCCGTACTGTCCGATTTCCTGATAGGGAACTGGAATGCCGCGGTATTCCACGAGTCCACCCTGCGTAGGGGGCGGTGGCTTTTCACCGCAGGGATACGCCTGGACTATGAAGGCGGGCATATGGACTATGACTGCAAGACGACTCTCCACTACCGCTTTATGCCCTATATGAAGGCAGAGAAGGAATACAAGCTGCCCTACCGCGGAAGCCTGGACCATTCCCGCGTGGTAGCCCTCCCCAAGTTTTCGGTACTCTACGAAGCCGCCGACTGGCTGTCTGTCTATCTGAATGCAGCCAGGGGCTACAGGGCCGGCGGATTCAATACTCAGATATTCTCGGACATACTCCAGAACCTCACGATGAACGGCCTTATGAAGGACCTGGGAGTCTATCTGGTCAAGCCATTCAAGGGGATTGACGCCTCTGCGACCGAATATGATCCCGAATCCGCCTGGAACTATGAGGCCGGAGTCCGCATCAGGAAGGGCCGTTTCGGGCTGGAATCCTCCGTCTATTATATCGACGTGCGGAATCAGCAGCTCACCACCTTCCCTCCCGGGCAATCTATAGGAAGGATGATGACCAATGCCGGCAGGAGCCGTAGCATAGGGGCGGAAAGCGCCCTTCAATGGAGGGGAAAGGATATGCACGGAGAGGTCTGCTGGGCCTGGTGCGATGCCCGCTTCGTGAGCTATGATGACGGCAATGCCGATTATTCAGGCAACCATATTCCCTATGCTCCTGCGCATACCCTGTATGTGGGCGGCGGTTATACCTTCCATCTGGGAGAATATTCGCTGGTGGCGGATGCTTCGCTCCGGGGGGCCGGTCCGTTCTGGTGGAATGAGTCGAATACCAGGAAGGAACCCCTGCAGCTTTATCTGGATGGCCGCCTGGCCCTGGCCCGCGGGAGATGGGAGCTATACCTGCGCGGTACGAACCTTACGGATAACGGCGGGAGATGCTTCTACTTCAAATCCGTCGGCAACGAATTCTTCGCGAGCGTAAAACCTCGCATACTTATAACAGGATTATCCATTAAATTTTAAAGAATGAAAACCAAGTATCTATTTATCGCACTTGCATTCGCCGCACTGGTCGGCTGCAACAAAAACGAAACCGAAGAAAAACCTGTGGAAGCCAAAGCCGGCAATTACGTGGGGACATTCACTGCGGAGGCCAGTACGGGCACTTTAATCGAGGATGGCATAAGGGTCAATTTTACTCCCGACGAAGGTGGAAACACCTGCACCTTGATTCTCTATCAGGCCCGTTTTTCGCCCCGGATGCTTGTCCAGGTGGATGTTACCATACCTTCCGTGAATATGGTCTGCGGAACGGACAAGATCACCCTCTCCTGCGACAACGTAGTGCCTCTGGCTCTGGGCGGTGAATTCACCAATTATACGGTGACAGATTTCCAGGGAGAGATCAAGGGCGGAAATTTCAGCTTCTCGACCAAATTCGGCAGCACTCCCACCACTTACAGCGGTACTTTGGAACAGCTCTCCGAATAAAAAGTGCAAAAAGTTGATTATTTTGGCCCGAGAATAAAAAAGATTTCTATTTTTGTGGGAAACAGGGAATTGTTATTTCGCCTGGGGAAACAAATAAACAACTTTTTGCTAAAATGAGACTTATGCTAAGAATGGCTTTAATAGCCATTTCTTTGTCGTTTGTCGGCTGCGCCACATCTAAGGATATCCTGTATTTCCAGGATATAGATGAGGTGCAGCCCGTTTTGCTTGCCGCCAAATATGAGGCGGTAATAAAAAAGGACGACGAGCTTAAAATCATTATCAGCGGCCCTGACAAGGCAGTGACCGACCCATATAACATGACGCTTGCGGATGTCTCCGTCGGTTTCACCACCAACAACGCCCCTGAAACTCCTATGATGTCCTATCTCGTGGATGCCGACGGTAACATAAATTTCCCCATACTCGGCCGCATCCACGTGGAAGGGCTGACCCGTATCCAGCTCATAGATTACCTCACGCGCGAAATAGGCAAGGACGTAAAGGATCCCATAGTGTATGTCTCCTTCAAGAATTACAAGATAACAGTCCTGGGTGAGGTGCGTTCTCCCGGCACCTATACCTACAATTCCGAGAAGATCACGGTGCTGCAGGCCATAGGTTATGCCGGCGACCTTACCGTGACCGCGATGAGGGATGGAATCATCCTTCTCCGGGAGGAAGACGGCGTCCTCCGACACATAAAGATAGACCTGCGCGATAGCTCCATACTGGATTCTCCTTATTACTACCTGCAGCAGAACGACGTGCTGTACGTGCCGCCAAGTTCCACCCGGCTGGTGGCGGCCAATTCTGCGACGGGCCTCTGGAGTACGATACTCTCTTCCGTATCTACGGTCATCGCAGTGATTGGTTTAATAGTCAAGTAGTTCGTCATGGAGTCCAAGGAAACACGTTACCAAAGCACCCCCACCTTGCAGGAAGACGGGAGCATAGCCATACGGGAACTGATAGATTATTTCTGGCGTATGCGAGGCTGGATAATCTTTACCGTGGTCGTGTCCCTTTTCCTTGCTTTCGTCTATCTCAAGATACAGCCGCCTGTCTATTCCCGCACCACGTGGATAAAGCTCAACGGCAACGAGACCAGCATAAATGCTGAGCTGTCCCTGCTGCCCGGGCTTTCCGACCTTTCCGGCAACAAGAGGCTGGACAACGAAGTGCTCATACTCCAGAGCCCTTCGCTGATGAATCAGGTGGTGGAAGCCCTCGGACTCAACACCCGCTACTACAAGATATGCTACGGCATCAAACGTCACGAATACTACAAAGACAGCCCGTTCTCGATGACTTGCAGCTGGGATGCCGCTCCTAGGGATTCTTCCGGCCTTTCCAGCGTGCAGATAGAATTCAGGCACAATGAAGCCGGGGGCTTCAAGCTGATCAGGCTGCTGGTGGACGGGGTCCGTGTCCCCGTGGCCGATACCCCCTATTCTTACGGAACTCCCATAGCCCTGGAGGGCGCCAGCATAGTGATCGGAAACGACAGGCCAGGGGAAATGACTCCCGGGGCCAGATATGTGGCAAGCTGGAGCACTCCCTATGCTACTGCCAGGAACTTCGTCGGCAAGCTGAACGTCTCCGTGCAGGGCAAGGGCTCCAACCGCACCGACGTAGTGCTGGTGTCCATCACCGATTCTTCCCCGGTGCGCGCGGCAGACATACTCGACAATCTTGTGGCCATCTCCAACCAGCAGGCCCGCAAATATAAGGCTCAGACCTCCCTGAACATAATAGAATTCATAGACAGCCGTCTCCGGGAGATATCCGACCAGCTGAACGATGCCGAGGCGGGATACAAGGATTACCAGTCTTCCAGGGCCCTGGTGAACAGCGACTCCCAGACCACCCTCGCCATCACCAGCGATATGTCTTACCGTGACCAGCTGACCGGAATCCGCCTCCAGCTGCAGATTCTGCGGATGATTACATCCTTCATGGATGAGACTCCGGAGGGCGAATACAGGGTAGTGCCATCCAACATAGGTGTCGTGGACAGCGGCCTGAACTCTATGATAGGCAACTACAACGATAAGATAATCGAGCGCAACCGAATGGTGGCGAACTCTTCCGAGGCAAACCCGAAGGTCGTCACCGTGAATACCGAACTCGAAGTAGGCCGTAAGAGCATAGAACTGTCGCTGGCGAATCTCATCAAGGTTTATTCCCTGCGGGAAAGGGAGCTGGAGAGGATACTGAAGGACAGCCGCAGCCAGATAGAGGCCATTCCCCAGCAGCAGCTGGAGATGCAGCAGCTCTCGCGCAAGCTGGAAGTCATAGAGCCTCTGTACCTGCTGCTCCGCCAGAAGAGGGAAGAGTACCAGATAACAATGTTCGGCGAAGAAGATACCTTCCGCGTGATAGAAAAAGCCTTCGGCCCCAACGCCCCGGTAGGTCCCAACGGTATGATGGTGTATCTGCTGGCATTGATGTTCGGGGTTTTCATAGGGCCCTGCGTCGAAAGGCTGAGGGCATTCATCAGGAGCAAGGTGGAGACCAAGCTGGATGTGGAGACTGCAGTGGACGCCCCCATACTGGCGGTACTGCCGGCAAGTAGAAAGAAGGATTACAGGCTCATCCCCAGGAGCGGGCACGATTCCCTCTGCGAGTCTTTCCAGATGCTCAGGTCCACCGTCCAATCTTTCCCCGATGTCAAGGTCTTCCAGGTCACATCCTCCGTGCTGGGCGAGGGAAAATCCTTCGTGGCGGCCAACCTGGCGCTGTCCCTTGCCTACGTTGGGAAAAAGGTAGTGCTGGTGGGAATGGACCTGCGCAAGCCGGCCCTTTCGCGCATATTCAAGTTCGAGGCGGACAAGGATAAATCCCTCTTCGCCTACCTGGACGGAAGCACTTCCTGTATCGATGACATAATCTTCCCCTGCGCCCTCAGCGACAATCTGGACCTGATTCCGGCCGGAGCCGTGGCCCCCAATCCTAATGAACTGCTCTCCGGCGAGAGGCACGTGGACCTGATTTCGGAACTTAAGAAGCGCTACTCTTACGTGATATTGGACAGCACCCCGTATTTCCCTGTGGCGGATGCTTCCATAATAAACAAGAGCGTGGATGCGACGCTGTTCGTGGTGCGCTGCGACTATACCACGCTCAAATTGCTAAGGGAGATAGATGCCGCCGCACATAGCAGGGTGAATCCCATCAAGAACCTGAACATAATCATCAACGGCTTCGACAAGAATGCCAGGAAGTACCGCTATGGATATGGTGAAGGTTATGGGACGGGCACCCTCGGGTACGGCTATGGTTATGGATATGGATATGAAAAATAAGATATTATTTGCAGTCGCCTTCTTCGTCTTCGCCGCCTTTTCGATATCGGCCCAGCCCCGGAAGATGACTGTCTATCTCGTGCAGCACGTGCATACGGATATAGGCTACACAAAACCACAGACCGAAATACTGGCCGAGCATCTGCGTTACATCGACTATGCCCTGGATTATTGCGATGCCACGGCTTCGTATCCGGATGATGCCCGTTTCCGCTGGACTTGCGAGGCTTCGTGGGCGGTGGACGAATGGCTCAGGGTGCGTCCCAAGGAGCAGGTAGAACGCTTCCTGGAATATGTAAGGCAGGGCCGTATTGAAGTAACCGCGATGTATTTCAATATGTCCGAGCTTTCCGGAGAAGGGAATTACCGGGCCTACCTGGAGCCGTTGAGGCGTTTCAAGGAACTTGGTATTCCGGTTAAGACTGCCATGCAGAACGACGTGAACGGCGTGGCCTGGTGCCTGGCGGACCTGCTTCCCGGCCTGGGGGTGAAGTATTTTTCCATCGGTTCCAATGCCACCCGTGCGGTGGTTCCTTTCGGTCTGCCTACGGTTTTTCGCTGGGAGGCGCCTTCGGGATCTTCTCTAATATCCTACCGCAGCGACCATTACCACACTGGAAACCATTGGGGAATCCACGAGGGAGATATGGAAAAGTTCGAGGGAAAGCTCAACGCCTATCTCGAAGATCTTGAAAAGAAGGGGTATTCCTACCCTTGGGTGGCGGTGCAGTATTCCGGTTTCCTGACCGACAATTCTCCGCCCAACTTTGCCGAATGCGACCTTATAAAAGAGTGGAACGCCACTCACGAATGGCCGAAACTCCGCAGCGCCACCATCAGCGAGTTCCTTAGTTTGGTGGACGAGGAATACGGGGATTCGCTTCCGGTTTACAGGGCGGCATTTCCTGATTACTGGACGGACGGATTCGGCTCCGCAGCTCGTGAGACTGCCGCTTCGCGCAAGACTCAGGCGGATGCCTCGGTGGTGGAGGGGCTGCTGTCGATGGCTCTCCTGGGAGGAGAAGCCGGGGCGGCCGGCTATGCTTCAGAATTAAGCGAGATACGGAAGGACCTCCTGTTCTACGACGAGCACACTTTCGGCGCATCCGAAAGCATACGCGACCCTCATTGCGATAATTCCGAGGTGCAGTGGGCCGAGAAGAGCGCCTATGTGTGGGAGGCTTTGAAGAATACCCAGATGATGTACGAGACTGCTTCCGGCTTGCTGCAAGGAAGGCTCTACAGGAGCTCTTGCCCGACCGTGACCTTCTTCAACACCCTGGGAGTGCCCCGCTCGACCCTGGCCACCATCTTCATCGACAAGACGCTGGCTCCCGTCGGGACACCCTTCGAGCTGGTGGACGAAAAGGGGCACGCGCTTGCCGTGCAGCAGGAATCCGTGCGCAGGGAAGGACGTTATTTCACCGTATGGGCGGAGGATATACCGGCCCTTGGCTACAAGACTTATGAAATACGCCTGGGAAGCGGCAGCGTGCACGTTGCAGAGCCCGCATCCTGGGACGGAAAGACCATTGAGAGCGAAGCTTACCGTCTGGAATTCGATTTCGGCAAGGGCGGCATCAGTTCCATCTACGACAAGGCTCTCCGTCGCGAACTCATCGACAAGGGCGCTCCCTGGAAATTGGGTGAACTCATCTATGAGGATCTGAAAGGGGACAGGCGGCAGATGGTCCATCTCAAGCTCGAGAATTACGAAAGGAGGGGCTTCGACAGCGTCAAGTTCGGCGGAGTCACCAAAGGAGACCTCTATACCACGGTTTCGTTCGAGGGCGTGCTGGCCGGCTGCGACCCCGCCTTCGGAGTGAAGGTCGAAGTGAAACTCTACAACGACGTCAAGCGTATCGACCTTTGTTACAGGCTGAAGCGCCTTCCCGAGACCGATCCGTCCGGCATCTACGTGGCATTCCCCTTCGAAGTTGAAGGAGGCAAGCTCGCATTCGACGTGCCCGGAGGCGTGCTCGTGGCAGGGGAGAACCAGATTCCCGGATCTACCGCCGGCTGGAACACGGTGCAGAGTTTTGTGTCCGCACGGAATAGCGATATGCAGGTGCTTCTGAGCACCAACGAAGTGCCGCTGTTCATGATGGGAGAACTGATGGACGATCCTTTCCGTAAAGTCCATGTTCACGAAAAGACACATTTCTTCTCGTGGGTGATGAACAACTACTGGCACACCAATTTCCGTGCGTTCCAGGAGGGTGAATTCCGCTGGAGCTATACAATAACTTCCATGCCCGGATGTTCCGAACCGGATGCATGGCAGTTCGGTCTCGGCAACCGCACGCCCGTATATGCAAGGGTGCAGCCCGGCCTGCCCGGCGCTACGGGCGGCAAGGCTCGGGAACGCTCCCTGCTGTCGATAGGCGGGGATGGCCTGCTGCTGGTTGGAACTTCACCCGCGGCCGGGGGCGGCATACTCGTGAACGTACGCGAAACCGCCGGCCGGGAGACATCTCTGTCCCTGACCGACGGTAATGGAAAGCGCTTGTCTTTCATCCCTTCGGATGCTCTGGGCGAAGACAAAGGCGGAGCGACGGATTCGCTGAAAATACCTCCTTACGGCAATGTTTTCGTCAGGATCGATTAGATCTGCCTGCAAAGATTGACCATCTCGATAGCAGATGTCATGGCATCGAAGCCCTTGTTTCCGGCTTTGGTGCCTGCGCGTTCTATGGCCTGCTCGATAGTGTCGGTGGTGAGCACTCCGTAGATGACGGGGATTCCGCTCTCCATGCCTGCATGGGCGATGCCTTTGACGGATTCATTGGCGACCATGTCGAAATGAGGGGTGCTGCCGCGGATCACGGCGCCCACGCATACGACAGCGTCGTACTTCTTGGAAGCTGCCATCTTCCGGGCTACGAGGGGAATCTCGAAAGCACCCGGCACCCAGGCAACCGTGAGGTCGTCGGCATTGCCGCCGTGACGGATGAACGAATCTTCCGCACCTCCGAGCAGCTTGCCCGTGATGAATTCATTGAATCGGGATGCGACGATGGCTATCTTGAGCTCGGTCGCAATAAGTTTTCCTTCGATTGTTTTCATAATCATATCTTTTATTGTCTGTATTATTTGTCTGTTCCGTCCATATGGAGCAGGTGCCCCATCTTGCTGCACTTGGTGCGCAGGTAGCGGTCGTTTATGGAATTGCTCTTGATCTCGATAGGCTCGCGGCGCACTATTTCGATGCCGAACCCGTCCAGGCCGCTGATTTTCTCGGGATTGTTGGTCATGAGTATCAGCTGCTTCGCACCCAGGTCCGCGAGTATCGCGGCGCCGGTGCCGTATTCGCGTAGGTCGGGAGCGAAGCCCAAGGCGACGTTCGCTTCGACCGTATCCATCCCTTGCTCCTGCAGACGGTAGGCGCGCAATTTATTGATGAGGCCTATTCCGCGCCCTTCCTGGCGCAGGTAGAGCAGTATTCCGCGGCCGGTCTGCTCAATGCGGCGGAGGGCAGTCTCCAACTGCTCGCCGCAGTCGCAGCGAAGGGAGCCGAAGGCATCGCCGGTGAGGCACTCGGAATGAACTCGACAGAGTACCGGCCCGCCCGTGGATATGTCGCCTTTGACCAGTGCGACGTGGTGCTCTCCCGTAATCTTGCTTTGATATCCATAGGCCTTGAAATGGCCGAACTTGGTTGGCAGGTCTGCCACCGTGACGCACTCGACGGTCTTTTCGTGGCGGCGGCGGTAGCGTATCAGGTCGGCTATGGAGATAACCTTCATATCGTGATGCTCCGCGAAACGTATGAGTTCGGGGGTGCGCATCATGGTGCCGTCTTCCCTCATGATTTCGCAGCAGAGGCCGCATTCTTCCAGGCCCGCCAGCCTCATCAGGTCCACGGTGGCCTCGGTATGGCCTGAGCGTATCAGCACGCCGCCCTTGCGTGCCTTGAGGGGAAACATGTGGCCGGGGCGGCGGAAATCGGAAGGAACGGCATCCGGCGAGATGCATTTCATTGCCGTGACGGAGCGCTCCACTGCGGAAATGCCGGTAGTGGTGGAAACATGGTCTATGGATACGGTGAAGGCAGTATGATGGTTGTCGGTGTTGTATGTGACCATCTGGTTGAGGTCCAGGCGCGAGGTGTAAGCCTCGCTCATGGGCATGCAGATGAGGCCTTTGCCATAGCTGGCCATGAAATTGATGTTGTCCGGCGTGGCGTATCGGGCGGCGCAGATAAGGTCGCCTTCATTCTCGCGGTCGGGGTCGTCGATGACTACGATTATATGCCCTTGCCTAAGTTCTTCGAGGGCTTCTTCGATGGTAGATAATGTATTGTTTTCCATATTAAAATCCGTTTTCTTCCAGCCATTCCAGCGACAGGCTGCTTTCTTTTTTTGCTTTGGCGCTTGCGGTGAGCAGATGCTCGGTATAGCGGGCCAGCAGGTCGACCTCGACGTTGATGCTGTCGCCCTCCCTGATGCCGCCCAGGGTGGTGGCAGCGCATGTCTGCGGGATCAGCGAGACGGCGAAGGAGTTTTCGTCGACCGATACCACGGTGAGGCTGACGCCGTCCAGGGTGACGGAGCCTTTTTCGGCGATATACTTGAGCAGGGAGGCGTCGGGCGAGACAGTGACGCGCTTGGCTATGCCGTCCCGGACAATGGATACGACCCGCCCGCATCCGTCCACGTGGCCTGAAACTATATGACCGCCCAGGCGTCCGGTGGGCTTCATGGCCCTTTCCAGATTGACTTTGGCTCCGCGGAACAGCCGGGCCAGGGAAGTGCGGCGCATGGTCTCGGGCATCACGTCCGCTGTAAAGATCCGCCCGGAAATGGACGTTACCGTAAGGCAGACGCCGTTCACTGCAATGCTGTCTCCGACGGCGGTGCCTTCCGTCACTGTTTCCGCAGTGATTTTCAAGGCTGTGCCGGCGCTGCCCGCGCTGATGGCACCGACGGTGCCGATTTCTTCTATGATTCCTGTAAACATATCTTATTTGTTTCCCGGGTAGGCGTGGATAAGCAGATCGGGCCCGAACTGCTTCACGGATTCTATCCTAAGCCCCAGGGCCTCTGACATTCTGGGGAATCCTTTGCCTCCCACGGCCGTTTTTGCATCCGCTCCGCCAAGGATCTTGGGAGCGACGAAGAAGTAGTATTCATCTACCAGACCCTGCTCTATGAAACTGCCGTTGAGTTCTTCTCCTCCTTCCAGGAGGATGGAATCGATGCGCAGTGCGCCCAGCTTGTCCAGCATGTCCTCCAGGTCGACGTGAGCGTCGCGGGTGCCGCAGGGGAGGGTTTCTATTCCGCAGGCGCGGAGGATCTCCAGTTTTCCGGCATCAGCGGCTTGAGTATGAGCGAGTATGGTCCGGATGCTGCCGGAGCTTTTCGCTATGCGGCTGTCCGGCGACAGGCTGGCCCTGCTGTCCGGAAGAATTCGTACGGGATTCTTCAGGCCTTCGAATCGGCAGTCCAGCATAGGATCGTCGGCCCGGACTGTTCCGGCTCCTACGCAGATGCCGCTATGATATCCGCGCAGCTGATGCACGAAACTGCGGGCACTCTCGGAGGTCACCCAGCGGGAATCCCCGTCGGCGGTGGCAATCTTCCCGTCCAGTGTCATGGCAGCTTTCAGGCTTACCCACGGCCGTTTTTCGGTGATGTATTTCAGGAATATCCGGTTCTGCTCGCGGAGCTCGTCTTCCATAAGCCCCACTTCCACGGAAACCCCGTGCCCGCGGAGTATTTCTATCCCTTTGCCGCATACCAGAGGATTGGGGTCGGTCAGGCCCACGACTACCCGGGAGATGCCGGCCGCCAGGAGGGCGTCCGTGCAGGGAGGCTGCTTGCCATGGTGGCAGCAGGGTTCCAGGGTGACGTATGCGGTGGCACCCACCGTGCTTTCCGTGCAGGCGGCCAAAGCATCCCTCTCGGCGTGCAAGGCGCCGTATTGGTGATGATATCCTTTACCGATTATTCTTCCGTCCTTGACCAGGACGCATCCTACCATAGGATTGGGGGACGTGTGACCACGCCCCGATTCCGCAAGGGCCATAGCCTCTTGCATATATAGTTTATCGTTTTCCATCATATCCCGTCTTCCATCCGGACTTTAACCGTTGGTACCGGAGTTTCACCGGTTCAGTCCCTGTTAAGGGAGTCGCGGACTTTACCGCCAGTAGGGAATTGCACCCTGCCCTGAAGAGATATCAAATTTTCCGCAAAGATATGGAAAATTTTCCGAACTACAATCCTGCGATGATTGCCTCGCATCCTTCCAGAAGGTCCTGGAATGTCTGCTCGAAATCCCCGGTGTACCAAGGGTCGGCCACGTCCCTGCCCACGCCCGTATAAGCCATCATCAGATGGATCTTCTTTTGAGGGTCGTCGGGGATTATGCGCTTGATAAGCCTGAGGTTGGAGGAGTCCATGCAGATGATGCTGTCGAAACGCCCGTAATCTTCTCCGGTGACCTGGCGGGCCCTCTTTCCGTTGTCGAAGAGTACGCCGTGCTGGTTCAGGCAGCGCTTGGCCGGCGGATATATGGGGTTGCCGATTTCCTCGGTCGATACGGCCGCCGACTCGATATGGAACATGCCTTCGATTCCCTTGGCCCTTACCAGCGCCTTCAGGATGAACTCTGCCATGGGACTGCGGCAGATATTACCGTGACAAACGAAAAGGATTCTCATTGTTATATTGCAATGTGCTCGGAAAACTGGCGCAAATATGGCCGTTTTATTTGAATTATCAAAAGCGATGCATGATCACTTCAGGAACACCACTCCTGAGTCGGAATGGGAGACCCAGCTGGTACACGGCGAAAAGATAGGCCTGGGCACCCGCAGCTACGAAATTGTGCAAATAAAGTGATAGTAATGGCATAATTGTTGAGAAAAGCCTTGGCAAACATTACATGAAGTTATGAGAAGAATGAAATCTTGGAAAATAATCTTTATGGTGCTTGCGGCTTTCTCCCTTGCCTCTTGCGACAAAAAAGACGGAGATTGGGATCCGATGAAATGGAAAGCTGAGGTGCCGGTTAAGGCAGTTGACGGCACTTACAATGTTTCTGCTGACGGTGGAACGTTCAAATTCTCCTGCAGGAACTATTCCAGCATCTGGTTCGTGGGTGCCAAAGATATTATTGAAAATGAATCCTATCGTGCCGAATTGAAGGGTAACGTACTGACCATCGAATTCATGGAAAATGAAGATCCTGATGTGAAGCACTTTACCGTCAGCGTCCGGTCCGGAGACGCATTCTACGACTTCGTTTTCAAGCAGTCTGTGAGTGCCGCGTGGCGGGGGACTTACCAGCTCAAATACTCTATTTTTGCTATAAGTGACGACATGCACCAGTTTTATGATATCGCCGCCGATTACTTCGATATCGACGGACAGCAGTGCAGAGAGGTCATTACGGGCGACAGTTGGTATTACACTTCGGAAAAAGTCGGCATCGCCGATATTCCGGCGGAATTCAAGTGCAGGATAGTTGCATCGCTCAAGGAGAATCTCCCCGAATTGACTGAAAACTACTTCAAACTCGAATACGGAATCGACGTACATGCTTCTTTCTTTAAAGCCGACGGTGAGGAGGCATTTACGATCAAGCAGCCTCAGCTGCTCAGCACCTTCACTTGTGTAACCGACAGGTCGGGAATGCGGCAGTTCCTTGAAAGTACACCAGAAATAGAGATTTCCAGCTTCTCACCGACAATCTCCAAGCCGGACATATTCTCGAAACTGAAATAGTCGCTGGTTAGAAATAATTAAAGCCGTGGAGTCATCCACGGCTTTAATTATCAATTATGATGCACCTTATTTGTTGATTCATTCCCAAATATACCTATTTTTGCCATGTAAGCAATATATTTGTATGTTTTAAGGAGGATATGAAAGCCATCCGCAAGATTACATTCGCAGTTCTGTTCCTGCTTTCCGCGCTGGCGGTGAAAGCGGAGGGCTTTCCTCTTCCGGACTCCCTTCTTTTCCGCTATAACACTTTTTCAACCTGGTTTTCACCGGAAAAGGTGTATCTGCACTTCGACCGTTCCTGCTATAAGGCCGGGGAAACGGTCTGGTTCAAGGGCTGGGTGCAGGAGGCCTCCTCGCTGTCCGTCCTGCCGCCGAGCAATTTCTTGTACGTGGAAGTCCTGGATTCCGGTGGGGAAGCTCTTGCGAGGGTGAAGATAAAGCGCTCGGACGACGGCTTCCCGGGTTATCTGCAGCTGCCGGACAATCTGTCCACCGGGGATTACACCATACGGGCATATACCCTCTGGCAGCTGAACAACGATGACGAGTATCTTTTCCACGACAAGATCAGGATAGAGGGAGAGCGTACGGGAGAAAACAGGCTCGAGGAAGCCCTCCCCGCCGGAGTGGAGATTAGTTTCTGGCCGGAAGGAGGGCGCTATTTCGCCGGCCACAAGGCGGTGATCGGATTCAAGGCCGTGGACTCGCGTGGGCGAAGCACGGATTTCAGCGGCGTGCTGGTGGGTGGCAACGGAGATGTCCCAAGGCCCGTTTCCACCACCCACGATGGAATGGGCGTCATTGAATTCCTTCCTGAGCCAGACGTTGAATACGGCATCCGGGATGCTTCTGGCCACGTTTTTCCGCTGCCCTCACCGGCGACGGAAGGGGCTATGCTGCATTTGTGGTCCAATGCGGGAAAGTACTATATAGGGGCGATGGGACATGGCGGTGGCACCGCCTCTCTGCTGGTGCGCGACGCTTCCAGGATCAGGCCCATCGCAGAGATAGAACTCAGCGGAGAAGAAGGGGTGATGATCGTGGAAAGGCAGTTTTTCCAGAGCGGGATAAACCACATTCTTCTTGTGAATGAGAGCGGTTCCATACTGGCGGAGAGGCTGTTTTTCGTGCGCGACGGGGCGGAGCCAGTGTGCAGTATGGATATGTCGCAGTCCTCCGACGGCAAAGGCGCTCCGGTGAAAGGAATCATCTCCCTGAGCAATCCGGACGGGACTCCGCTGGACGGGAATTGCTCGGTTTCCGTAGTGAGGGAGGCCCTGAAGGACTGGCAGCAGAGCGACGGCATTACGTCCTACATGGCCCTGAGCAGCGAACTCAAGGGAAGCATCAACGATCCGTTCTACTACTTTGACCCGGATATCCCGGAACAGGAAAGAGATGCCGCGCTGGATATGCTGATGATGATCCAGGGCTGGCGGTACTATGATATCGACAAGATAATCGACAAGAAAAAAGGGAAATTGCAGTTCCGCTATGTGAGGGAAAGGATGCAGGAGATACGCGGATACATTGCGCGCTGGGGCTCTTCCAGGATGCCCAAGAAGTTTACGTTCACCTTTATGATCCCGAAGTTGAATGAGCTGCAGTCCAAAAGAGTCGAGCGCGGAAGGCGATTCGTCATAGACAGCCTGGATTTCCCGGAGAACACCGAGTTCCTGATCAATATAGGCACTTCGCGCCTTGGGGCGGTCTATCTTCCCAGATGGGACGGCGACAAGGTGGCGGATCCGCACGTGTACAAGGCTGCGCCGGGGTATTCTAAGGACGGCGGATCCGTTCCTCAGGTGCTGGAAGTGCCGGCCTCGGGTGATACCCTGCAGGCTGTAGTGGTCGTTGCGGACTATCCGGATCATGACCTGATGTTCGGAAGAAGCTACGACAAGGATTTGGAATTCTTCAAGGACCAGACTCTGGTAGAGTATCTGAGCACCAGGCAGGCGCTGTTCGAATACGACGGCGAATATATGTACAACCGTAGCCGTATGAGGTCTTCGATCTTTTCGGAAAGCGAAGAAGATCCCGCGATGGATGAGGATGAATCCAAGACCGGAAAGGTGAAGCTTATAGTGGATGACGAGGAAGCTTCGTGGTGGAGTTTCGACATGCTCCGGCTAGGCGACCTCCGCAGTTTGAGCATTTCTACGCGCCCCGATCCTGTTTACGGGGGAGAGGGCGGCGTGGTTTACATTAAAGTGAAACCCGGCGGAATGCGCCGTAGCGCGGAAAGGAATCCCTCGCTGCTATATTTCATACCCCTTGGATATCAGCAGCCCCGATACTTTGAACCGCCCCTTGCCGACGATGGCCGGCCCACCACCCGCAACACAATCTGGTGGAGCCCCCTCGTCGGGATCAACGGAGGCCGCGCCGAAATCTCCTTCCCCGGCGGCGCCTCTGCCGAAGTACCATACACCGTGCGCATTGAGGGGATATCGGCCGACGGCCGTCCCTTTTCGCGCCATTGTGCAATTGCGCCTACGCGGAGGTATCTATAACTATTTGATTATTAAATCAATATTCTTCCTCGTTAAACACATAGCT
>JAFZJI010000072.1 GCA_017552105.1 Bacteroidales bacterium | reverse complement strand
GATGCCGCCGACAAGTGCCGCTTCCTCCCTGCAGCCGCATTTACCCAGACCTGCCCCGAGGCATCCGCAATGCTTGCTCCCGCGATGCAGAAACTGCAAAAAAAAGAGTTCGAAGACGTAGCGTACTTCGAACCCTTCTATCTCAAGCAGTTTATAGCAACTACTCCTAAAAAGCTATTTTAGGACCTTCCCGACTTCACTACGCACTGCCCTGTCGCGCACGGGGATGGCTTGTATGCCATCCTCGGACACCATCAGAATGGCGGGCACATTGCGAACGTTGTAGAGGATGAGCGAACGGGAGGCTGTGCCGAGCCCGTCGTTCACGTTCACCCAGGGAAGCTCCTGGGACTTCACCACTTGGGCCCATGCGGACTTGTCCGGATTCACGCTGACTGCGTAAATCTCCAGACCACGGGAATGGTACTGCTCGTATATGGGCTTGAGCGTCTCCAGATTGAATATCTTGTGGGTGGCTTCGCGGTCATCCCAGAAAAAGACCAGGGTGTACTTTGCACCGAGGCTGTCCAGATCGGCGGTCTTTCCGTCCACGGCAGGCATCCTGAGCTCAGGATAGGACCTCTGGGGGGCGGTGCTCAGACGCTTGTCCAGACTGAAGAGCTGCTCCCTGTGGGCAGTCTCCTGGTCCAGGGCGCGGACATACTTGGATTGGGGATAGACGTTCATCAGCGAATCGCATACGCTGCGGAAGATGAGAGCGTCGTTGACTCCGCCGAAGGTGGGCAGACTGCCACCCAGGTTCTCGTAGAGTACGGGGATGACGGCCAGCGACTTGCTGTTGCCGAGCACGAACTTCACGCTCTGGCGGTAATGGTCAACATAAAGTTTGTTGATGGCCTGGGGCTCGGCACCGTCACGGGACATAGCGAGCAGCTTGGCCGCATATTCGCGGAAGTTGTCGTCCCCCTGCTTGAGCAGGATGGAGCCTTCCGAACCGGACACCTCGTAATTGCCGAGGGTGTCTGCCGTAACGACGGCATTCTCTCCCTGCTCGAGGAGCAGCGAGGCAAGACGGGTCTCCCCTTTATAGACATATACGAATTCGGGATTGCCCTTGGCGACCTTGACCTTGTAGGCGAAGTGACCGGCAGCATCCGTCTTGACGGTATCGAGGACCTCGGTAATGGTTCCGTTCAGCTGTTTGAGAACCAGGGCCGATCCGGGGGCGTCGGCAACGGTGCAGTCAAGCTTGGCCTTGCCTCCCTGGCAGGCCGTGAGGGCCAGCACTAGTGCCGCTGACGCCAGAATCTTATAATTTTTCATATTCTGCGAGTATCGATTTAGCTATCTCCGCCATACGCTCCGCGCTGACCTCCGGGCGCTTTTTGCGGAAGTCGAGGTCGCCCTCGGTCTGGAGGGGGACAAGATGGATGTGGGTATGGGGGACTTCCATTCCCAGCACGGCCACTCCCACCCTCTTGCAAGGCACGGCGGCCTTGAGGGCTACGGCCACCTTGCGGGCGAAAGCCCAGAGCCCTTCGTACACGGCGGGATCGAGGTTGAAGATGTAGTCATCTTCCACGTTCTTGGGAATTACCAGGGTATGACCTTCGGCAAGAGGGCTGATGTCGAGGAATGCGTAGAAATCCGCACTCTCGGCTACCTTGTAGGAAGGAATCTCCCTTTTGGCTATGCGGGTGAAAATGGTTGCCATATCAGAGGGATATATCGAGGATCTTGAACTTCATTACACCTGAGGGAACCTGGGCTTCTACCACCTCGCCCTTGCCATGGCCCAGTAGAGCCTTGGCGATAGGAGTGGTTGCAGCCAGACGTCCTTTGGAGAAATCGGCCTCGGATTCACCTACGATGGTGAATTCCATGGTCATACCGGCAGACAGGTTCTGCACCTTGACCTTGTTGAGCATCTGCACTTTATCGGTTCCGAGCTGGGAGGCATCCACGACCTTCGCGTTTGCCACCTGGTTCTGGAGCTGAGCGATCTTGAGCTCCAGGAGGCCCTGAGCCTCACGGGCGGATTCGTATTCCGCGTTCTCGGACAAGTCCCCTTTCTCTCGTGCTTCCGCTATGGCCGCGGAAATGACAGGGCGCTGTGCAAGTGCCTCTGCAAGTTCGTTCTTAAGTTTATCGAGCCCTTCCTGGCTCATATAATGTATAGCTGACATAATTCACAAATTTAACAAATTTTTACAACTTTGCTCATCTTCCAGAAGCTGCTTTTTCAAATCCTCCAGGCTGTCGAAACGGATTTCGTCCCGCACCCTCTGGAGGAAACTCACACGTATGTTCTGGCCATAGATATCCTCGTCGAAATCGAAGATATGGGTTTCCATACCTTGACCGATGTTGGTCATGCCGTAGAAGCTCCTGTCCCCTATCTGGACCTGCGAGAGATAGACTCCCAGGGCAGGAACCAGCTTGAGAGGCTCGTCGGGTTCGATGTTGGCAGTGGGATATCCTATGGTGCGTCCAAGTTTCTTGCCGTGTACCACCTCGCCGGTAATGTTGTAATCGTAGCAGAGGTAGGTGGAGGCCAGGGCTACGTCGCCGGCCTTGAGGGCATTGCGTATCTTGGTGGAACTCACTGCAATTCCCACCGATGATACTTTCTCGGTACGGATGACCTCCAGCCCGAGGCTTTCCGCCAGGGCGGCGGTAGCTTCCGGAGTGAGGTTGTCGTGGCCAATGCGGTTATCGTATCCAAGCAGTATGGCGGAGGCATTGTATTTCCCGATAAGGAAATCGCGGAGGTACTCCAGGGTACTCATCTGGCTGAACTCCATGGTGAACTCTATCTGTTCCACCCTGTCAATCCCGAGGCTGCCCAGAAGGGCGAGCTTTTCGGAAGACGTGTTCAGAAGACGCAGGCCCATGGCATCATCCTGCAGCACTATGCGCGGATGCGGCCAGAAGGTGAGTACGAGACTCTCTTCGTTGCGCTTGCGCGCTTCTGATACGAGAGTCTCGAGAACCAAGCGATGGCCTATATGCACGCCATCGAAGAATCCTGTTGCAACTACAGCCATTTTACCAGAGGGAAGTCCATCCTGTGAGGCAGGAGGGCGTTCTTGGCATACATCCTGACACCCACCTGGTACATACCGGTACGCTCGGGAATGATAGATGCATGGAAGGTGGCCACTCCGTCTTCGAAGCGGACTACATCATATTCGATGGTTTCCTGAATATGCAGGACATTCTTCTTGTCGGACACGGCGAAGATCATCTCCACGCCTATATCCTCGGGGCTCAGGCCGGCAAGGTCCACGATGACCTCGCTGTCGAGAGGATTGTTCTGCGAAAGCACGTATGCCGCATTCGGGGCCGAGTAGGAGCGGATGCTGATAGAAGGCCAGGCATCACGGACCTTCTTCTTCCATGCCGCGATCTCACGCGCCTTGGCGCATCCGTCGGCAAGCAGGGAGTTGAATCGGTCGTACTGGGGCTGATAGTATTGCACGCAGTAGTCTTCCATCATCCTGTTGGTGGTGAAGTTGCAGGCTACGTGCGCGATGGTGTTGCGGATGTAGGTCAGCCATTCGGGCGAGATGCCGCGGGCGTCTTTACCGTAGTATGCGGGCGCTATCTCGTTTTCGATGATGGTGTAGATCTTGGCTGCATCCAGTTCGTTCTGGTAGTCGTTCTCCTCGTAAGTCTTCTCCATGGGGAGAGCCCAGCCGCATCCTTCCCTGTATCCTTCGACCCACCAACCGTCGAGCACCGAGAAGTGCATGACGCCGTTCATCGAAGCCTTCTCGCCGGAAGTACCGGAGGCCTCGAGCGGACGGGTAGGGTTGTTCAGCCACACATCCACGCCCTGCACAAGACGCTTGGCGAGAGAGATGTCGTATCCGGGCACGAAAACTATCTTGCCGAGGAACCTGTCCTGCTTGGAGATGTCGATGATCTGCTTGATGAGGTCCTGACCGGCATTGTCGGCCGGGTGGGCCTTGCCTGCGAAGATGAACTGCACAGGGTGCTTGGGGTCATTGACGATAGCATCGAGCCTGTCGAGATCCGAGAAGAGCAGGGTTGCACGTTTGTATGTTGCAAAACGGCGGGCGAATCCTATGGTGAGCACGTCCTCGCGGAGATTCTCCTTGATGGCCACGACCTCGCTGGGAGAATAGTGGCTGCTGTACTCAGGGTTGGAAAGCCTGTCGTTGATTATGCGGATGAGTTCGGCCTTGAGGATCTTGCGGGTGTCCCAGATTTCCTCGTCGGACACATTGTAGATGCCCTCGAAGCAGCGCTTGTCGTAGTGGTGGGTCTGGAATTCGGGCCCGAACACCTTCTCGTGCACGGCCTTCCATTCCCTGGATGCCCAGGTAGGATAGTGGACACCGTTGGTGACATAGCTGATATGGAGTTCCTCCGGCAGATATCCGGGGTACATGTTCGCGAAGATATCCTGGCTGACCTTGCCGTGGAGCATGGAAACGCCGTTCACATTCTGGGAGCAGTTGGCTGCCAGGATGCTCATGCTGAAGCGCTCGTTATGGTCGCTCACGTTCACCTTGCCGAGGCCCATGAGGGTTTCCCAGCTGATGCCGAAACGGGAAGGATAGTGCCCGAAATAAGACGACATCATGCTCTCTTCGAAAGCATCGTGGCCCGCAGGGACGGGGGTGTGGGTGGTGAAGAGGCCGCTGGCACGCACCAGTTCCATAGCTTCGCTGTAATCCATCTTCTGCTCGAACATATACTCGCGCAGACGCTCCAGGCCGATGAAGGCGGCGTGGCCCTCGTTGGAATGGTAGATGGTGGGATGCAGGCCTATGGCGCGCAGTGCGCGGATACCGCCGATGCCGAGCAGGATCTCCTGCTTCAGACGGTTCTCCCAGTCGCCGCCGTAGAGCTGATAGGTAATCTGACGGTCCTCGGGGAGATTGTCCTCGAAGTCGGTATCGAGAAGATATAGGTCGGTACGGCCCACCGGCACTTTCCAGATGCGGGCATGAAGCTCGCGGCCGGGGAGCTGGCAGCTGACGGTAATCCACTTGCCTTCGGCGTCCACCACGGGATCGGCCGGGATCTTGAGGAAGTCCTGGGCATTGTATTCAGCTACCTGGTTGCCCTGAGGAGTTATTTTCTGGGTGAAATAACCATAGCGGTAGAGGAGCCCCACTGCCACCAGGTTCACGTTCATGTCGCTGCTTTCCTTGAGGTAGTCGCCGGCAAGGATGCCGAGGCCGCCGGAATAGATCTGGAGGGAGGAATCGAGGCCGTATTCCATGCAGAAGTATGCGATGGAAGGGTTGCCGCGGCGATCCTTCTCCGCCATATAGGCGTCGAACTCACTCATCACGGAGTGGAGCCTGTCGAGGAAGTTGTTATCCTTCGAAAGTTGCTTGTATCGTTTGAGCGACACCGTGTCCAGTATAACCATGGGGTTATGCCCTGAACGGTGCCAGATATCCGGATCGATATATTTGAATAGGGCCTTCGCGTTATCGTTCCAGCACCACCATAGGTTTTTGCACAGCTTTTCCAGACCCTCGAGTTCGCCGGGCAGGTGACGCGTCACGCGCACGCTGGACCAGCTGGGCCTGCTGATCTCAATGTTTGGTTGCATATTCGTCGTTTACTCTGATAATAAAGTCACTGAGTACGTTCATATAGTTGATGAAAGCTTCGTACGGAGTGTCGTAAGGGTTAAAATATTTGTGTACATCACCGTCCGAGAAGAACTTGGTGCACATATAGTAAAAATGGTCGCTTTCCTGCAGACGGCCGAAATCGGCCCACAGGTCGGCATTGTCGATAATCGATAGTTTTTCCACCAGCGAATAGAGCTTGTTGAAAGCATCCTGCTGGAGTTCATTTCCGAGCCATGCGGTGACATCGCGCTCTTCATCGGCCCAGGATATGGGCTGAGGAACGCTGAGAGCGCCGATGCTCTTTATGCCGGAAGCCGCCTCCGAAGGGGTGACGAACTTGATGCCGGCAGCCAGTGCGGCCTTGGGGAGGGCACGCATGAAGTCGAAGATGCCGCTCTCTGCGCTCTGGTGCTCGCCGAAGGTCTCGTAATCCATGAAGAGGTTCACGATATCGCCTTCTTCGGCATTCACCTTCGCGACGAACTGCTCGGCGGTGAGGCCGGACCCGGCAAAGCGGAAGGCGATGTCGTCGCTGAGGGTATAGTTGCGCAGAAGCAGTTTCTGCGAGGACTTAGCCTCGTTGTTGTAGATATAGTTGGGGCTCTTCCAACCGAGGATATGACGGGCACCTTCGGTGAGTATGGTCTTGAATCCAAGGTCATACACCGTCTTTCCTATGGAGTTGGAATAAATGAGCTCGGTGTTGCGGAAGGTGACCGGAGTCACGCCGAAGTAACGCTCGATGGTGGCCTTGTGCTTGAGTACCTGGTGGCGGAACTCGTTCTCGCTCTTGAGCGAGGAGAGCGAGTGGTTGCAGGTCTCGCAGAGGAACTCCACGTTGCCGGTCGCAGCCAAAGCCCTGAAGCTGTCGATAACCTCAGGAGAGTAACGCTCGAACTGTTCCAGGACGCTTCCCGTGATGGAGAACGCCACTTTGAACTTGCCTTTGCTTTCCTGGATCGCCTTAAGGATAAGGTCGTTCATCGGAAGATAGCACTTGGATGCTATACGCCGCAGGATGGTGCGGTTCACGAAGTCATCGTAATAATGAGAATCCTTTCCGATGTCGAAGAACCTGAAAACGCGCAGGCGGTCAGGCTGGTGTATCTGGAAATAGAAACAAAGCTTTTTCATATCTACTGGGCTAAGACTGATTCATAAACACTCTTGAGCTTGGCTGTGGCGTTGTTCCACTTGAGCTCGTTCACTTCGTCGTATCCCTGCGCGGCCGCGAAGCGAGAAAGTGCAGGGTAAGTAAGAAGCGCATAGATGTCGTCGGCCATTGCATCGACATCCCAGAAGTCTACCTTGAGAGCGTAGCGCAGCACTTCTGCGGCACCGCTCTGGTGCGAAATGATCGATGGCACTCCGGTACGCATGGCCTCGAGGGGCGAGATGCCGAAAGGCTCGGATACCGAAGGCATGATATATACATCCGACAGGGCGAACATCTTCTGCACGTCGGCTCCACGGAGGAAGCCCGTGAAGTGGAAGCGGTCGGAGATGCCCATACGGGCCACCATCCTGATGGCACGGTTCATCATGTCGCCGCTGCCCGCCATCACGAAACGGACGCCTTTGGTGCGCTTGAGCACCTTGGCAGCCGCCTCGATGAAGTATTCGGGGCCTTTCTGGAAGGTGATGCGCCCGAGGAAGGTTACAACCTTGTCGCGTACGCCGCGCTCCACTTCGAGGTTTTCGCGCCCGCTGAAGTCGACGGCGTTATGCACGGTCACGACCTTGGAAGGATCGATGCCGTACTTGTTTATCACGATGCCGCGGGTAAGGTCGCTCACCGTCACCACGCGGTCGGCGGCTTCCATGCCACGGCGTTCGATGGCATACACGCGGGAATCGACCATGTCGTCGGTCCCGCGGTCGAAGGAGGTCGCATGCACGTGCACCACCAGCGGTTTGCCGGTGAGTTCCTTGGCGGCGATGCCGGCAAGGTAGGTGAGCCAATCGTGGGCATGGATGATGTCGAACTCATCCTTGTGCTGCATGGCGATGGTGCCACCCACCATGGCATATCTGGCAACCTCTTCGAGGAGGTTCGCTCCGTATTTTCCGGAGAACTTGTATTTCTGTCCGAAGCTCACGCGGAAGTCTTTTATCTGACGTGCGCGCTCGTCTTCGACGATCTTGGAGAATTCTTCAGGGTCGGCGTAGGGAATCAGGTTCGAATCGACATGGATGAATTTCACCTTGTCGAGAAACTCATCCACGGTGCCGGTGAAACTCTCCACCGCCACATCGCTCGCATTGATGATGCGGGTTGCACTCTGGTCCTCGTCGCCGGTGGCGGAAGGCATCACGAAGATGCTCTCGACACCATTGTACGCGAGTCCCTTGACTATACCTTCACAGGCAGTCCCGAGCCCTCCCGCAATGTGCGGGGGAAACTCCCATCCGAACATCAGAACTCTCATTTCTTTTCCTCCTTGGAATAAATGTCTGTTATGTAGTCGACCGCCAGGAGGGCTGCGGTGCTAAGCGCCGAGGCTATAGCTCCGTGCGGCTCCTGCGGCGGATCTCCGTCGTAAAGTTCGCTGAAGGCTGCTACACCGTGCTTGCTCAGGTCCTCATACAAGCCTTCGCACAGCCACTCCGCTTTCTTGCGGAAGCTGGGGCCTATGATGCGGTATCCAACCGACACATAGTATTCCAGCAGGAAGGGCCTGGTGCTTCCCTGGTGGTATGCGAGATCCCTCTCCACCTGCGAGCCTTCGTACACGTTCTTGTACTTCACGTCACGGGGCGAAAGGGTACGGATTCCCCTGGAAGTCTCCAGTTCGGCGGACACCACCTTGAAAACCGAAGGATGGAGTTCTTCGTCCAGAGGAGAATTCTTTACCCAGAGGGCTATCAGCTGATTAGGACGGACGTCCGTATTCTGTCCGTTGTTATCTACGTAGTCGGCGAGGCAGCCGCGGCGGGCATTCCAGAAGGTCCTGGTGAAGTTATCCTTCACGAGGTCGCGGATGGGAGCCCATTCCTTTACGAAGGATGCTGCCGAGCCGTACTTGTATTCCATGTCGAGTGCAAAGCAGATGGCGTTGTACCAGAGGGCGTTGGTCTCCACCTGGTATCCGGCACGCTCGGTAACCGGCACGCCGTTGATGTAGGCATTCATCCAGCTGAGGGCCACGTTGTCCATCTGGGCCCAGAGCAGTCCGTTGGGATGCATGGTCACCTCGCGGCGACGCCCGGGGAGATAACTCTCCAGTATGCCGCGGACTATCAGCCCGTACTTCTTCCAGACCTGCGAAGGGGAAACCCCGTATGCGATGTAGTTCTGCAGTGCGGGCACCAGGAGCAGAGGGGCCTCGACCTGGGTGGTGCGGCGGAACAGGCGTTCCTGCTCGTCGGATATCAGGTTGTCGAGTACTTCCTCGAAGGTCTTGGTATCGCCGTTGGCGTAGAGGGTGAGCCCTGCCAGGGAGATGAGGGTCTCGCGCAGGAGCCCGGTGTACATCCAGGAGAAGCCGGCGGTCACGCGCTTGCGGCCGTTATGGTTGCAGATGAACAGGTTCGCCCATCTGGCAAGGAGGTCGCGGTAGTTGTCGATGACGGGGGCTTTCTCGTAGGCCCTGGAGAAGCAGCGCTTGAAGTAGGAAGGATTCTCTTCCTTGAGCGATGCCGAAACTACGACCGAATCCCCTTTGCCCATCTTGAGCGAGAAACTGCCGGGCACGAAGAGGTCTTCCTTGCAATCGAAACCGCGGCGGTATTCGTCGGAATATGTGATGCCGAAATACCATTCGGGGTTGTGCTTGTAGACCGCAGCGGGCGAAGATGTCTGGAGTACCAGGTCGGGGAAGCTGGGATACATACGGAACTTGGCTCCGTTCTCCACAGGAGTATAGTCCTGGTTGGCATCGTCGTTCTTGCTGGTAAGGGCGTGTATGTTGCGGAAAGCGAGGAAGGGCTTGATGATCACTTCGGCCGCCCCGGGACTCTCCAGCAGTTCGTATTTGATCAGCAGACGGTCGCTGTCGGGGAGTAGCAGAAGGGATTTGCGGAATACGATATCGCCCACCTTGTAGGTGATGGAGGGGATGGGATCGGCGCTGAAATCCACCACGTATTTGTGCCCCCTGGGTTCGTAGATGTCTCCGTAGCAGTGGATACCCAGGTTGAACTGCTTCCCGTTCACTATGAACGATTCGTCGATGGCGGACAGAAGCAGGTATTTGTCGCCCCCGAAACGGTCGAGGGTGACCGAGAGCAAGCCGTGGTAGCGGCGGGTATTGCAAGTGACGATACTGGTATTGCAATAAGCTCCCGTCTTGTTGACGCAGATGATTTCCCTCTTCAAGGAGTAGGAGAGGTTCACGAGTTCCGCTTTATTGAATTTTAAGAACGCCATAAGCTATTTTATTTTTTTCAACACGACTGCGCATCTGCTTGGCAGATACAGGTACAAAGTATGGTCAAACTCCTGATTGCCGTTGGGGCACTTCTGATCCATGCTGAAGTGCTTTTCCGCGGCCGAGAGTCTGCCTTGTCCGTTGTATGTGACATCGTCGGTGCTGAACACGAGTCCGTATTCGCCTTCCGGTGCCGAAAAACCGTAGTCTCCGAAGGAGCTTGTCGGGTTGAAATTCAATGCAAAGATACAATTTTTCCGTAGGAAAACGAGTATTCCCTTCTGTTCGTCGGCGGTGAGCAGTACGGGTTTCTCGCTGAGCAGCCGGTTTTTATGGATGAACCGTACCATATCCCTGTCGAACAGTTCGAGCCCCTTGTACAAAAGGGAGTCGTCGTCGGCTATCGACCAGAGTCTCCGGGCATGGGCGTAACTCCACGAATTCCCTTCCCTGGGGAAGTCTATCCACTCCGGATGGCCGAATTCGTTGCCCATGAAGTTTAGATATCCGTCGCCTGCCGTAGCGGCGGTAACCAGACGTATCATCTTATGCAGTGCCACGCCGCGTTCCACCGTCAGGTTCTGCTTTCCCTTGTCCATCGAGAAATACATCTCCTTGTCGATGAGGCGGAAGATGATGGTCTTGTCGCCCACCAGCGCCTGGTCGTGACATTCAGCATAGCTGACTGTCTTTTCGTCCGCACGCTTGTTGGTGAGTTCGTACCAGATCTCTCCCGGGCTCCACTGCTCATCGCTCTTCTCCTTTATCCACTTGATCCAGTGGTCGGCGATTCCCATGGCCATGCGGAAGTCGAAACCCACTCCGCCCGCAGCCACAGGTGCTGCCAGGCCGGGCATTCCGCTCACGTCTTCCGCGATGGTGATCGCGTCGGGATCGATTTCATGGATAAGGGCATTGGCGAGCCCGAGGTAGGCCACGGCATTTTCGTCCACTCCCTGACCGAAGTAGATGTCGTAGTTGCCGAAGTCCGTCCCCAGACCGTGGTCCCAGTAGAGCATGGAGGTCACTCCGTCGAATCGGAAACCGTCCAGATGGTATTCCTCCATCCAGTATTTGCAGTTGGATAGGAGGAAGTATTTGACTGCGTCCTTGCCGTAGTCGAAGCAGCGGGATCCCCAGGCAGGATGATGTCCGGCCTCTCCCGGATAGAAGTAGAGGTCTTCCCTGCCGTCCAGGCGGCCGAGACCTTCGATTTCGTTGGATACTGCGTGGGAATGTACTATGTCCATGATGACCGCTATCCCGCGGGCATGAGCTTCATCGACAAGGGCTTTGAATTGCTCGGGTGTCCCGAAACGGGAGCTGAGAGCGTAGAAACTGCTGACCTGGTAGCCGAAGGATCCGTAGTAAGGATGCTCCTGCAGGGCCATTATCTGAAGCACGTCGTATCCGAGCTTGTGAACCCTCGGAAGGACCTGCGTACGGAAATCGTCGAACGATGCCACCTTCTCCTCCTCGGAGCTCATTCCTATGTGGCATTCGTAGATGAGGGGGTTGGGGCGCTTGCCTGCTTTCTTGTGTTTCCACACATAGGGTTCAACGTCCCAGACTTGGGCGCTGAAGACCTTGGTTTCCGGATCCTGGACTACCCTGGTGGCATATGCCGGAATCCTTTCGGCACCTCCTCCGGGCCACTCCACGAAGAGTTTGTAGAGTTCGCCATGGCGGAGGAACATGGCAGGGAGCTTTATTTCCCAGTTGCCATTGCCAATGGGGCTGAGGGCCCAGGCTTCCGCCCTCTTCCAGTTGTTGAATTCGCCT
>JAFZJI010000071.1 GCA_017552105.1 Bacteroidales bacterium | reverse complement strand
TGGAAGGTCCGCCGCCGTGCAGGCTGGGATACCCACGGGCTCCCCGTCGAGCTCAGCGTGGAGAAGAAACTCGGCATCACCAAGGCCGACATCGGCAGCAAGATCACCGTCGAGCAGTACAACCGTACCTGCCGTCAGGAGGTCATGAAATACACCGCGGAGTGGGAGAATATGACAGAGCGCGTAGGTTACTGGGTCGATATGAAAGATCCGTACATCACCTACGACAACCGCTACATCGAGACTCTCTGGTATCTGCTCCGCAAGATATACGACAAGGGCCTGCTCTACAAGGGCAAGACCATACAGCCGTATTCTCCTACCGACGGCACCGGACTCAGCTCCCACGAGCTCAACCAGCCCGGATGCTACAAGGATGTGACCGATACCACTGCCACCGTGCAGTTCGAGGTCGTGGAGGATGCCGCATCTGCCAAGCTCTTCGGGGATGGCAAGGTCTTCTTCCTCGCCTGGACCACCACTCCTTGGACACTTCCCTCCAATACCGCACTCTGCGTCGGCCCCAAGATCGACTATGTGCGCGTGAAGTCCACCAACCCCTACACCGGGGCCGAGGCGGTCTACGTGGTCGCCGAGGCGTTGGTAGGCACCTGGTTCGGGGACAAGATCCCTTACGAGGTGCTCCCCGGCAAGTTCAAGGGTACCGAACTGGCAGGAATCCGCTATAAGCAGCTCATTCCTTGGTTCAAGCCGGACGGAAAAGCCTTCGAGGTCATCCTGGGCGACTATGTCACCACCGAGGACGGTACCGGCATAGTGCATATCGCACCCACCTTCGGTGCTGACGATAAGAAAGTCGCCACCGCCGCCGGAATAGTCCCTCTGATGGTCATCGACCGCGACGGCAATCCTCAGGCCCAGGTGGACCGTCAGGGCCGCTTCTACCGCCTGGAGGACCTGGATCCCGCCTATGTGGCCGCATCCGTCGATCCTTCCTACAAAGAATTCGAAGGCCGCTATGTGAAGAACGCAATCGAGAACTTCTTCCGCCAGTTCGCAAAGCAGGCCCCTCTCGGAAAGGACGACCCTACCCTCGACATCGACCTCTGCGTCATGCTCAAGAGCCAGGGCAAGGCCTTCCGCATACAGAAACATACCCACAGCTATCCTCATAGCTGGCGCACCGACGTGCCCATCCTCTACTATCCCCTCGACTCCTGGTTCATCCGCACATCTGCCGTAAAGGACGAGATGGTGGCCCTGAACAACCAGATCCGCTGGAAGCCGGAATCCACCGGCACCGGCCGTTTCGGGGTATGGCTCGAGAATATCCAGGACTGGAACCTCAGCCGCAGCCGCTTCTGGGGTACTCCTCTGCCTATCTGGCGCACCGAGGACGGGAAAGAAGAAATCTGCATAGGCAGTGTCAAGGAACTCTATGCCGAGATCGACAAGGCCGTCGCCGCCGGGTTCATGGCTTCCAATCCTCTTAAGGACAAGGGCTTCGATCCCGCCGATATGGGCAAGGCCAACTACGACCTCATCGACCTCCACAGGCCTTATGTCGACAATATCTTCCTCGTAAGCCCTTCGGGCAGGAAGATGGTCCGCGAGAGCGACCTGATCGACGTCTGGTTCGATTCCGGTTCCATGCCTTACGCACAGACCGGCCTCCGCGGCATCGACAGCCCCGATTTCGGCAGCACCGCCGACTTCATCGCCGAAGGTGTCGACCAGACCCGCGGCTGGTTCTATACCTTGCATGCCATCCATACCATGGTGAGCGGCACGCCTGCTTTCAAGCGCGTCATCTCCAACGGCCTCGTGCTCGACAAGGATGGCAACAAGATGAGCAAGCGTCTCGGGAATGCCGTGGATCCTTTCCAGCAGCTCGACAAATACGGTGCGGATGCCCTCCGCTGGTATATGCTTACCAATGCCCAGCCTTGGGATAATCTGCGTTTCGACGAGGCGGGTGTCGATGAGATTCGCCGCAAGTTCTTCGGTACGCTCTACAATACCTACTCCTTCTTCGCGCTTTATGCGAACGTAGATGGCTGGCAACCTGCAGGTGACGGCACTGCCGTTCACTCCGCTACCGCCACGCACGGGCCCGCTCAAAAAACTTCCGTGAACGGCGCTGCCGTCACCGAGATCGACCGCTGGATAATTTCTTTGCAGAACAGTTTGATCCGCGACGTGCGTGCCGCGTACGAAGACTACGACATCACCCTCGCAGGCCGCCTCATTCAGACCTTCGTCTGCGACCATCTCTCCAACTGGTACGTGCGTCTGAACCGCAAGCGCTTCTGGGGAGGCGGACTCACGCCCGACAAGCAGGCAGCCTACGAAACCCTCTACGGAGTACTCAAGACGGTTACCCTTCTCTCCGCACCTATCGCACCCTTCTACGCCGACGAACTCTGGCTCGACCTGGTTCCCGGAGCCGAATGCGTGCACTTCGAGAGGATGCCCGAGGCCGACGAGTCTCTCATCGATCCCGAACTCGAGCAGCGCATGGAACTGGCTCAGAAGGCAACTTCGCTGGTGCTGGCCCTCCGCCGCAAGGTGAACATAAAGGTCCGTCAGCCTCTCGCAAAGATGCTGATTCCCGTCATCTCCGACGAGGTCCGTGCCCGTCTCGAACTGGTGAAGAACCTGATCCTCGCCGAGGTGAACGTCAAGGAGGCAGAGTTCCTCTCCGATACCACCGGTATCATCACCAAGAAGATCAAGCCCAACTTCCGAGTGCTGGGCAAGAAATACGGCACCCAGATGAAGGAGATCGCCGCCGCGTTCGCCAAGTTGGACCAGGCAACGATTTCCGCCATCCAGGCATCTTCCGAATATACCCTGGCCCTTCCTTCAGGGGATGTGGTCCTTATCCCGGAGGATTATGAAATCACTTCCGAGGATATGCCGGGCTGGCTCGTGGCATCCGAAGGCGCCCTTACCATCGCCCTCGACATCCAGCTGAGTGATGCCCTGGTTAAGGAAGGTACCGCCCGCGAACTCATCAACCGCATCCAGAACCTCCGCAAGGACAGTGGATTCGAGGTTACGGACCGTGTGGACGTGAACATCATCACCGACGGTCAGGCATACGACGAAATTGAAGCGGCCTTGGCCGATTTCAAAGATTATATCGCATCTCAGACCCTTGCATTGGGCGTTACCCTTGCCAAGGAAGGCGAAGGCAGCGAGGTCGAGTGGAATGAGGGAACTATCAAGATTCTAGTAACACGTAAATAATATTATTATGGCAGAAGAACAGGTAAAAACACGCTACTCCGATGAAGAACTTGCCGAATTCAAGCAGATCATCGAGGGTATGCTGGAGAAGGCCAGGGCCGAGTATAACACTCTCAGGGGAGTCGTGATGCACGGAGGGAACAATGACATCGAGGATACTTCACCTACCTTCCGCACTGTCGAGGACGATGGTGCCAACCAGCTTACCAAGGAAGAGGCAAGTCAGCTCGCACAGCGTCAGTACAAGTTCATAAAGAACCTCGAAGCGGCATTGGTCCGTATCGAGAACAAGACCTACGGCATTTGCCGTGTTACCGGCAACCTCATCCCCAAGGAGAGGCTGCGCCTGGTTCCTCATGCAACCCTTACCGTCGAGGCTAAGGAGATGCTTGCCAAGCAAGGAAAGAACTAGAGGCTATGAAAGTTTCCAGAGGCACGAGACTGCTCGTGCTTGGAATATTGTTAGTGGTCATCGACCAGGTGGTAAAGTATCTGGTCAAGACCAACATGACTCTCGGCGAACAGATTCCGGTAATCGGGAACTGGTTCCGGCTGTGCTTCGTGGAGAACGAGGGCATGGCCTTCGGCATGAAGTTCGGAGGCTCCGTGGGCAAGTTCCTGCTGTCGGCGTTCCGCATCGTGCTGTTCGGCGCACTGTGCTGGTGGATATCTTCGTTGGACCGCCACAAGAAGGCTCCTACGGGAGTTCTGGTAGGGCTTACGCTCATTACCGCCGGTGCATTTGGAAACATCATCGACTGCCTCTTCTATGGTCTTTTCTGGGATTACGCTCCTTTTATGTTCGGCCGCGTGGTCGATATGTTCTTCTTCCCTCTGATTCATAATGCCGCCGGCGAGGTGATTTTCTTCAGCCCGGTCTTCAATTTCGCGGATTCCTGTGTTACGGTCGGCGCGTTCTACTTGCTGATTTTCCACTGGAAGTTCTTCATGAAAGAAGATAATTGATCGTTGATCCCTGGAGCTCAACCAATTGGCTATCTGCAACTTACTTTAAATGCCTGCCGTGTTTTCACGGCAGGCATTTAAAGTAAGTGCTTGAGTGTTAGAAGAATACGCTCCAGGCGCAATGGCAAAAAAAAGAGGCTGGCCAAATTGACCAGCCTCTTTTTATTTGAGTCCTTCTAGAACAGATATGCTACGCCGAAGTTGACGCCGCTTGCCTTGAGGACTGCGTCGTCGGCGGTGTTACGGTCGAGAAGGCCGATGTTGTAGCCGACATAAGCACGGACCATATCCATCACGTCGAGGGCTACGCCGCCACCGACGAGGATGTCGAAGGGTGCATAGGTTGAGTTGTCGCCATAGAGGTTGACTTCGCCGGTGGTGAGGGTGAGGCCGAATAAGGAGCCACCGCCTTTGACAACACCGCTGATGCCATAGCTGAGGGTGGGGCCAAGATAAGGAACGACCTTGATTCCGTCAACGAGTTCGATGCCGTAGTTGAACATTACGGGGATGGCGAT
>JAFZJI010000011.1 GCA_017552105.1 Bacteroidales bacterium | reverse complement strand
TATCGACGCAGGCATACGCAACCGTTTCACCGGCGAGGCCTACTTCATGCGTGCTTATTCCTACTTCAACCTTGCCCGCAACTTCGGCCGCGTGCCCATTCATATGAGCATGGTTTCCAGGCTCGAAGACACCCAGGCCGGCCTCCCCGAAAACCTGGACGAGATGTGGGGATACATAATCTCCGACCTTGAGGATGCCATCGAACTGCTGCCCTATTATGCCAAACCGGAACCCGGTCGCGTGGACAAGGCTGCAGCCCAGGCTTTCCTGGCAAAGGCTTATCTCTACCTCGCTTCCGCCAAGGCCTACGGAGTGCCCCAGTACTCCGAGATGAGCTTCAGCGTGGATGATTACTACGCCAAGGCTGCGCAGTATGCCGGCGAGGTCGTGGACAATCCCGAGCAGAAGACCTATGGCTTCGACCCCGACCTGATGCACATCTACGACGTGGATTATCCTGACGGCCCCGAGCACATCTTCATTATGAGCATGGACCGCACGGGCGAGACCGAGGGCCAGTACTCCAAGATTTCGAAGATGTACATCCCTTATATCTCCGGAGGTACCGTCTATCTCAAACAGGGCGACAGCGACAAGATGATCGCCACCCACGACGGATGGTCGGAATACAAGACCAACATTGCCTTCTACAATTCCTATGCAGCCGGAGACCTCCGCAAGGACTGGCTCATCTGCAAGGAAGTTTACGACGCTTCCGGTGCGGTAGTGGCCGCTTATCCCGGCTCCCTTTCCTATCCTTTCTGCCGCAAGTACATCGACCCCGGTTTCAACGGCGACAAGACTTCCACCAAGCCTTATCTGCTCCGTTACTCGGACGTGGCCCTTATGTATGCCGAGGCTGCAGGTCCTACCGCCAAAGCCTATGAGCTGGTGAACTTCATACGTAACAGGGCTGGCCTGGGCGACCTGACTCCCGGCCTTTCCGTTGCGGATTTCCGCGCGGCCGTCATCAGGGAGCGCGTCTATGAACTTGCTTTCGAAGGCAACATCACCTACGACCTCCGCCGTACCGGCCGTCTGCATACCGTGACCGCGGTGCAGGAGCAGGGCATCACGGAAGAGGCTGACGTGCTCTTCTATCCTATTCCGTCCATCGAGACCGACCTCAACCCTAACATCAAGTAGTTATGAAACGCAGTATATTATTCATAGCCTTAGGCGCTCTGGCATTGCTGAGCGCGTGCACCAAGGATCCTTGGGCGCAGGTGGAAGAGGGCAGCTGGAACAACGACCACAGGATTCTCAACATCAAGTTCGCCGGTCAGGCAGGCCTTGCTGTAGTGAAAGATGTGGATGAATCCACCGGAACCGTCAACGTCCAGCTTGCCACGGACCTTGTGCCGGATATGTCCAAGGTTACGCTCGAAACCCTCGAACTCTCTTACAAGGCGAGTTGCAACGTGGAGCGTGGCGCAATCATCGATTTCTCCGGTGCGGCACCTGTCATTACGGTTACATCCGAAACCGGCAAGTCCCGCGACTATACGGTCATAATGAAGGAATTCACCGAAACCATCGTGGGTAAATACTCCCTCGACAGCTGCCGCGTATGGGGCGGTACAGGCCCCGAGTTCGGTGGCTGCGCGCTAGTGAATCCCACCAAGAAACCTTGGTGCTGGTATGATAATGGTCACGGCCCGGGTGCCGAGTATGACGACTATCTGGAATTCACCCTCGACGAGATACTTCCCGACGGAAACACCACCGGCAAGTGCATACACTACGGCGGATTCGACGGAAAGCATTGGAACTGCCTCTACGCTGCGGCGAACAACAAGGAGGGCGATACCGATATCGACCTGCACAAGTACTACCGCAAGATTCCCGTCGGTGAAAGCACCTGGGTGCGCGATTATACCAATAATACCATCAGCTTCACCGATGCCAACGGCGTGGTTACCAAGGGCGTGTTCGTCGATTCCGGAACCTATGACGTGTATAAGGACGACTCCCGCGACGTGAAGATCACTATTGCCAAGAAGGCCTTCCTCTTCACCTATACTCCCAGCGTGGACGGCACCAAGGACGACTGGACCAACATCTACACCGACTATGACAAGTTCGCCAAGAGGCCCAGGGCATTCTTCGTACTGGTCACCCCCGTCAGCTCGATTCCCGCAGCTGCAGCAACCGTGGGTACCGAGGGGAAGAATACCGTAACGCCTCCCGAACCCGCTCCTGTGTTCGACCTGCCCGGCGACTGGAAGGTCAAGGAACTATGGGTTTATGGCGGTGCCGTCAACCGCATCACCAAGGATCAGGCTCCTACCAAGAGCTGGTGCTGGAACAATTGCAGCAAGGAACTCGACAACATACTGACCTTCACCCCCGCATCGGAAGGTGCCTTGAACGGAGGTTTGCTTTATTCGCCGGGCGCCGACGGGGCCTATTGGGATTACCTCTATGTCGGCTCGAAGTCCGGAGTAAAAGTGGATCCTCCCATCGACTGCAGTCAGTGGTATGGCTGGCTGCCTCATACCGAGACCAGTTACGTCTACAATCCGGACGACAAATCCCTCTCGGAAGGCGGCTCGGTCTCTGTCAGGCTCAAGGGCGTACTCAGCTACAATGTCCCTCTGCTGCTTCCTGGCAGTTACGAGTTACTCGGGAAGACGGCTCTGGACATCCCCGAGGGATGCATGGCCCTGGCCCTGCCTCTTGCCGATGCACCTTCTGAGGATATCTCATACGAGTGGACCGACTACGATAGGTTCGTGAACAGCCCTCTGCTCTATGTGATGGTATTCCAAAAGCAGATTCCTACCGAATAATGTCAAGACATTTGCTACTGATACTTCTCGCAGCCGTCCCCCTTTGCTTTTCCTGCAAGGGGGACGAGCCTGCGAAGAAAGAAGAGGCCCCGAAAACGCTTACGCTCAGCCTCTCCGATGCCGATGCCACTCCGGAAACTAAGGCTCTCTATTCCAATCTGTGGGCTATCAAGTCCAAGGGATGGATGTTCGGACACCAGAACGACCTGCTCAACGGCCGTAGCTGGAAGCACGTCGAAGGCCGCTCCGACACCAAGGAGGTGTGCGGGGATTATCCCGCCGTATATGCGGTGGATGTGGCCTCCTTCATGGACGGGCGCAAGGCAGCCCTGCAGGATACTCTTGACAACGATGTCAAGCGCCGCACCATCAAGGAAGCCTACGACCGCGGAATGGTGGTAATGGCCTGCATGCATCTTAACAATCCCCTAAACGGTGCCGGATACGGTGACAAGAACTACAACGCAAGCAATCAGGTGGCTGCCGAAATCCTTAAGACCGGCAGCGAAACCAACTTGCTCTTCAATACCTGGCTGGACAATCTCGCCAAGCTCGCCAAAAGCCTCAAAGGAAGCGACGGAGTGCAGATCCCCATCATCCTGCGCCCCTTCCACGAGCACGGGCACGAATGGAGCTGGTGGGGCTGTTCCTGCACCACGGCCGACGAGTACATAAGGCTCTGGCGCTTCCTGGTGGACGGAATGAAGGCCCGCGGAGTGCATAGTTTCATTTATGCGATTTCCCCGGCTATGAACGAATCCAAGGCAGAAGGGGATTTCACTTACCGCTGGCCTGGCGACGACTATGTGGACTTTATGGGAATGGACTGCTACCTCGGCATCAACAATACCGTATTCCTCAACAATCTCAAACTGCTCAAGAAGGTTTCCGAAGCCAAGATGAAGCCGGCCGGAGTAACCGAGATAGGTGTCGAAGGGTTCAAGGCGGCCGATTACTGGACCAGGAACATCGCCGCGCCCATGGCCGGCCGCAATATGAGCATGCTGGTGACCTGGAGCAACAAATACGATCCCATAGGCGAATACGACGTGTATTACTCGGTATTCCCCGGCCATCCTTCCGAGGAATCGTTCCGGGAGATGTACGCGCGCAGCGATACTTTCTTTTGCGAAGACCTTCCCGACATGTACGTAATGGCGGAAAACATAATAGTTGAATGATGAAAAGATTAGTTCTTGCCGCAATGCTTGCGGCGTCGCTCCTGTGGAGCTGCGACAAAAAGAATAACGATCCCGTCCCCGGGCCGGATAACGACACCGTGGAACTCACCATGGTGGATCCTCAAGCTACGGCCGAAACCAAGGCCCTCTATTCCAACCTGTGGGCTATCAGGGAACATGGTTGGATGTTCGGGCACCACGACGACCTGATGTATGGCCGCAAGTGGTATGGCACCGAAGGCGGATCCGACACCAAGGACGTGTGCGGCGACTATCCCGCCGTATATGCCCTCGACCTGTCCACCCTTATGGATGACAGGTACGACGACCTCTCGGAGGCCGATGACAATGCCTTGCGCAAGAAACTGGTCAAGGAGGCCTACGACCGCGGAATGGTGGTGATGGCCTGCCTGCATATGGACAATCCCCTCGACGGGGACGATTCCTGGATAGATCAGAGCAAGCCTGTGCGTGTCGCAGCCGAAATCCTCAAGGATGGAAGTGAAACCCGCCGTACCTTCAACGAATGGCTTGACCGTCTGGCCGAGCTCGCCAAGAGCTTCAAGGGCAGCGACGGCAAGACCATCCCTATAATCATCCGTCCCTTCCATGAGCATACCGAAAAATGGAGTTGGTGGGGGACCCTCTGTGCAAGCGACAGCGAGTTCGTGGCCCTCTGGCGTTACTTCGTGGACTATATGAAGGCCGCCGGAGTGCACAATTTCATCTATGCCATATCCCCCCAGATGGACTCCCAGAAGGTCGAGAGCGATTTCCTGTTCCGCTGGCCCGGGGATGATTACGTGGACTTCATCGGCATGGACTGCTACCACGGCATCAACAACAATGTGTTCGTGAACAACCTCAAGGTCCTGAGCAAACTCTCTACCAACAAGAAGAAGCCTGCCGGCGTCACCGAAACCGGAGTGGAAGGCCTGAAGAACGCGGATTACTGGTTCACCAACATCGCAGCACCCATGGCCGGCCGCAAGATGAGCCTGCTGGTTACCTGGCGCAACAAGTACGACCCCATCGAGCAGGGAACCCACTTCTTCTCGGTGTATCCCGGTCATGTGTCCGTGGATAGTTTCATACAGATGTATGACCGCCAGGATACCTTTTTCTGCTCGGATCTTCCCGACATGTACTCACCTGCTGAAAACGTTGTCATAAAATGAAAACCACTCCTGCCATGTTATTGAGTCTGGCCTGCATGCTGCTCCCCCTCGTGTCCTGTGCCGACAAGGTCGGCGTGACCGTGACGGAAGAGATAATCAATCCCTGCTACCTCGGGAACGGGGTGGAGTGGGACCCTTACGACGAAGCCGCCGATTGGGGCTGTCAGCTTTCGGACGAAGACTGGAATACATTGTACGAGCGTCTGGACTACATGCGGCCGCAGTATGTGCGCTGCATGATCAACAGCCCTTTCACCTATTACGACGGCAAGAACTTCGACCACGAACGCAATTCAGGTAACATCAAGAAACTGCTCTCGTACTGCCAGAGCCGCGGGGTGATGGTGGTCTACGGCGAATACAACCCTCCTACCTGGGCAATGAAAGGCTCCGGAAAGTGGGTCGAGGCCTCCGTCCGTCATCTGGACTGGCTGGTGGGCGACAACGGTTTCGACTGCATCAAGCACTTCGTCATCTTCAACGAACCCGATGGCAACTGGGCTTCCACCGACGGCGATTTCGCCTTCTGGCGCAAGATGGTTGCCAGGTTCCGGGCGGAGATGGACAAGTATCCTTCCTTGAAGAATGTGACTCTGGCAGGCCCCGATGCAGTAATCGACTATAGGAACCCTGCCTCGGAATACGACTATGCCGGATGGCTGAAGGCCACGGTAGAGGGTGTGCCGGAGGTGGGTATATACGGTATGCATGCCTATCCCGGGCAGCGCTACGTGCGCAGCGGGGAGTTCTGCGAAAGGCTGAAGGAACTTAAGGCGATGGTGGACAAGCCCATCATCCTGGGAGAGGCCGGTTTCAAATACTTCTCCGATCCGGCGGATTCGGCCCTGGCGGACGAATACTGGCGCAGGGTCAAGGGACATCCCTTCACCAAGGGCTCCGACTGCAACATGCTGGTCTATGACCAGTTCTATGCCCTCGATATGCCCCTGTTGCTCTGTAGCGT
>JAFZJI010000070.1 GCA_017552105.1 Bacteroidales bacterium | reverse complement strand
CCGTTTCTATTCAGCAATGTAAATCTATTCGTTCTCGTCGTAGATGACGTCCTCTTCTTCGAGATCGTCGTCGGAATCCTCGTCGGAATCCTCGTCATCGAGGTCTTCGTCGTCGTCATCATCCTCGTCCAGGCCAAGCATGCCAAGAATGCCCGAAGGCTTCTCGCCGGGCAGGCGGCGACGGTTGTCGGGAAGATCTTCGAAGGCCACGTAGCCGTGCTCGAATTCAATTGGAAGAGGCCCCTTGGTTTCCACGCAGACAGGGAGCTGCACGTCCTTGGAGAAATCCTCGCCTTCGAAGGTGATGGTGACGCTCTTCTTGGAAACCACATCGTAGAAGTAGACAAATTTCACAATACCGGCCTTCACAGTATCAGCTATGCTTACCTCATCGACGGCTTTGTTGCCGGGGAGGGGCATCAGGGCAAAACGACCTGCAACTTGTCCGGCCTCGTCGAAAGCTTTGAAAAGAATCTGCTGATCCTGAGGGAATTCAAGATCGGCGCGGAGCTGTTTGTGCAGTGTGTAAAGGCTGTTCGAACCGTTTATAAGATAAACTCTGAAAAAACCTTTGATGCCTTCTAGTGTTACGCGGTAACGATATGTCATCTTCTAACTAATTTTCAAATACGATGCGAATATACAAGATTTTTGCTAAATTTGGTTATGCTTTCGCCCGATAAATATCTGAGCATAGCCGCGCAATCTGAAGGTCTGTTCAAAGACAGCGGCAGCCGTTTTATCGCCTATGCATTTCCTATCACTTCGGAAGGGGAAGTCAAGCCCATCGTGGACGCTATACGCAAGGAGCATCATGCGGCAAGGCATCACTGCTTTTCATATCGCATCGCCAAGGTGGAAGACGGGCCGGGCGGGCCATTTCTCACAAAAGAAGGGGTTTGGCGCGCCAATGACGACGGAGAGCCTTCCGGTACTGCCGGCAGGCCCATCCTGGGTCAGATAGATTCCCGCGGACTGCAGAACGTGCTGGTAGTCGTCGTCCGATATTTCGGAGGGATTCTCCTCGGCGTACCCGGGCTCATCAGGGCCTACAAATCCGCCACCGCCGACGCACTCGACAAGGCGGAACTGGTCCAGAAGACGGCAGCCCGCCGCTGGAACATCGCTTTCGGTTATGAATTGATGCCGGCAGTGATGAGCGGACTCAAGTCCCTCGGGCTGGAAGTCGCCTCCCGCGAGTTCTCGGGGGATTGCAGCTTCGAAGTCGAGGTTCCTCTCTCAAAAGAGAGGAAGTTTTTGGAACATATCGAAAATTTAGGTATCTTTAAAGATAAAATCAATTTAATGCTATGAGCAAAATCCATGTATTCAACGCAGGCCCCTGTCTTCTGCCGCAGGTCGCCATCGATCATGCCCGTGAGGCCCTTCTCGATTTCAAGGGTACCGGAGTGTCACTTATTTCCATTTCCCACAGGACCAAGGAATGGGAAGAAACGATGAACGAGACCCGTGCCCTCTGGCGCGAGATCCTGAACATCCCCGAGGATTATGAAACCGTGTTCCTCGGCGGCGGAGCAAGTCTGCAGTTCCTCTATGTGGCAATGAACTACCTCGAGAAGAAGGCTGCCTATCTGGACACCGGCGTGTGGGCGCATAAGGCACTCAAGGAAGCACAGGGTCTGGGAGATGCCTACGCCATTGCCTGCTCCAAGGATAAGAACTACACATACATCCCCAAGGGATATGAAATCCCTACCGATCTGGACTATTTCCACATCACCACCAACAATACCATCTACGGAACCGAGATCAAGCACGATATGGATTGCCCGGTTCCCCTCATCGCCGACATGTCCTCCGACATCCTCAGCCGCAAGGTCGATGTCAGCAAGTACGCAATGATCTACGGTGGTGCCCAGAAGAATGCTGGCCCTGCCGGCGTGGCTTTCGCCATCATCCGCAAGGATTCCCTCGGCAAGGTCAGCCGCTACATCCCTACGATGCTCGACTACCGCGTACACCTCGATAAAGAATCCATGTTCAATACTCCTCCCGTGTTCAGCATCTTCGTGATGAACGAGACCCTCAAGTGGCTCAAGGGCATAGGAGGTATCGACGCCATCCACGCCATCGACGAGAAGAAGGCTGCAACGCTTTACGCCGAGATCGATCGCAACCCTCTGTTCGTAGGAACCGCCGAGAAGGAAGACCGTTCCATCATGAACGTCTGCTTCGTCATGGCTCCCGGCTACGAGGCCCTGCAGGATGAGTTCCTCGCATTCGCCAAGAGTAAGAACATAGTGGGTATCAAGGGCCACCGCTCCGTAGGCGGGTTCCGTGCATCGCTCTACAATGCCTGCACCCAGGAAGATGTCGAGGCCCTCACCGCAGCAATGAAGGAATTCGAAGCTCTCAAGAAATGAAAGTTCTCATAGCAACCCAGAAACCCTTTGCCGCCGCAGCGGTGGCCGGGATCAAAGACATACTCGAAAAAGGCGGCCATGAGGTCGTCCTGCTCGAGAAGTATGCCGAGCAGGCAGATTTCGTGAAGGCCGTAGCCGACGTGAATGCAATTATCATCCGTTCGGACAAAGTTACCGCCGAGGTGCTCGACGCGGCCAAGGAACTCAAGATCGTAGTGCGCGCAGGCGCAGGCTACGACAATGTGGACCTTGAGGCGGCTACCGCCCACGGCGTGGTGGTGATGAATACCCCCGGCCAGAACTCCAACGCAGTTGCCGAACTCGCAATCGCCATGATGATCTTCATGGCCCGCACGCAGTTCACCCCTGCAACAGGTTCCGAGGTGCAGGGCAAGACCCTCGGCATACAGGCCTTCGGTAACGTGGGCCGTCTGGTAGGTGCCAAGGCAAAGGCCCTCGGAATGAAAGTCAAGGCCCTCGACCCCTTCCTCAGCGACGAGCAGATCGCAGCCGGAGGAGCCGAACCCGTGCATAGCCTCGACGAACTCTATTCAGGAAGCGACTATCTCTCCCTGCACATCCCTGCTCTCCCTTCCACCATCGGCAGCATCGGCTACGACCTTATCACCAAGATGCCCAAGGGCGCCACGCTCGTGAATACCGCCCGCAAGGAGGTCATCGACGAAGCCGGTCTCGAGAAAGCTCTCGAGGAGCGTCCGGACCTCAAGTACGTGACGGATGTCGCCCCCGACAATCTTGCCGTCCTCCAGGAGAAGTTCGGCCTCCGCGTTTTCGCCACACCCAAGAAGATGGGCGCCCAGACTGCAGAGGCTAACGTGAACGCAGGTCTTGCTGCTGCGAGGCAGATAGTGGATTATTTCGCCACGGGAAACACCAGGTTCCAGGTT
>JAFZJI010000069.1 GCA_017552105.1 Bacteroidales bacterium | reverse complement strand
TCCGAAAACATCCAGACCCGCTTTGCGGAATTCCCTGCATTTGGAAGGTATATCACAGTAAATCAGCTTCTTACGGAAGATTGCCCCCATGGAAGCCTGAACCACTTTGGGATTATAAAGTTCTACGCTGTCATCGGATGCGAACACACAGTCGATGCCGAACCAGTCGGCAAGGCGGAGTATGGTACCCATGTTGCCAGGGTCACGCACACAGTCCAAGGCAAGGCAGAGGCCTTCGGCGCCATGGTAGGCCGGGGAAGGCTTGCGTATTACCGCCAGCACGGGGGATGGGCTGGTCTGGGAACTGATGCGCTCCATAACCTTCCCGCCGACTTCCGACTTACGGATTACACGCACTACTTCCAGTCCCGAAGCGAGGGCTTCGCCTACCATCTTTTCGCCTTCCACTACGAACAGGCCCGACTCGTCGCGGAATTTCTTCTCGCGAAGCGAGCGGATTTGCCGGATTTCATTGTTACTGAGTGATTCCATCTATGCAAAAATACATTCAAGGCGAGAGAAAAGCAAATAATTGTTATCTTTGTAAGGTATGAAACGCCTTTTCCTTTCAGCTGCTTTATGCTTGCTGCTATTTTCGTGCAGCACGACCCGTGTCTTGCAGGAGGGCCAGTACCGGCTGGAAGGGAATACCGTCACCATCACCGACGACCCTGAATTCTCCACGGGCGAAGTCAGCAATTACATACGCCAGAACGACGGCAGCGGCGGCCTGCTTGGTTTCAATCCTTTCATCTATGTTTACAACTGGTCCAAAAAGGACGGCCTCTGGCACAAGCTGGGCACGCCTCCCGTGGTGTACGACGAAGCTTCGGTAGGGACATCCCTCACCAACATCTCCAACCGCCTGCGCTATCTCGGATACTACGATTCCAAGGTGGACAGCACCACAACCAAGAGGGGAAAGAAGATCAAGGTCAACTACATAGTCACCCTCGGAGAACGCCTTCCCATCGAGAAGATCGAGTTCGAAGTGCCTGATTATCTGCCATTCGCACAGGATTTTCTTGCAGATACTGCCACGGTAACCGGCTTGCTGAAAGGGAATTATCTCTCGGAGAAACTGCTGGAAGAGGAAACCGTCCGTTCATCTTCCCGCATGCGCAACCTCGGTTACTATTCCCTCAGCAAAGACAATTACTCCTTCGAAGCAGATACCCTGGGAGGCCATGCATTGCTGAAGTACAGGGTAAGGGAATATGAGCGCAGCCAGAGCCCCAGCGCTGCACGGCCCCTGAACAAATACACCGTCGGCAAGGTGACCATCACCCTGCCCAAAGACCTGAAGTTCCGCGAAAGCGTGCTGACCGGCCTGAATACGGTAAAGCCCGGGCAGACCTACAGCGAAAGCACCGTTTCCACCACCTACCAAAGGCTTTCCGCCCTGAAGGTTTTCAGCGGAGTCACCATAGAGATGACGCAAGCGGACAGCAGCGTGGTGGATTGCAGCATCAACCTCACACGCTCTCCCATGCAGGGTTTCAAGGTTAACCTGGAAGGCTCCTCGAACTCTTCCGGTCTGATAGGCATTTCCCCGCAGATAAGCTATTTCCATAAGAACATCTTCCACGGAGGGGAATGGCTGAACCTCGGATTCAACGGCAACTTCCAGTTCATGTTCGACGATGATACCAGGGCTACCGAATACGGATTCTCCTCCGGTATCAGTTTCCCCAGGTTTCTGGGGCTTCCCTACAGGCTTTTCCGCCGTTCATCGATACCCCGCACGGAATTCAACTTGGCATTCAACCACCAGAACCGTCCCGAATACACCCGCAATATCATCTCCCTGAACTACGGTTATTCCGGTACGACCCGGCACAACATCAGCTACCAGCTGTATCCGCTTTCGATCAATTTCGTGAAGCTTTTCAACCTGGACGGGGCCTTCAGCCAGAAACTCAGCAACAACCCCTACATGAGGTATTCCTATCAGGACCACCTGGATGCCGGCGTGGGTCTGATGCTCTACTTTAATTCCAGCACCGAGATAGTTCCCAAAGGGGATTATCATTTCCGACGCTTGAGCGTGGACGTATCCGGCAATGCGCTGAGCCTGTTCAACAAGTTCATGACTAAGAACCAGGATGGATTCTATTGCCTGGGAGGTTCTCCCTACGCCCAGTATGTGAGAGGGGAGTATTCCTTCGGCAGAACCTGGAGGAAGGGCCCTAACGACGAATATGCCATATCCACCCGCTTCCTCATAGGTGCCGGTTATGCTTACGGGAACTCCTCCGCACTGCCTTTCGAAAAGCAGTTCTATGCCGGTGGCGCCAGCAGCATGCGAGGCTGGCAGGCACGCGCCCTGGGCCCGGGTTATTCTCCCGAAGACGATGCCTTCATCATTCCCAGCCAGACCGGTGACATGAAACTCGAAATGAATGCCGAGTATCGCTTCAAGCTGTTCTGGAAGTTGGAGGGTGCCGTTTTCACCGATATAGGAAACGTATGGAACCTGCAGTATGACGATACTCCTGCAGGCCGTCTGGGAGCCTTCCGAATCGATGATTTCGTGAACAGCCTTGCCGCCGACTGGGGCGTAGGAATGCGTGTGAACCTGGATTTCATCCTGCTTCGCGTCGATTTCGGCATGAAGGCCCTGGATCCTTCCCGTCCCAGGGGAGCCCATGTACTTGGAGTCAGGGAATGGATGAAAGGCGCGAACAACGCCTTCCACTTCGGAATCGGTTATCCTTTCTGATTATTTCTTCGGATAATACTTGGGCCAGCAGGCCATCAGATATGCCTTCAGGGCATCTTCGTGCTTGTTGGGCGCGGGATTGTAGAATACCCGTCCTTCGAGCCCGGCAGGCATGAATTCCTGGTCCACGAAATGGCCGGGATAATCATGTGCATACTTGTATCCGTCCGAATAACCAAGCTCTGCCACCAGCTTGGTAGGGGCGTTGCGCAGATGCAGGGGAACGGCCCTTGTCTTATCGTCCTTGGCCACCTGCAGAGCCTCTTCCAGAGCCATGTACGAGGCATTGCTCTTGGGAGACGACGCCAGATACACGGTGCACTCTGCGAGGGGTATGCGGGCCTCGGGCATGCCTATCTGGTTAACCACTTGGAAGGTAGCATTGGCCAGGAGCAGGGCATTGGGATTGGCCAGGCCCACGTCTTCGGATGCGCTCAGGCACAGCCTGCGTGCAATGAAAAGAGGGTCTTCTCCGCCATCCAGCATCCTTGCAAGATAATAGATGGCCGCATTGGGATCGGATCCGCGGATGCTCTTTATGAATGCGGAGATGATGTCGTAGTGCATCTCCCCGTCCTTGTCGTAGATGGCAACGTTCTCGTTCAGGCATTCGGTGACCGTCTTGTTGTCGATGACGGCCTTCTTCTTGCCGGCCTGGGAGTCCACTACCAGCTCGAGAATGTTCAGCAGCTTGCGGCCGTCACCTCCGCTCTGGCGGAAGAGGGCCTCGGTCTGCTTGATCTCTATCTTCCTTTCCTTGAGTATCTCATCCTCGGCGAGAGCACGGTCGAGAAGCTGCTGCAAGTCGGTGGTCTCCAAACTCTTAAGCACATAGACCTGGCAACGGGAAAGAAGGGGAGTGATGACCTCGAAGGAGGGGTTCTCGGTGGTAGCACCGATGAGTATCACAATGCCGGCTTCCACGGCCCCCAGCAGGGCATCCTGCTGAGCCTTGTTAAAGCGGTGGATTTCGTCGATGAACAGCACCGGAGCGGCATTCTGGTTGAATATGCCGCCGGAACGGGCGGCATCTATCACCTCGCGCACTTCCTTGACTCCGGCGCTGACGGCGCTGAGGGTGAAGAACTCCCTCTTGCAGCTGTCGGCGATTATTTTTGCGAGCGTGGTCTTACCGACACCGGGAGGGCCCCAGAGAATGAAAGAACTGAGGTTCCCGCTTTCTATCATGTTACGGAGTATGCATCCTTTCCCCACAAGATGCTTCTGGCCCACATAGTCGTCGAGACTGTGGGGCCTGAGGCGTTCGGGAAGGGGAGGGAGCAATCCGTTCATCAGTCAATGGGTTTCTTGTAGGAACGACGACGTTTATGCTGTATGCGTTCGAACGCACCGAAGTGGTTGCGTATGCTGTAGTTATCCTCCAGCTCGGCATTGGTCTCGGCCCATTTCACGCCCATCTTCTGGTATTTCTGGAACATGTCGCTGACCACCAGGGCGGTAACTCCGGTGTTGCGCACGTCGGGGCGGGCACCCATCAGCAGCAGTTCAGCACCCTCGCTGTGCTTGATGAACAGGGCTTTGAGCAGATACCACCATCCGAAGGGGAAGAAACGGCCGCGGGACTTCTGCAGGGCGTCCGCCAGGGAAGGCATGGTAACGCCGAAGGCAACGATGTTGCCATCCTCGTCCTCCACGGAAGTGACATAGCGGAGGTCCAGGACCTTGAGATAGAACCCTATGTATTTGTCGGCCAGGTTGTCCGGCAACATGGTATATTCGTAAAGGTCTTTATAAGTCTCGGTGATGAGGGAGAAGAGCTTGGTGGCATAGCCCTCACGTATCCTTTTGCGGGTTACGGGATTCACCTTGAAATGGTTCCTCTCGGCCACGATGGCTGCAACCCTGCGGAACTTGTCCGGAATGACTTCGGGAATGAAGATACGATATTCCAGCCAATCGACATCCTTCTTGAAACCAAGGGCCTCTATATGCTCGACATAGTAGGGATGGTTGTAGATGAGGGGCATGGTGCCTTGCTGGTCGAAACCCTCGACAAGCATGCCTTCCGGATCGAAATCGGTAAACCCGAGGGGCCCAACGATATGGGTCATCCCATGGGCCTTTCCGAACTCTTCCACCTTGGCGATGAGTGCAGCGGAGACTTCTTTGTCGTCGATGGTGTCGAACCAGCCGAAACGCACTTCGTCGTGCTTCCAATGCTCGTTTGCACGATAGTTGACTATACCGGCTATGCGCCCGACAGTTTTGCCGTCCTTGTAGGCCATGTAAAGCACCTGGTCGCAGAATTCCGCAGCAGGATTCTTGGAAGGGTCAAGCGTATCCATCTCATCGAAAACGAGGGCGGGAACATAGTACTTGTTATGCCTGTACAGCTTTTCCGGAAAGAGTATGAACTCTCTCAAAGCCTTTTTATCAGCAGGATCGACAGTTCTGATTTCGATACTCATTGCAAGGTTAGTTATTTGTACACTATTCTGCGAATTTATTGATTTTTGGTCAAAAAAACAAAGAATTATTCTTAACTTCGTAGCAAACCGACAGACGTGAAACTGAGACTTATCATCCTGTGCACCATGGCATTATTTGCCATGCATGCCACCGCATCGGCGGGTGGCGTGTCCGCCGGTTTGTTCAATTCCCCTAAGGGCTTCGGTATCAGCATCGATTACCTTGCTTCCGACGGTATTTACAACTCCTACAATGCATATGCAGACATCTATGGCATGATTTCCGGCAAATACAGGAATCCCGGCATCAAGCTGGTCTATCTGCATTACAACCGCCTGGCATCCTTCGACTACCAAGAGGCGGAATGCGGCCTGTATCTGGGGCCGGGGGTGAGCAGCGGAGTGGTCAGGGATTCAGGTTCCGAAAAGTTCGGCATGATACTTACGGCCGACATTGCCCTTTCGCTGAGGGTCTCGTTCCAGAGGAACATCGACCTGGAACTGGGCACGGTCGCAGAGTTGGGTTTCATAGCCCGGAAAAACCCGCAAGGGGTTCAGATGAGCATTTATAACAACGGGCTGGTGCACGCTCTCGTGCCCACACTCAAGATAATGGCCAGATTCTGATGAAAAAGCTTTTCACATATTTCTGCGCCCTTTTGATCTGCGCCCAAAGCCTTTCCGCAGGGGAGAAGGATTTCTTCAGCCGCTTCCATCCCGGCCTGGAATGGGGCTACACGGCGACATGCTTCAATTACCACCATTTCAACTACCTGGACAAATCCATAGGGTTCAGGATCAGCGACAAGGACTGGGAATCCCGTTACAACACGAACGCTTTCGTTTACGGCACCTTGGACTTCGACCTTTTCCGCACGGTAAGCACCAGCATCCTGCTTGGATTCGAAGGTATAGACAGGGGCAGGCAGATCATTCCTTTGCTCGGCCGCGTCTCCTATCATCCGGAAGGCCTGGACAATGATGGCATCTTCATCTTCCTGGACGGAGGGATTGCCATCAAGAACAGGGAGAACGACAAATACGTGAATCAGTCGCAACTCGGAGCGGGCTATTCCATGGTGCTCAGCGAAGGCTCCCGGCTATGCTTCAAAGTCGGTTTCAGGGTGGCGTACGACCGCCCCGACGTATGGGATCCTATCGAGGAAGAGTACGTCTCCGCCGACAATATCAGGTGCAACGACGCCTGGTACTGTGCATTCAAGTTCGGGGTTTCCCTATCTTTCTAGAAAAGCTCGTCTACCTTGGCGATTATCTCATCCGCACTGAGCTCGGGGCTAAGCACCAGCTCGGGTTCGAGCAGATGGAATCCCTTGCCCATAGCCTGCAGCGAGCCGCCGCCGGTGATATTCAGCATTATGACATCTTCCTTGCCTACCCTTCCTTCCTGGACGGCGGTAGCAAGGGCCTTGACCGCACAGGCCGGGGCAGGGAAGATATCGAAACCTTCGAGATTGCGGAATTGGAGGATCCAGTAGATGATGTCGTCGTTCGATGCGAGGAAGGCATCGCCTCCGGTGTCGCTCATGGCATCGAACAGGCCACCGGCAAGGCTGTACGGGGGTTTACGGTTGCTGAGCACCTTTGCCAATATGCTCTCGGCCTGATGCCTGCCGGTATCAGGATCGAGGCTTGCCAGCTCCCTCTTTCCGGCCTTCCATGAATCGTAGAGAAGGGTGAAGGGAGAGTTCTGGGCCACGAATATCTTCATCTTGTTGGTGCCGAAACGGCCGTCCTCGATCAGACGCAGGTTGTTCTCCCACGCGGCAATCGCGCCGGTTCCGGAGCCGACAGCCTGGAAATAGGCATCAGGAATGCGCCCGATAGCCTCTACGGCCGACAGAAGGGTAGTTCCCATACCATCGCGCCTGGCGACGTTCTTGGCGCCTCCTTCGGCAAAATAACGGCTGTCCTGGCATATCTTGTCACCAAGGGCGATAGCATCGTAGTAATCCGACCCGTGGGGAGTGGCGACCAACTTGACGCAAGGGTTGAGCTTATGCTGGAACCAGAGGTCGTGGCGGTTGTCCAGGGGAACGCAGATCACGATGGGAATCATGTTGTCGGAGCATACCTGGGCGAACGCGCGTGCGGTGTTGCCGGCAGACTGCACCACTATGGTGCGTTTCTCCTTCTTGCTCATGCGGGCGCAGACGCTGAAGGCCTCCGTCTCCTTGAAAGAGCAGGTCTGGAACTCGGCGCCGATAGCGGGATTGTAACCCGAGAAGGTGATATACAGGTTGTCCAGGCCGAGGAATTTGCCCAAACCCTTGCTGTGATATGTGACAGGGGCGCAGGAACGGCGCAGGGTGCGCTGGATAGGCATCCACTCAGCATAGCGGTAAAGCCCGTCGAGATCGTTCCTGGGGGTGAATTTCTTATTTGCATAGACGGCCCTCACAAGCGAGGGAGCCTCGCCTTCGGGATCCGCCAATGTCCAGCCGCGGTCTTCGAAGATTCGGCCGGTGGCAACATTCATGAGTTTATAGTCGGTGCCTTGGAATTTCATATTGGTCCAGATTATAGTGCAATGAATAATTTGGTCATGTATGCGACGAAGAGCAGCAGCATCAGGGATGCGTCGAAACGGTCCAGGATATTCTTCTTACCAGTATAGACGGCAGTCCATACGAGTATTATGCTGAGCAGCAGCGCGCAATAGTCGTAGATGTCGATACGTGCGAAGTTGGTGGGGGAGATGATGGCCGAAACGCCCAATATGAGCAGAAGGTTGAACACATTGGAACCCAATATGTTACCAAGTGCGAGCTGGCTGCGTTTCTTGGCAAGGGCCACTATGCTGGTCACGAATTCCGGCAGGGAAGTGCCTACGGCCAGTACGGTAATGGCGATGAACTTGTCGCTGACCCCTATCATGCGGGCGATATGCTCGGCGGAATTCACGAAGAGACGGCCGCCGAAAACAAGGCAGGCCAGGCCACCCACGATGAACAAGATGGATGTGAAAGTCTTGTAGGTCTTGGCTTCATCTCCGGTAACGGCCTCATCCGAAGCATCCGTCTTGAAGCTGTAGATGATGTAGGCTGCGAACAGGACAACCATGATGACACCTTCGACCCTGCTCAGACCTCCCTGCCAGCCAAGCGCGACAACGAGGAAGGTCACGAGTATGGTCAGGGGGATGTCCCTGAACTTGTTGGAACGGGTGATGGCCACGGGAGCTATCATCGCCGAAACGGCAAGTATCAGCGAAGTGTTGAAGATATTGGAGCCCAGGACATTCCCTATGGCTATGTCGGAGTTCTTGGAAAGGGCGCCCGTGACGCTTACCACAAGCTCGGGAAGGGAAGTGCCGAAGCCAACTATCACGAGGCCTATCACGAATTCGCTTATGCCCGTACGGCGGGCTACGCTGGAGGCTCCGTCAACGAGGGTGTTGGCACCGCCTATGACCATGGCGAGCCCCAGAAGCAAGTAAAGGATTTCTAGTAACATCACGTAAAGTTACTCTTTTAATCGCAATTTACAAACATTCTCCACGTGCTGGGTGTGGGGGAACATATCCACCGGCTGCACTGCGAGTATCTCGTATTTATCGGCCATCGCAGCCAGGTCGCGGGCCTGCGAAGCCGGATTGCAGCTGACATAGACTATGCGCCCGGGAGCAGCGTCGAGTATGACTTTCACCACATCGGGATGCATTCCTGCGCGGGGAGGATCGACTATCATGACGTCCGGCCTGCCATTGGCGGCTATGAAGTCGGGCGTGAGCACGTCTTTCATGTCTCCCGCATAGAAGGTGCAATTGGAGATACCGTTGCCCTCGGCATTCACCTTGGCATCTTCGATGGCCTCGGGCACGTATTCTATGCCCACCACCTTCTTTGCCTTGCCGCTCACGAACTGGGCGATGGTGCCGGTGCCGGTATAAAGGTCATATACGACCTCATCTCCCTTCAGGTCGGCGAATTCCCTGGCTACCTTGTAGAGATTGTAGGCCTGCAGGGTATTGGTCTGGTAGAAGGATTTGGGGCCAATCTTGAAACGCAGGCCCTCCATCTGCTCATAGATGGCCTCATCCCCTTTGTAGAGTATGCAGGTCTGGTCGGAGATGCTGTCGTTCATCTTGGCATTGATGATATAGTAGAGCGAGCTGATCTGGGGGAATTCGGCCGCCAGGGCATCCAGGAAGGCCTTCCGGCCATTGAATTCCTGGGCGAAACAGGCTATCACCATAGTGGCTCCCGACTCGGTAGTACGCACGAATATGGTGCGGAAGATGCCACGGTTTTCCCTTATGTTGTAGAAGGGAATACCATGCTCGATGGCGTATTTCTTGGCGAAGAGACGGATGGCGTTGGAAGGCTCGGGCTGCAGATAGCAGCGTTCCAGGTCAAGGACCTTGTCGAAGAACTTGCCCACATGGAATCCAAGGCCGCAGCGCTGCTCGTCGGTAAGGCCCTCCGGATCCTCGTCGGGAAGTATCCAACGCCTGTCGGATGCGGTGAATTCCAGCTTGTTACGATAATAGACTGTACGTTCGGAGGGGAGGGTAGGGAGTATCTCCGGAACTTCCAGATGGCCTATACGCACCAGCTGGTCGTAAACCTGCTGGCGTTTGGCATCGAGCTGCATCTGGTAGGGGAGAGGTTGCCATTTGCAACCGCCGCATACTCCGAAATGCTTGCAGAAAGGCTCTATCCTGTGGGGAGACGGCTGCCGGAGGGCGGAAATCACGCCTTCCAGATAGTTCTTTTTCTTCTTGAACACTCGTATGTCCACCACGTCACCGGGAACCGCGAAAGGAACGAACACCACCTGGGAATCAGGGGTATGGGCTATAGCTTTTCCCTCGGCCGCAACCGCTTCTATCGTTATATTTTCCAAAAGGATATCGGTCTTTTTCCTTGCCATTTTCTATTCTTTTATACGAGACGCGAATATAAGCAAATTTTACTACATTTGTGAGTAATGATTGCCAACATAATATTGTACATACTGTTCGGATTGCTGTTCGTCGGGGTAGCCACCGTCATCATCTTCGACAACGGGGACTCCGGCACCAAGCTCGCCTGGCTGCTCACCATAACCCTGCTCCCGCTGGTAGGCATATTGCTATATCTGATGCTCGGGCTCAACTACCGTAACCATTATTTCTTCCAACGGCGGCACAGGGCAGCAATCGAAAGATTCCGGGCCGATTACAACCCCAAGATCCATAAATTGCTCAACTCGGAGCCACCTTTCGACAAGGTGAGGGAGGACTTCCGGCCACTCGCGAAACTGCTCTGCAATGTCGAGACGGGCACCAACCTCAGCGAGGGAAATTCCTTCGAAATCATCACCAGCGGTTCCCGCAAACAGGAATTGCTGATGAAAGACATCCGCGAAGCCAAGGAATCCATCCACCTGGAGTACTTCCACTTCGGCAACGACCGAGGGGGGAGGGAAGTGCTGGAATTGCTCGAAGAAAAGGCCAGGGAAGGGGTTGAGATACGTTTTTTGAACGAAAACATAGCCAATTTCCCCATTCCCTCGTCGTACTATAACAAGATGCGGAAATCCGGCATCGAAGTCGAACGCTTTACCAACAGCAAGCAAGGCATATTCAGCCTGCCGATGAAGCTGAACTACCGCAACCACCGCAAAGTGGTCGTAATCGACGGGAAAATAGGCTATACGGGAGGCATGAACATCAACAACCATTACTTCTTCCAGTGGAGGGATACCCACCTGCGCATCGAAGGTAATGCCGTTGCCGCCTTGCAGACCTCGTTCCTGGACTCCTGGATGACCTCCGGAGGCACCCTGAAGCAGCCTCTGAGCCATTATTACAAGGAATTCACCGAGCCTGCGGAAGGGCCTTTCCGCGACAAATTGATACAGATTGTGCCGGATGAATCCGACTCCAGCTGGCCACTGCTGCAGATGGGCTATGAATGGGTGCTGCAGAACGCCAAGCAGTACGTTTACATGCAGACGCCTTACTTCGTGCCGCCCGAAAGCCTGCTGATAACTTTGAAATCGGCAGCACTGCGCGGCGTGGACGTGCGTATAATGTTCCCGGAAAAGGTGGACACCGCGATGATGGGAGCTGCCAACAAGGCTTATTACCTGGAGTGTATGGAGGCAGGCGTGAAGATTTACGAACGTGGCGGGGAATTCATACATGCCAAGACGGTGGTATGCGACGATTATCTGTCGCAGATCGGCACTGCCAACATAGACATACGCAGTTTCAACTTGAACCACGAGATCAACGCTTACATATTCGATGAAGAAACTGCAGTTGCCAGCAAGGAGATATTCTTCAAGGACATGGAAATATCGCAGCTTCTGGACCCGACAGGATGGCGCCTCAGGCGCAGATGGTATCAGATGCTGTTTTCGAGGATTCTGAGGCTCTTTGCCGGAATACTTTGATTTGTTATACAATTTATATTATGTTAAGTTGTAGATATGATAACCAATCCCCCTGCCTATGTTAATGACACTATTACAAGCTGAGGCGGCCGTAGAAAAGTTCACGGCCGACTCCATCCAGGCCAAAACCGCGGAAACCCTTTCGGTCCTTAAAGACACCGAGCCCAACGTGCTTCTGCAGAATCTTGGCCAGCAAGCCTTGCATTTCGGACTCAAAGTCCTTGCAGCGCTCGCAATCTACATCGTGGGTGCATGGATCATCAAGAAACTCGTCAAAATGGTAGCCAAAGGCTTCGAACGCAAAGGTTCGGACGCTGCACTCGCCTCATTCGTCAAGAGCCTGGTTTCAATCACTCTCTGGATATTGCTGATAATCATTACGGTCGGAGCCTTGGGCATCAACACCACATCCCTTGCAGCCCTTCTGGCAGCCGGCGGAATGGCCATCGGCATGGCTCTGAGCGGCACCGTACAGAACTTTGCAGGCGGTATCATGCTCTTGGTATTCAAGCCTATCCGTGCCGGCGATTTCATTGAGGCTCAGGGATTTACGGGCACCGTCAGCGAGATCAACATCACCAGCACCAAGCTCGTAACCCTCGACAACAGAGTCGTTTTCATCCCCAATGGAGCCCTCTCCAGCGGCAATATCAACAATTTCTCGGTCAAAGATAAGCGCCGTGTAGACATCAACGTCAGCATTGCTTATGGCAACGATATCGAAAAAGCCAAGAAGGCCGTGCTGGAGATCATTAAATCCAATCCCAAGGTCCTGGATTCCGGCACCAAGGGCGTTGCAGACCCCTTCGTAGCCCTTCTGAGCCTCGGAGAAAGCACCATCACCCTAGTTACCCGTACCTGGGTCAAGGCTTCCGATTATTGGGATGTGTATTTCTGGATTACAGAGAACCTCTATTCACAGCTTCCCGCCAAGGGTATAAACTTCAGTTTCCCTCAGCTGAACGTGAATATCAACAAGAATTAGTCTTTCTTTATAAGACTCAGGAACTCGCTCCGCGTACGTGCGGAAGCAAGAAATACTCCGGAGAAAGCCGACGTCGTGGTTACGGCGTTGGTTTTCTGTACTCCCCTCATGCTCATGCAAGTGTGCATGGCTTCGATTACCACTGCCACGCCCAAAGGATGCAAGGCTTCCTGTATGCAGTCACGTATCTGTTCGGTAAGGCGCTCCTGGACCTGCAGGCGGCGTGCATAGCACTCCACTACCCTGGCAATCTTGCTCAGGCCCGTAATCCTGCCGTCGGGAATATAGGCCACGTGGGCCTTGCCTATGAAAGGCATCATGTGATGCTCGCACATCGAAAAGAGCTCGATGTCCTTGACCAGCACCATATGCTTGTATTTCTCTTCGAAGATGGCAGAACGTATGATTTCCTCTCCATTGTCTCCATAGCCCTTGGTGAGGAACTGAAGGGCCTTGGCGACCCTTTCCGGAGTCTTTACGAGGCCTTCCCTGCCGGAGTCCTCCCCTATCAGGGAAAGAATCTCCTTGACGTGCGACGCGATTTTTTCGGTAACGTCCTGATCGTACTGCTCTATAAGTTTGTAAGCCATGCCGCGAAGGTACAAAAAAAAGCGGACACCCGTAAGTGTCCGCCTTAAAACTTATATTCCGGATTACTTGACTTCCTTGATCTGTTCCATTTCAAGGGTGATTTCGGTAGTCAGGTTGTCGTTTCCGCTCTTGAAGCCGCCATTGAGGGTAAGGACGCAGAGATGGGTTTCGCTGTCGATCTTTACGCTGCCGGTTGCCTCGGCGCTGAAAGCGAAGTTACCTTCGGTCGCAATGCTGTAGCTGAACGACTGGCCGGCAAGCGTGAAGGCTCCGTAAAAAGGATCGGCACCGGTGAAGGTGACGAGGAAACCTTTGTTCTTGCTCATGGTCACGGCCACCACGGTGTATTTCTGATACTGCTCCGGCTTGTCGATGACGTTGTTCTTCTTATCGTTGATG
>JAFZJI010000068.1 GCA_017552105.1 Bacteroidales bacterium | reverse complement strand
GTCCACAGTATGCGGGCGTTCAGTATGGCTCCCTTGGGCGCTTCCGCATCCAGGCGGCCGGTGCCGTCGATCCTGCCGCGGAACCCTCCTGCAGGGTCCTGCATCTTGTTCAACCAGAAGGGGAGAATGTCGTTTTCGAGCTCGGAGAGGACCTCGGCCCTCAGGATATCGTTTCTAAGTGTCATGCCACAAAAATAGGATTATTCTTCGTATGGTGCATTTTAAATAATTAATTATGATAAAATAGTATTATTTTTTGAAAAAATTATATATTTGCATATATGCCACAAGCCCTTACCGAAATCACCGGCCTTTCCGATAAAGACTGCTTCTTTATCGTAGAGCGTCATAAGAACAAGTTCGATTACCCTCTGCATAGGCACAGGGAGTATGAATTGAACTTTATCAGCAACGGAGCCGGCGTGCGACGCATAATCGGCGACTGCATCGAAACCATTGGCCAATACGAGCTGGTGCTGGTAACAGGTGAAAACCTGGAGCACGTCTGGGAGCAGGGCAGCTGCACTTCCGAGGACATCAGGGAGATAACCATACAGTTCTCGCCCGAGCTTTTCGATACTGGCTTGCTGTCCAAGAATCAGTTCGATTCGGTGCGCAAGATGTTCGACAACGCGCGCCAGGGCCTGTCCTTCCCCCAGGACGCAATAATGAAGGTTTACTCGAAACTAGATACCATAGCCACAGTCAAAGACAGCTTCGACCAGGTGATAATGTGCATCGAGATCCTGCACGAACTATCACAATTCGAAGGACGCAAACTAGCAACCAGCGCCTTCGCAAAGGCGCCCCGCAAGTCTGAAAGCCGCAGGGTAGAAGCCATCAAAGAGTACATACATCATCATTACGCAGAGTCCATACAACTCGACACCCTTGCGGATCTTATAAGCATGAGTCCCACTTCCTGCAGCCGCTTTTTCCGTTCCCATGCCGCCAGGACCATTACCGACTACATCACCGACGTGCGCCTCGGCAATGCCGCGCGCGCTCTGGTGGATACCAACGACAGCGTGTCGGTGATCTGCTACAATTGCGGGTTCAACAATTTATCCAACTTCAACCGGGTTTTCAAGGAAAAGAAGGGGATGACCCCGAGGGATTTCCGCCAGGTGTACAAAAAGACAAAAATTATCATATAGCGAAAAAGTTTGCGATAATTGACAAAAAGGTATCAGTAGCGTAGCGAGTAACTCTGTAAATTTGCAACTGTTAATGCGCGCAACAATGACTGATAACCGTTTAGGATCCCTGATCCATATCTTTTTCTGCCTCCTGATGCTCTCGGTGGCATCTTGCGATGTCAGAGCAGCAAAGGGAGACACTCCTGAATATTTCATCGGAACCAACATGTGGTATGCTTCCCGTATCGCGGTCAGCGAGCCGGAGCGTCTGAACGCCGAACTGGATTCCCTGAAAGCCTATGGTATTAGCAATGTCCGCGTTCTCGCCACCGACGAGAACTGGGAGGGCATGGACGCGCTACTCAAGGAGCTCTCGAACCGTAAGATGCAGGCCGTGCTCTTCCTGAACAATGCTTGGGAGTGGAGCGAGGATGGTTATCGTTCTTATCTTGAGAAGGCAGGAGCAGGAGTCCAGCCCCATCCAGCCACTGACGGATATCATGTCTATATGCCCGCCATGGCGGCCTTCGCCCAGAACGGCAAAGCTGTCGGGCTCTATCAGGAACATGTGCGCAAGGTAGTCGAACGCTACAAGGATTCCGACGCCATCTATTCCTGGCAGATCTGCAACGAACCCCGTCCGTTCAGCCTCGATCCCGCTGCGGTAGAGGCTTTCTACAAATACGTGCACAGCACCGCAGCCCTCATCAAGTCCATCGACCCGCTGCATATGGTAAGCACCGGCAACGAAGGGCAGATGGGCTGCGAAAAGGAAATGAGTATCTATGAAAAACTGAACGACTGCGCCGACATCGACTATATCACCATCCATATCTGGCCCTACAACTGGAAGTGGGTCGAGGAAGGCGATATAGCCGGAGGTGCCGCCGGCGCCGTGAAGCAGGTAGGCCGTTACATCGACTCCCACCTGCAGATCGCCCGTAAACTTGGCAAGAAGGTGGTCATCGAGGAATTCGGTTATCCCCGCGACGGTTTCTCCTTCAAGCGCACGGCTCCCGTGACCGGCCGCGATGCGATATATAAATATGTTTTCGCGCGCGTGCTGGAATCCGCCCGCAATGCCGACGTGCTTCTCGGATGCAATTTCTGGGCATGGAGCGGCCTTGCCCGCCAGACTCCCGGCCACGATTTCTGGCAGGAGGGAGATGATCTCTGCGGAGATCCTTTCCAGGAGGGCCAGGGGCTCAACGGAGTGTATCTCAGCGACGCATCCACCCTTTCCATAGTCCGCGCCTATACCGACAGCCTCGCCCAGGTGGTGAGTGTGGACGTACCCGTGGAGCACGACTGGATGTTCTTCGGCAAGGGGCCCGTCAAGATTGCGGTGAACGTGTCTTCCAATCTGCCTCTGAGCGAGCTCAGCTACAGCGTCCGCAGGGATCTCGACCTTATGGACTATACCGCCGGCCCCATTCTTTCATCTTCCGTGCAGGTCCGTACGCATCCCCGCCGCGCCATCCGGGCCACCCTTTCCCTGGGCGAACTCGAACCCGGATTCTACCAGGTCTGCATCAACGGCACCAAGACATTCAACATAGGAGTCAATCCCGAACAGATACAGAGCCCTTCCGATGCTCCGGAGGATTTCGACGCCTTCTGGCAGAGCACCCTCTCCGAACTTGCCGAAGTTCCCATGGAAGTGAAGTGGACCCTCCTTCCCGAACATTCTTCGCTCAAGCGCGAGTGCTATCGCGTGGAGATGCCTTCCTGGGGCGGTGCCACCATGGGCGGCATCATCTTCGTTCCCACCGCAGAAGGTCGCTATCCCGTGCGCTTGAACTTCATGGGTTATGGGGCCGACGTCTATTATGAAGATCCCGACTGGCATGCCGACCGCATCGACTTCACCGTGAGCGTCCGCGACCAGGGCATCTTCAAGGAAGGAAACAGCAAATGGATCGACCGCGGACTCGGCTCGAAGGAAGAATTCTACTATCGCGGAGCTTTCTGCGACATTGTACGTGCCGTGGAATTCGCGGCAGCACTGCCCAAGGCCGATACCACCCGCATCTTCGGTTGCGGCGACAGCCAGGGAGGTGCCTTCACATGGATATCCGCCAGCCTTACCGACAAGATGCGCGCAATCGTGCCCAGCGTGCCTTTCCTGAGCGATTATCCCGATTATGCGAAGATAGTCTGGTGGCCTATGCACGAAGTCTTCCAGCATGCCGACGCCGAGGGAATCGACCGCGCCGCGCTGATGGACATGCTCCGCTACTTCGACATAAAGAACTTTACTCCGCGCATCAGCTGCCCGGTGTTCATGGCTTTCGGCCTGCAGGACCCTACCTGCCCGCCACATACCAATTTTGCAGGATACAACAACGTCAAATCCGAAAAGTCCTACATGTGCGTTCCCTTATGCGGGCATGCGATGTGGGCGGAACCCTCGTTCAACGAGGCCAGGGACGAATTTTTCAAACAATTCTAAATACTAACTACACATTTATTAACAACTAAATCAGGTCAAATGAAAAGTAAAATCCTTACTTGCCTGTTCATGCTTCTTGCAAGCACCGCAATGTTCGCCCAGAGGGTGACCGTTACCGGTACTGTCAAAGATGCAATAGGCCCTGTCATTGGTGCAAGTGTCATCGAAAAGGGCACGACCAATGGCGCAACGACCGATCTTGACGGAAAGTACAGCATCAGCGTTCCCGCAAATGCAGTGCTCGAATTCAAGTCTATCGGTTATGCGACCCAGGAAATCGCCGTTGCGGGTAAATCCGTTATCGACGTTATCCTCGCAGAAGATGCCGAATTCCTCGACGAAGTGGTTGTTGTGGGTTACGGTACCATGAAGCGTAGCGAT
>JAFZJI010000067.1 GCA_017552105.1 Bacteroidales bacterium | reverse complement strand
TAAGAAGGCCCGCATCAAGGAAAGAGTCTACAAAGCTACTGAAAACGAATAAGCCGCAAGGCACCTGGCTCCATAGCTCAATTGAATAGAGCATTTGACTACGGATCAAAAGGTTACAGGTTTGAGTCCTGTTGGAGTCACGATAAAACCCCGCTAGAACGCGTTCTAGCGGGGTTTTTTGTTTCTTCCGTACCACGCCCGTACCACCAACTCAAGAATGGGTCATTGCATCCGATTGCGCATATTCACTATCCAACTAATTAACTAGCAATTAGTTAAATCAATATTTACCTATCTTTGCCACAGCTCGGTAGAGTTGTGGCTTTTCGCCATATGACCGGGATGTTTAACGCTAACTATCTAGACTATGGTGAAAAGAAAGAAACTCAAGCGGAAAGTACAAGCCCAATCCCACTCCCTCAATTCCCTAGGTACTCCCCAATCCCCTACTCCAGAAGAACAGAGGAAGATACTTCGCGAGGCGCAGAACGTCAACCGTGGACATCCACGGAAGGGCGAGACTCGCGAGGAGCTCAAGCAGATCAACGTCAGTTGCCTCGCGAGTATTGGAGAGCAATTCACGGATCTCTCGCTTAAGACCGGCAGAACCAAGCGGGCCCTTCTCGAGGAAGCCATCACACACTTGATTCGAAAGTATGCCTAGCGGCGTAAGTGAAGCCAGACCGGAGGATGGCAGGTTTAACAGCAGGGCTCGCCCTGTTATAGCCCACTATAACTACACGCTCCGCTTCCGTAGTTGTGGGCTCTGCCGAGGGCTTGGGCAAGGGACAGCCGCCCCTTGAATCCCCGGGCAGGGAGTGAGCCTCTCCCTGCACCCACCGATCAGGGCTCCGCCCTAATGACCCGGGCATGGCTCCACATCATCATCAACCCACTAAATCACTAGCAACATGAGTCAGAAACCCAAGGCTTCCGTCCATGTGAAGCCATGCAATACCGCCCAGAGCGAACGCCACAACAGGCGGGACGCAGAGTACATCAAATCGCTCAACCCCAAGAAACTCTACGTCCGTCTCGACTTGACCAAGCACAACGCTTCCTATGTCGCGCCTGAAATGGAGGGCGTCACCCTGGATCAGTACCTCGAATCCCTCCGTGTCATGGTCAAGCAGAAGACCGGACGCGCCATGCAGGAGAAGGACATCGAGTACACCGACAAGAACGGCAAGGTTCGCACTCGGAAGGGAGCCAGCCCGATCCGTGAATGCGTCGTCGTCACCGAAAAAAACACCAAACTCAAAGACCTTCTCCACTTCACCAAAGAGGTAGAGAAGAAGTGGGGCATCAAGGCGCTCCAGGTCCACCTTCACAGGGACGAAGGCCACTTCGACAATCCCGCCGACGGGAACACTTGGGTGCCGAACTACCACGCCCATATCATCTGGGACTGGATGGACCATTCGACCGGGAAATCCATCAAGCTCAATGCCGACGACATGTCCACGATGCAGGACATGGTGGCTGAGGCATTGGACATGGAGCGCGGTCAGAAGAAGTCGGAGACCGGGCTGGACCATCTGGAGCGCGAACAGTTCATAAAGCAGAAGCTGGAGAAGGAAAAGAAGCAGCTGGAGGAAGAAAAGCGCAAGGCCCAGAGCGAGAAGGCCAAGGCCGAAAACAAGGCCAATGAGGCCAAGAAACAGGCCCGCAAGGCAAACGAGGATAAGGAACAGGCCGAACAGAAAGCCCAGGAGGCCAAGGAAGAGGCGAAAAAGGCGACGGAGGAAAAGGAAGATGCAGAACAGAAAACGAAAGACGCGAAGACGGAACTCTCCTATGCCGAATCGAAGATCACCGAGAAGCAGGCCGAGATTGACAGTCTGGAAAATAGGATCACCAGCAAGGAGGAAGTACTTGACAGGCTGATTTCGGAAACCAGAACGCTGCGTTTTGAGAAGTACTCGGATAAGAGCGCCGGCAGCGATGCCTGGAAAGATTCGCTCCTGGTTGGTTTCTCCAACAACATGATAAAAGCTGATGAGACCATCCGCTATTGCATCCACGCCATCCAGGATTACGCCTATTCTGGTTTCATGTGCCGTGGAGGAGGCAAGCACGATTGCATCTTCTGGCCCGAGGAAGCCCATGCTATCAAGAAGGTGATGACGTCCTTTGCTGAAGCATTCAAGACCACACTTCGCGCAATCGGCGACTGGCTCGTCTGGATGGCCAACAAATTAAGCAAGTTCAATGACCGGGAACTGTACCGTGCCGACAAGGAAGTCAAGCAGATTGCCGATGGATATTATGATAGTCAAATCCGAAAAGTGGAGAATGGATTTGGTGGGAGGTCGATATAACTGGCAATTCCGAAGGATAGTGCCCCCTCTCTTCTCTTACGAACTTCATGTCATCCCAACAAATAATCTATGGTAGTATTTCCTTTAACGTTTTGTTTTGCCACAAATTTGTCATATATTTGTGGCAAAACTTGTGTTATGGCAGACCGGAGCACATACAACTCCATCAAGAAACGCATCGAGGAAGCGGGACACGGAACACTCTTCTTCCCCGACAATTTTGCCGATGCAGGCACCTCAGACGCTGTGCGCTCAGCCCTTGTGCGCCTTTGTGAAAACGGCATTCTCACGCGCGTAGCGCAGGGTATATATTGTTATCCCCGCATCGATGAACGCTGGGGCGGAGGCAATATCCTTCCTTCCTTAGAAGAGATTGCACAGGCCATCGCAACCCGAGACTGCGTACGCATCGCACCCACCGGCGCTTATGCGCTATACCGCCTGGGCCTGAGCACCCAAATTCCTGCCAACGTGGTGTTCGTCACCGACGGTTCACCCCGGCGAGTATCCATCGGCAAAGGCCGCGGCATCCTCTTCAAGCACACCTCGGAGATGCGCACTTTCGCCTTCAAGTCCTACTTGATGGCCCTTATCGTCACCGCCCTCAGGGAAATCGGCGAAGGAAACGTCACCGAAGCCCAGATGGCCGTCATCAAAGAGCAGCTGAAGAACATCCCCGCCGAAGAATTCACTCACGACCTTTCCCTTGCGCCCCTGTGGGTGCGTAAACAACTTACCGTCCTATGAAATACATCGACCTCAGCATACAGGACCGTCAGGACATCCTGCGCCGCGTCCAGTCCGAAACCGGCAAAGACCTCCAGATCATCGAGAAAGACTGGTGGGTAACGACCGTTCTCCGCGCGTTGTTTGAACTGCCATATGCTCAGCACATCTCCTTCAAGGGCGGCACCAGCCTCAGCAAGTGCTGGAACATCATCCAGCGCATGTCGGAGGATGTCGATATTTCCATAGACCGGGAGTTCCTGGGCTACGGTGGCCAGCTCACTAAGACGCAGATCAGCGACCGGCTCCGCCGTGCCGCTTGCTCATTCGTACGCGAAAGACTCCAGTTCGACCTCGCTGCCCAGCTGGAAATAGACGGTATCCGCCCCGATGCCTTCAAGGTCATTGTCAATATTACCTCCGTAACGACCATAGACCCCGAGACCATTCAGGTGGAATACAGGCCCGTTTTTGACGCAAACCCCTATATCCGTTCCAAAGTCCTTATCGAAGTCGGCGGCCGTTCTATGAGCGAGCCGGTGGAAAACGTCCCCATCCGCTCCTATATCGATGAAGTCTATACCGCAGCACCCTTCACCGAACCCGCCTTCGAAGTCCGCGCCGTCGTACCCCAGCGTACCTTCCTGGAGAAACTCTTCCTCCTGCACGAAGAGTTCGCCAAACCGCAGGCCGACATCCGTGTGGACCGCATGTCCCGACACATCTACGACATCTGCAAAATGGCCGACACTCCCATCGCAGACCAGGCACTCGCCGACAAAAGCCTCTACCTCTCCGTAATGGACCACCGCCGCACCTTCATCGGCCTCCGCGGCTTTGACTACCAGACCCTGCTACCACAGACCCTTTCCATCCTCCCTCCCGCAGAAGTCCGCGAAGCCTGGAAAAAAGACTACCAGTCCATGCAGGAATCAATGATTTACGAAGCGTCACCCACCTTCGAGCAGCTCATCGAGAAACTCACCGCCCTGAACCAGCGGATCAACGCCCTCAGCTACTGATTTCCCTTAAAACACATCACGAAAAAGCCACCCTCCTGGGCAGCCCTTGTCATTGGATTATTGGATTGGCAATAGACCATTCTTCATATCGCTCTTTCAACGAACAGATGACAGTAATTCTCCCACCGTCCGGTCTACTTCTTCCCCTCTCAAACCTTTTGCAAGGATTGTCCCGTCCTGTTCTCGGTGAGAAACTCAAGTACACGAGCAGGAACGATTTCACGGGTTTTTGTTCCCAACGAAGAACTCATCATACACCGGGCTATGCAAGAACAGGTGTATTGATTGGGAGACTAGTCCTTTTTTCTTTCTTCACGATGCAAGATTCTGCGTGCTTTGGTTTTCATAAATAAGACTATCTTTGTATTGCCTTATCTTCCCGTATGAAGTCACTCGTTTATAACTGTTGCTTTCTGTGTCTTCTCGCTCTCATTTTGAGCGGATGCGTGCGGGATACCTCGCTGAATCCTGGCTTGGAAAGGAAGGTGGTGGTAGAGTTTGTCCTGACCGATGAGCGTGTCCAAAACCTGTATCTATCCCTCACGAGGGAACCAGGGGAACTGGCGGCTCCAGTTATTCGAGAGGCCGAAATCAAACTCATCAATGTGTCCGAGGAATTAGAATCGGAGTATCGGTTTGTCAAATCGGCAGACAATCTTTGGACTCTGGATTACTCGGGAATCCCGGGCAACCAATATCGGCTGGAAGTGAAGGTCGATGGCTATGACCCCGTCTGGGCAGAGCAGAAAATGCCGGAGAAAGTGGAACTGCTCAGGGCAGCAATCGGGGATATACTACCGCTGCCCAGTTACATGAGTTATGGTTACTTTTATCACATTGATAACATACCGGACTTCCTGGTTATCCGGGGAATGAAGCG
>JAFZJI010000010.1 GCA_017552105.1 Bacteroidales bacterium | reverse complement strand
CGGAAGATGCTTGCGGGCGTGCTGATGAGGCAGCTGCGCTGTGTCGCCATCGACCCCTACGCCAACGCCTTCAACAAAGGCCCCACCGGCAGCAAATGGGAATCCGACATGACCGAGATGACCCCCTGGCTGCACGAGCGCAAGTGGGAGGTAGATTCCCCCTGCTACGTGCTGCGCCTCGCCTACGGTTACTGGAAAGCTACGGGAGATACCTCCGTATTCGGCGAAGAATGGCTGCAGGCCGTGCGCACCATACTCAAGACCTTCCGCGAGCAGCAGCGCTTCGACGGCCTCGGCCCCTACAGCTTCATGCGCCGCACCCCCCGCGGCAAGGACACCAAGAGCTGGGGAGGATTCGGAGCACCCGTCAAGCCCTGCGGACTCATCTGCTCATCCTTCCGCCCCTCCGACGACGCCACCGTGCTGGAATTCCTCGTCCCCTCGAACTTCTTCGCCGTGAGCGCCCTGCGTTGGGCCGCCGAAATCCTCGCCGGGCCCTGCAAAGAGAAGAAACTCGCCCGCGAATGCACCGCCATGGCCGACCAGGTGGCCGACGCCCTCAAGAAATACGCAGTGGTAGAGCACCCCAAATACGGAAAGATCTACGCTTATGAAGTAGATGGATTCGGCAGCTCCATTCTGATGGACGATGCCAACGTGCCCAGCCTGCTGTCGCTGCCCTACCTCGGCTGCGTGAGCGCCGACGACCCCGTCTGGCAGAACACCCGCCGCTTCGTGCTCAGCACCGACAACCCCTGCTACTTCGAAGGTAAGGCCCTGAAGGGCGTAGGAGGCCCGCACATCGGCCTCGGATGGGTATGGCCCATGAGCATCATCATGCAGGCTTTCACTTCTTCCGACGACGCCGAGATCCGCGACTGCATCCGCACCCTGCTCAGCATCGATGCCGGCACCGGCTTCATGCACGAAGGTGTCTGGAAAGACGACCCCGCGAAGTTCACCCGCAGCTGGTTCGCCTGGGCCAACACCCTCTTCGGCGAACTCATCCTCGACCTCTACACCAACGGCAAACTAGACCTTCTTAATACGATATGAAAAAGTACCTCGCAATCCTGGTCCTGGCCCTGGCGGCAATGCCCCTCAACGCCGGGAAAATCGTTACCGGAAGCATCGACAGCAAGACGCTGGGCGCAACGGTGAAGTATAACGTATATCTGCCCAATGGATACAAGGCCGAAAACCACTATCCCGTCCTCTACCTGCTGCACGGATTCACCGACACATACACAGCCTGGGTAGAGAAGGGCGGCGTGGAGACCGTTGCCGACGAACTGATAGCAAGCGGGGAGATGGTTCCTACCATCATAGTGATGCCCAATGCCGGCGGCCCCCAGATACACGAGACCTGGAACGGATACTTCAACATGCCCGGCTGGAACTACGAAGACTTCTTCTTCGGGGAATTCGTGCCGGAAGTCGAGAAGAAGTTCAACTGCGGCGGAGCCAAAGGCCGCAGGGCGGTATCCGGCCTCTCCATGGGCGGAGGCGGCAGCCTGGTATATGCCCAGAGGCATCCCGACATGTTCTCCAGCTGCTACGCCATGAGCCCCTGGCTCGACAATAAGGAAAACGAAGTCAACACCAAGCCCAACGGGCAAGACAAAGTATATCTCGTACGCGAAGCAGTCAAACAGCACTCCGCCATCGACTTCCTGGCTAACGCAGACCAGGCCACCCTGGCAAATCTGCGCACGGTAGCCTGGTTCGTCGACTGCGGCGACGACGACTTCCTGCTGCACCTCAGTTACGAGTTCCACATGAAGATGCGAGAGGTGAAAGTGCACAATGAACTCCGCATCCGCAACGGCGTGCACAACTGGGAATACTGGCACCTGGCACTCAGGATGTCGCTACCCTTCGCCTCCCGCAATTTCGGGGAAAACTAATTCTTGTACTCGTCCAGCGTAGGACGTATACTCAAGCCACGGGAACGCAGGTCGCGTCCCTGGGGATTCAGCGTGCCGTCCACCGAAATGGTGAGGAACTCGCTGTACTGGTTGTCGTTAGGGATGGAGGCCCAGAAGCCGCCGTACTCGTTGACCTTGCTGGTGAGACCGGTCTGGTTGGAGCGGTAACCCGCAGCCGAGAAGAACACGTACCTCATCCCATTGGTGGATTCGGATGCGCTTCCGCGGTAATGGCTCCACAGGTAGAAACCCCTGGTGAATCCGCCGTATGAGTTGGGCGTGGTGCCGCTGGTACCTATACGCAGGCCGAGGAAGGCGTTGTAGCGGGGAACCGTGTATCCCGGAGGGCAAGGGTCGTAGATAGTCTTGACTGTGGCCTTGTCCGTGCTGGTCTGGGTATTACCGGCGCACCAGAAACCGTTGCCGCCGGCCTGGTTGTGCAGCCAGTTCGAGTTGAACCCTAGATGCACCTCGGGACGGAGTATGGTCTGTTTGTACTCCTTAGCTATGGTGCCGGAATCGTTCACGGTCTGGAACGTAGGATACTTACCCGAAAGGCCGCCAAGGTTGCTGCCGTTGTTCACGCCGTCGGAAGGGATGAAAGGATCCTTCCTGCCCCAGCAGTAATAAGGGCTGTAGCCGGCATCGCCGCCGGTGACGACCGTCTTCTCGGGACGTGCCACGTGCATCACCACGAAGTTGTCGGAAGCCTGCTGCTTGAGGCGCACGAACACCGACTCGCCCGCATAGGTGGTGCCGACGGTCTGGCCGGACTCCACCCAGCCGAGGTTACGGGGCATAAAGGTAACCAGACCGCCCTGGGGATTGAAGGTACCCTCCACGTCGGCGATGTCGATGTCGGGATCGTATCCGTGGCGGCCATCCTGGGGCACATAGTCGGTAATCCATATGGTATAGCTCCACATTACCTGCGAACCGTCGGAAATGGCTATCACTATGTCGCTCTGGCGCACTTCTTCCTCCTTGATATGGAAATTGAGCCAGTATATGGTCTTGCTGGAACCGCCTATCCTGACGGTGGAAGTAGTGATGCAGCTGCTCTGCCCGGTAGCATTGGCTATTTCCCAGTCGGTGGTGTTCTTCATGTCCAGCAGGTTGCCGTCCGACCACACTATGAAAGCCTTCCTGGGAGTGCCTCCCTGGTCCTGAAGCAGGGGAGAACTGGCATTCTGGAGGCTGTTGCCCTTGTAGTTCACGAAGTTCTGCTGCTTGTATGCGGCGGTGTTGTAGGCGTTGTTCTTGATGCCGTTGCCCATCACCAGAGGTATGCAGTAATAACCGGGAGCGTTCACGATGTAAGTATTTCCCGTCTCCTTTATGGAGGTCCTGCTGCCGTTCACGGGGTTGGCAAGGTTCCAGTAATTGTCCGGGGATCCGTGATGCGCATAGGCGCCGAAGTTGCTGCGGATACGGTCGGTGATTTCGACGGAAGGATCCACCATGCCCTCGGTGCCATCCGCACCCACGTAGCTGATGGTCACGGACTCGCCGTCCACAGCACCGGTGGTGGAAATGGGCACGAAGTCGGTAAGATAGGTATCCGAAATGCCCGAATATGCATTGGTACCATTCTGGGCATCGCTGAGACTGCCATAGAATCCGTCCACCTCCCAGGGAATACCCGTCCTGTTGGCGGCGATATCCTCGCCCTCATACCTGTAGCTATAGACCACGGCGGAATGCGAGGTGCCGGCGAGATAATGGAGGTCATCCGGCTCGAGCACCGAGAACACATAGGTACCCACGCTCAGAGGGGCGTCCAGTTTCCAGATATAGGTCTTCTTGCAGGCATCTACCGTTACCCAGCTGTCATTGTCCTTGAGCTCGAGGGTGCGGATAGTGCCGTCGGCGAACCCGAGGGTGAGAGTCAGCTCGGTCTGCGACATAGGGAGGCAGAGGAAGGTGACGGTATAAGCGTCGGTGGTGCTGAGCTGCACACCGCCTCCGGGAAGGGTCAGCACTATCTCGTTGCTGCCGTTGGTGATGTCGCGGGGGCCGACGGGGGTGAGCCCGGACGAGGTCAGATGCGCGACAAAGTCACCTGCAAGCTTGCTTCCGCTTTGGGAAGAGCCGAGCTTGACTGTGGTGAGGTTGGAAGTGATGGCATTGCCGTCGCGGGTGAGGAGGGTGAACTCCAGAGTGGTGACCAGAGGCTTGAAATCCAGAGCCACGGTGCCCTTGGCGGGAACGCCGGTCTTGACGGCATACATATAGGCGAAGTCCATATCGGGCTTGAATATGTGTCCGTCCAGGGTCGCAGTCTGCGAACTGGGGATGTATCCGCCTATCTTGGCGCCGCTGCCCTCCGGCACGATGGACGAATAGACGCTCTGGATTCCGGAAGGATACACGGCATAGAAATCGTGGTCGCCGGTGCCCCACTGAAGGGCGTTAGGCAGAGGAGCAAGGCCGGCGGTATGGGTCTCGTCGCTACCTTCGGCGCCGAGCACTATCATGTAATCGTCGTACTTCTCGCTGCCGCTCACCCTGGACGCCTGCTGGCAGAGTATACGTACCTTGTCGGTGCTGAGCCAGTTGATGCGCTCCTTGGTGGAAGTGGAGCAGATGGAATTGTTGTTTTGATCCTTACCGCTGTACTCGGTCTTTGTGGCCGGGCCGTTGCCATAAGTGGTATTGACCCCGAACTTGATTTCGCCGACCTCGGCGGTGAATTCGTTGACGCAGGAAGAAAGGGCCACGAGGGCGGCTCCTGCGATGATGGTCTTGATAATCTTTCTCATAGTTCTAGTCCCCCCAGGTATGATTGAACGTACTTCCGCCTATCGAGGATGCATCCTCGAAAAGCTCGCCTTTTTCCTGACCGGTGGTCTTGACTCCGGAAACCTCGTCTACCACGCTCCCAGCCAGGATCTCCCCCTCCAGTTCGAGGGGAATCTTCCTGAAGACCGCGGGGGTCTTGTAAGATGTAATGTTTTTCATCGTTTTTATGTTCTTTAACATTTTTTAACTTTTTCGAGATACGCCCTGGGGACTCGCGCGCGCGCGAACACGCAACCGCAGAGGGCCACCACGACGTATAATTTTCCTTGAAGCTCTATTACGTGGCCTTCCACGCCCTTCAGCGCCCCGCGGGTCACTCTCACCAATTCGCCCAGGGCGAGGGGCTGGTCCACCAGCCCTCCCTCCGAGATGCTTGCCTCGAACACGCGGCGGAAATCCTCCATCTGCTTGTCGGGCACGGTGAGCATTGCGTGGGATGCGTAATCGAAGAGGTAGTTCACCGGTAAGCCATAGGCCGTGCGCAGCTGGCAGGCCTCCTGCTTGGTGGCGCGGATGAACACCAGGTTGTTGATGACGGCGTGCTCGCGCATCTGTCCGCGGTAATTACGACGACGCTCCGTGGGGATGAAATGTTCCACCCCTTTCGAAACGAGCCTGTCCCGCACTCCTACTTCCTGTCCGTAGGAGGTCCTGGCAGCAAACCAATATTGTGTTTCCGCACACATACTACCCACTTAAAACTTCTTTCCTATTATTATCGAGAGGAAGGTCAGGCCCAGCACCCGCGCGTCGAACAGCATCGAATGGTTGCGCAGGTAGTACAGGTCGAGGTCGAGCCTGGTGAGCATCTTCTCGAGGGTATCGGTATATCCGTTGTACAAGGTCGCGTAGCTGGTGATACCGGGACGGATCTGGTACAGATAGCGGTAGCGGGGGTTCATCTTCAT
>JAFZJI010000066.1 GCA_017552105.1 Bacteroidales bacterium | reverse complement strand
GCTGTGGAAAGGGGTTAGCATACAAAGATCCTTCGCTAACGCTAAGGATGACAGGATAGTGCTGGTAATCAAAGGGTTAAGTGCTGCAGGACGTAGGGGTAAGGATGCCCGGTCGGGGTCGGGCATGACGGGAAAACGTCGGCCATGACAAAAGGAAAGGCCCTGCAGGCCGGGAAGATCACGCTCTGACCGCACTGTCGACGGAGTGGCGGTAGACGATGAAGCGTTGGTAGAGGAATTCGGTGGAGACGTTGAGGAGCATGTTGATGGCGGTGACCAGGTACTCGTTCCAGCCGAGGCCGTCGGCGAGGTGGCTGCCGAGCCAGGTGGTGGCGGGCGTGAACACCATGTAGTAGGCGAACACTAGCATCATGGCCCGGGGCACGTTCGCCGCCGAGCGGAATGTAAACTTGCGGTTAAGGGTGAAATTCCAGAGAACGCTCAGGGTAAGGGCGATCAGATAGCACGGCCAGTAGCTCCAACCCGTCGTCTCGTTCAGGAGCGCGAAACTCCCCATCTCTATGACCCCTGCGCTTGCAGAGAAACCCACGAACTTTGCAAAACGCCAGACCTCTTTCGAATCCATGCTGCAAAGATAATCAAAAAGGCCTCACATTGAATGCAGATAGCAGCGCACGTCCCCCCAGCGGCGGGCAGCAAGGTCGGTAGGATAGATAAGGAAATTCAGCATCCCGCAATCGAAGAAACGAAGGCCCCAATCATCGCTCTCATCCACCTGCAGAAGCGAAATCATCCCCGGGCACTCATCCCGGACCTCCTCATAGAAAGGATAACCCAGCAGGCGGAAAGAATCGTCCATCGAAGCCCCCGACGAAAAAGTCAGCATCTCGGCAGGGAGGCCGGACGAACCCTCGTCAAGCGTACGCAGATTATCGCAGGAAGGTGAATACAGCACCCGGAAACAATCCGGATTCCATTCCCCCATTCCGGGAGATGATATGGCGTCGAGATCGCCCAGGGCATAGTCCAGGGCAGCAAAGAAATACAGCATCCCCTCATGCGGAAGGAGGCCCTTCGGATCGAAGGGAGCAATCTCCTCGCAACGGATCTGACACATGAAAGTCAAGGGGCCCTCACCTGCCGCCGGATACTCCATATCCTCGGACATATCCGGCGACCCCCACCACTTGCTCCTGGCGAAGAGAGGGTCATCAGTTTTGCCAAAAAGAAGTCGTACAGCCATATCGGATTAGTATTCAGTGCCTTGCAAATATAAATGGAAATTCCTATTATTGCAAACCACAACAACACTAAGATGGAAGTAAACCTCATCTGATATGGATACTGGAAAGAAATTCGTGATAACCATCAGCCGCGAAGTCGGATCCGGCGGCCGCACCATTGGCCGCGCCCTCGCGGAGAAACTCGGCGTACGCTATGCCGACAAGGACGTCATCAACGCCCTCGTCGAGAAATACGGCTACACCCCCGCCAGCATCGAACGCATCAAGGGCGAGAAGAAGAACATCTTCAACGACCTCTTCAGCCATATGAACCCAGTTCCGCACCCGGCAGGAATCGGCGCCGTGGGCAATCTGTACAACTACGCGGTTACCAACGACGACATCTTCCACACCGAGAGCGAAGTCCTGAAGAAGATAGCCTCGGAAGGCTCCTGCGTCGTGGCCGGAAGGTCCGGATTCTTCATCCTGAAAGACCTCCCCAACAAGATCGACGTGTTCATCCACGCATCCATGCAGAACCGCGTCAGGCGGGTGATGGAAAAGCAGGGCATCTCCGCCAAGGAGGCCGAAGAAATCATCCACCGCATAGATAAGAGCCGCGAGAACTATGTGGAGCGCTACACCGGCACCAGCCGCTACGACGCCCGCAACTACGACCTCGTGCTCAACGTAGATAATATCGACACCGACGAAGCCGTGGACATCATCCTTCGCTTCATCGCCGCAAGCAAAGACTGACATGGCAAACAATCCCCTTGAGACCACCCTCCTCGACAGGGCGATAGTCTTCGCAGTGAAGGCCCACTCCGGCACCGAACGCCGGGGGAAAGGCTTCCCGTACATAGTCCATCCGATGGAGGCCATGGAGATAGTATCTACCATGACCTCTGACCAGGAACTTCTGGCCGCCGCCGCCCTGCACGACACGGTGGAAGATACGGACATCACGGTGGAGGACATCCGCCTGGCCTTCGGGAGCCGCATCGCAGGGATAGTGGCCGCCGAGAGCGATGCCCTGCCCGACGGGGTCAGCGAAGAAGACAGCTGGCACTCCCGGAAGAAGGCCGGCATCGAGCGCCTCGCATCCGCTCCGCTGGAAGTGAAGATAGTGGCCATGGGGGATAAACTCTCGAACATGAGGGCCATCGCCCGCGACTATGCGGTGATGGGCCCCGCGCTCTGGGACATCTTCCACGCCAAGGACCCGAAAGACCACGAATGGCGCTACAGGGCCCTGGCGGAGGCACTTTCCGAGCTTTCCGACACCGCCGCATATGAAGAATTCGCCCAACTAATAGACCAAGTATTCGGAAAACGATGAACGCCGAAGACCGCCCGGTGGGCGGCCTTGGCATTCATCTCGTCCGTAATATAATGGACGAGGTTATCTAGGGCATGTATTTGAAAATCATTATTTCCTGATCATCCAGTTCGTCGTCGTTCTGATTGAGGGTGGTCCAGTAAAACGAACCGTGGAGGCCGAGGTATGTCCTCTGGCCGCGGTTATACAGGCGCCCATATTCCGGTTCGCTGAATTCGTAGCACTGATTGATGTTAGTGCCTACGCCTACTTCGTTACGGACCGTGCAATACAATCTGTTGACGTTGCTGCCGTACTGGTAGAAGCCGTAATCCCCGTATTCATCGTAAACCTTCCACTTGAGATTGTCGGGAACGTTTCCTTTAAGCTGCTCGTTCCTGATGACCACGCTGACGGGCTCGATGAAACCAATGACGGTATTGTCGTTGGGAAGGGCAAAATCGCCGGTCCTGTTAGCGCAGACGATGACCACGATATCGTTCTCCCTTGCGTTATTGAGGGATATCCTGCGCCAATTCGAAGGCGCATTAGGGTCTGCCAGGGTAGATATCGCGCTGCCGGTCCCGCTGGCCGATTCGGCGGTGGTGTAGAGATTGGCGGGCACTGCGATTACCGAAGGGATGTAGGAGGTCTCGTAGGGCAGGTCCGTGAAGTCGGCAGAAAGCTTGCCGCTGACATACTGGGTGATGGGTGTGCCGGATGCGGGCGTAATGGTTACATAATAACCCACGGCATCCGATACCGCAGACCAGTATACGGAGAGTTTGTTCTGGGCATTATGCTGGAGGCGGGCCTGCACATCCTGAGGCGTGGCGAGCGCCGGACG
>JAFZJI010000065.1 GCA_017552105.1 Bacteroidales bacterium | reverse complement strand
TCCGCGGAACGAGCCCCTCGTACTTGGCCGACTTGGGCCAATTGGCGGGCGGGTTCTTGAGCCTGATCTGGGGACTGTACAGGAACAGTTCCAGCTCCTCGGGTGAGTAGTTCTTGATCTTCTTGTCCAGGTCGAACAGGCCGCTGTGGGCATAGCGGATCCAGCGCCAGCCGCCTTTGCCGAAGGCGATGTAATGGATCGTATCCTCGTCGTTGAGGCTCTTGTCGAAGTCCACGAGCTTGTGGATGTCCAGTTCGCGGATCTCTCCTAGGCCCGAGCAGCGCGGACAACTCCCCTGCGGGTGGTTGAAGCTGAACGAGTCGGAATAGCCCACGAAAGGCTTCCCCACGCGGGAGAAGAGCAGGCGCATGAGCGCGTAGATGTCCGTATAGGTGCCCACCGTGGAGCGGGAGTTCCGGGTAGGTTTCTTCTGGTCGATGACGACCGCTATCGGCAGTCCCTCGATGGAATCCACATGCGGACGCCCGTACTTGGGCAGATACTGCTGCACGAAGGTCGGGAAGGTGTCATTGAGTTCACGCCGCGACTTGGCCGCGATGGTGTCCAGCACCAGCGAACTCTTTCCGGAGCCCGACACCCCGGTGAAAACGGTGATTTTGTATTTGGGAATGTCCAGGGAAACGTCCTTGAGGTTGTTCTCCCGCGCACCCCGGATGCGGATGGTGTCTGTAGTCATCTACTTCATCCCCCGTTGCTTCTTGATGGTCTCATAGGCCTCGGAGATCTGGCGGAAGCGCTCGGTAGCGGCCTTCTGCACGTCCGGGCCCAGGGTGGACACCCGGTCCGGATGGTTCTTCATCGCCATCCGCCGGTACGCGGCGCGCACCTCGTCATCCGTGGCGTTCGGGGAGATTTCCAGCACCTTGTAGGCCGACAGTTCCTCTTTGTAGTACATGGCGATGAGGGAGTCCACGTCGCTCGATGTAAGCTTGATTACCGAACCGATGCACTCGATGACGCTCTTCTCGGCCTTGGCGAATTCGCCGTCGGCCATCGCGATCTGCACGAGGTACTGCAGCAGCTGCATCCGCTGCGAATAATTCATGTTCGCCGCGATCTGGTCGCCCACCGAGTAGATGTTCACCTGCTGGCTGTCCAGCTGCTGGAGGATCTGGATGGCCTGCTGGGCCGCCTGCTCGCCGAAGTTCTGACGGAAGAAATTCCGCACGCAGTCCACTTCGGACTGAAGGGTCTTCCCATCGGCCTTGATTACGGCCGAAGAAAGGACCAACAAACTTACGAAGAAGCTGTTACGCTGCTCGTCGGCCGTGTAGCGACGGGATTGGTTCTGCGTCTGCTGGCGATATTGGCCCTGATTCTGCTGCCGGTACTGGCGCTCGTACGTACTCTCCCCGCCGGGCAGTTGATGCGAGGCGTCGATATATTTGTCCACGGCTTTCCCCAGGAGATAGCCGATGAGGGCGCCGATAGGCCCCCAGGCGACCCATCCCAGAAATCCGCCGATCCATTTTGCCGATGACATGTCTTTTCTTTTTCTGTGTGTCCGTGTGCCCGCAAATATCGGTCCACAGGCGTGGAACTGACAATCTGTCGGATTTTTCTTATCTTTGTCCGTATCAACCACCCTTACCATGAAAAGAACGATCCTCGGCCTCCTGGCAGGCCTCCTGCTCCTCCCGGCCGCTCTCGGCCAGCCGCTTCGCCAAAGTCAAATCCGCCCCGACACCGTGGACAGCAAGCTGTTCGGCGAAGCCGTCCATGTCAATGTGTACCTCCCCGTCGGCTACGACGCCGAAGGAGACCGGCTCTATCCGGTGGTCTACCTGCTCCACGGCCTGTACGGCACCTACGTGGACTGGGCGACGGCGGGTCACATGAAGGACGTCGTCGACGAGCTGGTCGCCAGCGGCGAAATCGTGCCGATGGTCATCATCATGCCCAACGCCGGAGACCCCGACATCCACAACAAATGGAACGGGTATTTCAACATGCCCGGCCGCCCCTACGAGGACTTCTTCTTCCAGGAACTCATCCCCACGCTCGAATCCCGCTACCGGATCCGTGCCGACAAGCAGCACCGCGCGGTGATGGGCCTTTCCATGGGTGGCGGCGGCAGCACGGTTTATGCCCAGCGCCATCCCGACATGTTCTCCAGCTGCTACGCCATGAGCGGCTGGCTGCACAACCCCGAACCGCGCGGGGATAATCCCGAGGACAAGTTCTACCTCGTCTCCAAGGCCGTCCACGACCACTCCGCCCTCGATTTCATCGACAAGGCCGATGACGCGACGATCGAAAAGCTCCGCACCGTGAAATGGTTCATCGACTGCGGCGACGACGACGGCCTCATGGACCTTTCCGTCTCCCTCTTCCAGAAAATGCGCGCCCGCGGCGTCCGCAGCGAACTCCGCATCCGCGACGGCGTCCACAACTGGGAATACTGGCACCAAGCCCTCCGCCTGTCGCTGCCCTTCGCTTCGCGGAATTTCGACAGATAGCGCCCGCGGTCTCTGCCCCGGCCCCTAAACACCTATGAAAAGCAAATGCATCCATACGATATGAAACAGATGAGTTGAAAGGGAAATGGTTCTAAACTGTTTCCCTTTTTCTGTATAAGGGGGAATAGTAAAGAATAATTGGTTATCTTTGTATTGTATGGATCCACCATATATGAGACTGTTTAATAAACTTTTCCATTCCAAAACAACACCAAAGGAGACTGTGGTGCCTGATGAGTATATCAAGCAGTATCCAGAGCCCCAAGAGGTGTTGCAGAAGATACTGAATATAGTACCAGGCACAGGTTATTTACTATATCAATACACCAAACACAGCAACATCTCCAAAGAGTGGAAGTTCTGGGCCATGGATTTGATGGAGAATGGACTGGGAACACCAAGTGTCATTCAGTTGGCAGGAGAGGATTTGGATATGGACTATTGGTCCTTTTCAAACCTTCTTGAAACAGTGTTTCAGGAACTTGGCATTGAGGTTAATCAAGAGGTTTTCCACTGTGCATATGTTCTGGGTATTGCCCAGGAAGTCCTTCATGGGGAAAGAACAGCAAGAACTGGTTTTGAACTTCTATCCCAAGCAACAATAGAAACCAACTACAAGGAGCCTTTCTATGATTTCTATTGTTGGTTAGACTATGCTGATGAATTAGAGTATTACACTATTAAGGGTAGTGGCCTTTATAAAGACAATGTGGAAGAATGGATGAAACAGTTCTTTGAGAAACTGGTCAAGGTTAATCCAAAGTACTATTCAAACACTGTCAGATAATCACTTATTTTAGACCTGTTGCTCTCCAAAATACCTCTCCACTGCACCTACCAAAGTAGGGTCTTGTCACAGTTTGGTGCATTTTTGGTGCATTTTTTTGGAGCCCAAAAACAAGAAAAACCCCCTCTGAGTGTGTTCAGAAGGGGTTTTTGAATTTAGAATTGTGGAGATAGTCGGATTCGAACCGGCGACCCCATGCTTGCAAAGCATGTGCTCTACCAGCTGAGCTATACCCCCGGGGTTGTGCCGGGCCACCGGGAAAGGTGGCCG
>JAFZJI010000001.1 GCA_017552105.1 Bacteroidales bacterium | reverse complement strand
GTACTGTTACCGCTACTACGGACAATCCGTCCGGCCGGTGCTGGCCAGATAAGTTTTTTTCCAAAAAAGACAGGACGTCATCTCCAATCGGAGGTGACGTCTTTTCCTTCTACCGTTATATCGTTGAGGCGCAGCCCTTCCACGTCATCCAGGACGAATAGCGGGCGCGTATCCGGCTTCATGAAGCTGAGGTGGAGCCCGTCTATGGAAATGCCCCTTATGTGGCGCAGATAGGCCCCTTTCGCGGGCAGGGGACCGAACATCTTGTACTCGGGATACTTATCCACCTCTTCGGGCACGTCTGCAGGCGCCTGCACGTCCTCGGGGCTTAGACCGCCTTGGAACTGGATGTTGATATTCCGCAGCGTCACGTCCTCGATGCAATAGCCGGGAATGCCGGAAATCAGTATGGGATAGCGGGGATCGGCATCGCTGACGTTGAGGTCGCTTATCCTTATCCTCCTGAGGGCTCCGACGGGGGTACCTTCAGGACTGCGCATACGGGCTCCGAGGCGGAAGAAGAGAGGTGCGTTGGTGCCTTTGACGGAAATGTTGTTGAAGGTGACGTCTTCGAGTATGCCACCGTCTACCGTCTCGAGAAATATGCCTCCGCTGTTTTTCAGTATGCAGTTGGTGACCGTGATATCACGGAATCCGCCGCTGGATTCGGTGCCGAACTTGATGCGCCCGCGGCCGATTATCTTGAAGGGAGGCCTCACCGCACGGTCGGGCGACCAGCTGTGACCGGGTTTGTCGTGGGGGGTCAGGTTTGTGTTGGAGAGCATTGTCCCTTCCTTGTAACCGGTAACTATGCAGTCCGAAATCACCACTTCTTCGGTGTCCTTGAATTTGCCCAGGGCGTAGGAAGCCTTGAGGCAGATGGCATCGTCCCAGGGGCAGTTGAGCCTGCAGCCCTTGATTATGACGTTCCTGCAGCAGTCTATGTCGAATCCGTCGCGCTGGGTATCTACCACGAGGTTGCTTATCAGCAGATTGTCCACTCCTGTGGCCAGCAGGGCGAAATGCCCGCACATATACATGGTGAAGTCCTTGAGCGAGACATTCCTGCAGTCTTTGAGCACCAGGGTCTTGTTGCCCCTGAGGGGGGCAGGCTGGGCAAGAGGATCATCTCCATAGCCCGGCACCAGGCCGCTTCCGTCTATCATGCCCTCGCCGCTGATGGTTATATCCTCCAGGCCGATTCCCCATATGAAGGAATTCTTGAAGTGCGAATGGCCATAGTCCTGATACTCCTTCCCGAATTCGAAGGGCTCGGCAAGGTCGTATCCCTCGGTCTCGGTGGGCTCTGCCGCAAGCAGTACTGCGCCTTTTTCCAGATACAGATGTACGTGGCTTGCGAGATGCACGGAATAGCTGGCGTAGCGCCCGGCCGGGATATAGACCATGCCTCCGCCGTCGGCTGCTGCTGCCGCTATGGCGGCGTTGATTGCCGGTGAGTCGATGGTAGTACCGTCGCCTTTGGCTCCGTAATCTTTTACGTTGTGGACTGCGGCCGGGGCAGATACCAGGGCCAATGCCAGTATGACAAGGGTAAGTATGCTTTTTTTCATCTTGATTATAGTTTTATCCATTCAGGGGCGCCCTGCTTGTCTTCCCACCATATGCCTTGATTGTAGTTGAGGCCGGGGGATAGCTTGAGCAGGCGGCATCCGTGAGGCGCAACTTCGGTTTCGAAGGCGTCTCCTTCAAATCGCTCGCCGGGATGAAGGACCGTTATGTCCTGCTGCCTCCAGAGGTCGCGGACAGTCTGCGCTTCCACCATCATGTAGTTGAGCTCACCTATCTTGAATCCCATCTTTACGGGTTTGTCGCTGATGTTGAACAGGGCGACAACCAGCGAACCGTCTTCGAGGGGTTTGTGGTACACCACCGTGCTGTCGGACTCGGAAACCCTTGCGGCGGGATAGCCCAGGGCATCCTGGTTGACATCTATCACCTCGTTGTTCGTCAGAAGGCTGAGGGTGAAATCGTCGATGGATGCGAGGTCGCAGCCTATCAGCAGGGGAGAGCAGAGTATGGCCCACAGCGTCATGTGGGTGTACTGCTCGTCCGGAGTGAGCCTGCAGGCCCGGGTGTACCCTTCTCCCTTGGAAAAGTCGCACACGCTGCCTATTTCCAGCATATCGGCATCGGGCCAATGCCCGGGGCCGGTATATGCCGCCCAGCGGTCCATTATGGTGAAGCCTATGCGGTAGACGGACTCCCAGAGGTCTTTTATGTCGCTGGAGGTCCTCCAGGAGTTGGAAAGCTTGACGTACGCATCTCCCAAGCCTATGGGGGCCCGGTTCGAAAGGCTGAGGGCTATGCTGCGGCCGGTCTTGTCCAGGGCTTCGCGCATGGCCTTTATGCTGTAGTAATCGTTGGGATGCCAGTCGTATTTCAGGAAATCGACGCCCCATCTGCCCCATTGGCGGGCGTCCTGCTCCACGAAGAGGTACCTGCCATGGTAACGCATCTTCTCCCAGGAACCCTTGACTTTGTCATCTTCCGGAGTGCTGATGTAGGCATTGTATTCGTCGGCTTTGCCGGAATCTATCCACCAATAGCGCCCTTCGGGATTGCAGGCGCTGGAACCGGGGGTGCCGCCGGGACACATCGCCCAGGGACTGGAGTAGATGCCGAATTTAAGGCCGCGCTTATGCACGGAATCGGCAAGGGCCTTCATGTCGGGGAACTTGCTGTTGGGCTGGAGTGCGAGATCTTCGCCCCGCCTTTCGAACTGCCATCCGTCGTCGATGTTGATGTATGACCAGCCGTACTGGTCGAGGCCTTTCTCGATGAACGCATTCAGCGAACTAAGGACCTTCTCGTGACTTACCGTCCTGCGCCAGCAGTTCCATGAGTTCCAGCCCATCGGAGGGGTGAGGCAGAGTTTTCCGCCTATTACTATCTTGAACTCCCTGCTGTCCGAGCCGCGGGCGTTGCTGGCCGTGAAAGTGACTTTCCAGGTTCCTTGCTTGCGGACCTTCCCGCTGATGATTCCTGTGTTGCGGTCGAGCTTCAGGCCCTTGGGAAGGCCTTTGGCGCTGAAGGTCATAGGCCTCTGCCCGGTAGCGGGTATCTTGTATAGGAAGGGAGTCCCGGGGTAGTTCCCATAGACTTTAGGCCCGTTGATCCTGGGGGCCGCCGGGGCCTTGGGGGTAAGTATGTACCTGCTGTAATCGGTCTGCTGAGCTGCAAGGGACAGGCAGCAGGACAGGAACAATAATGCTGAAACTATCTTCTTAATCATGTCAGCCAGGGTTTATGAGCCGAAAAGGACGGCGGCGAGGAATAAGATGATTCCCAGCAGCAGGTAGAATAGGCCGGCATAAAGCACGTAGTAGAGAGCCGTCTTCAGCGTCAGTTTGACCGACTGCTTGAAAGAGATGCCGAACAACTGTATGTAGTCTATTATCAGAAGCGCACACATGACCCAGATGGGCAGTGCGTAATCCTTGCCGAAACTTATCAGCAGCGACAGGAACATGAATATGCAGAACTGGCACAGGACGTAAGCCGACATTGCCGCCGCTCCGGAAACGCTTATCTTGTACTTCCGCAGGCATAAGGCGAACAAAAGCCATAGCAACAGGAAGCGCCCCAGGAACAAGGGAATACCTTTGCTGCGGAGGTCTCCTTCGATCGCGGCGAGCGATTTCTTCCACGCGGTATCGGCCAAGCCCGGATGAAGGTCAAGCTTGGTGATTATGAATGCGCTCTTGAACATGGTAAGGAAACTCTGGGCGACCCTGTCTCTGCGTTTTGCCACGTCGATGCTGTCGAGTTGGATATCGACCTTGAGATGCTCCCTTTCTATCAGCTTGTCACCCACCGGGTCCTTGAAATCCGACGGCTTGACTATCGCCAGCACCAAGGTGAATACCGAGTAGAAAACCAGCAAGGCGGTAAGTGGCGCCAGGTAGCTCTCGTGCTTTCCGCGCAGGATGTAGTCCCTCATCAGATATCCCGGCCTCAGGAGCAACTGCGAGAAGGTTCTCTTGGAATCGTCGTTGAGGAAGGGAATGATGGCTTCCCTGGTGCCCATGTAAACCCCGTTCCCTTTCTTGCGGGCGCGGCGCTCTTTGCGGGGCTTGCGGGCTTTGCGCCAAGGGAGGTATCCTAATTCGCAATAGATGGAATATAAGCGGATAAGTGCTTTGAATTTTCGTTTCATATACTCTTACAAAGATACGAAGATGTTTTGTATATTTGTAATGATGAATCCATTACTCTCGGAAATGTTTTCCCACGCCGATCCTTCGCAAGTCGGAGGCCTGATGCGCTTCTTTAAAACCGGCCCCGGCCAATATGGCGAAGGGGACAAGTTCCTGGGTATAAAAGTTCCGGTTACCAGGGAAGTGGTGAAAAGGTGCTGGCGTGAGACCGGCTTTCCGGAATTGGAGGAATGCATCACCAGCGGGTACCACGAAATCCGCCTGTCGGCCCTGCTGACCCTGGTGCAGTTATTCTCCCACGCAAAGAAAGACAAGGAACTGCAAGAAAAGTGCATCGGCTTCTATCTGGCCCATACTCCATACATCAACAACTGGGACCTGGTGGATCTTTCCTGCTACCCCTTGCTGGGGGTGTGGCTGCTGGATAAGGACCGCAGCCTGCTCTACGAGCTTGCTAAGGACGGGAAAACCCTGTGGGAGCAGCGCATAGGCATCGTGAGCACCATGACTTTCATACGCCACGGCCAGACCGCCGACACTTTCGCAATCGCCGACATATTGCTACATCATCCCCACGACCTTATCCACAAGGCCGTAGGCTGGCTGCTGCGCGAGGCTGGTAAAAAGGACAAAGCTGCCTTGGTGGCATACCTGGAACCCAGGAAGGCCGGGATGCCCAGGACCATGCTCCGATATGCGGTAGAGAAGTTTCCGGAGGAAGAACGCAAAAAACTGATGACTATCTGATATGAAAAAACTGATCCTGTTGTTGGCCTTGTGCTTAGGTGCCGTCTGCGCCCGGGGCCAGGAGTGGCACGACGCCGCGTCGATGCACGTTTTCGGCAAGGCCGTAGAGAATACCAAGACCCATTATTCCCGGCTTCCGGAGGATATTGACGCCATCGCGAGGAAGGACCTGCAGAAGCTCGGCAAGGATGCTGCAGGATTGTATGTGGAGTTCCGCACCAATACTCCCGAGCTGCACGTGAGATGGACTTCGGTCAAGAAGCTCACGATGTCGCATATGGCATCCGTGGGCTCCCGCGGAGTGGACCTGTATGCCTATACCGACAATGGATGGCGCTTCGTGACCAGTGCCCGCCCGGCCCTGGATTACAACGAAACTACCCGCTGCATGGTAAAGAAGATGGATGCAGGCTACAAATACTTCAGGATGTATCTCTCGTTATACGACGGGATATCCAAACTGGAGATAGGAATCCAGCCCGGATATGAGTTCATACCCGTGGACGCTCCTAAACGCGAAGCCCCTGTAGTTATGTATGGCACCAGCATTCTCCAGGGAGGATGCGTCACCCGCCCCGGAATGGCAGCTACCAATATCATAGGCCGCGCCCTGGGCCGCGAGGTGGTGAACCTTGGTTTCAGCGGCAATGCCCGGCTCGACCCTGAAATCGCCGCCCTTATGGCAAGGGTGGAGAACCCGGCCCTCTTCGTACTGGACAATGTGCCCAACGACAGTCCCGAACTGATCCGCGAGAAGGGAATGGCATTCGTGAAGATACTGCGCGACGCTCATCCGGACGTGCCCATCATATTCCTCGGGATGGTCCACTATACCCACGACTTCGTGAGTTCGGCATCCTACGCCGACATCGAACGGCGCAATGCAGCCCAGAGGGAGCTCTATGAGCAGCTTGTCGTCGCCGGGGACAAGGCGGTTTACTTCCTTCCCGGCGAGGGCCTGATAGGGGATGACGGAGAGGCAATCGTGGACTATGTCCATCAGACCGACCTCGGCCAGTTGAGATATGCCCGTAACTTCGTCGCTTTTCTTGAAAAAGAGGGAATAAAGTTTTAATTTTGGAATATGGAAACCACAGAACAACTTAGAAATATAACCGGCCATTTCGCCATAGAAGGCAAGGTGCTGGATATCAAGGCTCTGGGTAACGGCCTCATCAACGATACCCTGCTCGTAGTAACCGACGGCCCCGACAATTACGTACTCCAGAGGGTGAACAACTCCATCTTCAAGGACGTCGATCTGCTTCAGCACAATATCGACTGCGCCACGGCTCACATACGCCGCAAGCTGGAGGCCGCCGGAGAGAAGGACATCGACCGCAAGGTGCTCAGGTTCCTTCCTTGCAAGGAGACTGGGAAAAGTTACTGGACGGATGGCAAGTCCTACTGGAGGGTATCCGTCTTCGTGCGCGACGCCTATACCTACGAGACGGTGGACCCGAAGTATTCTTACTTCGCCGGAAAGGCCTTCGGAGCATTCGAAGCCATGCTGTCCGATATCCCGGATACTTTGGGGGAGACTATCCCCGACTTCCACAATATGGAACTCCGTGCCCGCCAGCTGCACGAGGCGGTAGAGGCTGACAAGGCCGGGCGCATGGCCGAGCCCGAGGTGCAGGCCATACTCGCCGACCTGAAGCCTTACGAAGAAGAGATGTGCAAGGCGGAGCGCCTGTACCGCGAGGGAAAGCTCCCCAAGCGCATCTGCCACTGCGATACCAAGGTGAACAACATGATGTTCGACGCCGACGGCAACATCCTCTGCGTCATAGACCTGGATACCTTGATGCCATCGTTCGTATTCTCGGATTTCGGGGATTTCCTGCGCACTGCGGCAAACTCCGTAGCCGAGGATGATCCTGCAGTGGAAAAAGTGGATTTCAAGATGGATATCTTCGAGGCTTTCGCCAAAGGATACCTGGAGTCTGCCCGCAGCTTCCTGACTCCCGTGGAAATCGAGAATCTGCCTTACGCAGCCTGCCTCTTCCCTTACATGCAGGCCGTGCGCTTCTTCACGGACTATATTAACGGAGATACTTACTACAAGATCAGATATCCAGAGCACAATCTGGTGCGCACCCGCAATCAGGTGGCATTGTTCCATGCCGCCCTCGCGAAAGTGCCTCAGATGAGGGAAATCATCGCTTTGGCTACTGCTTGAGAAGCACCGCTGCCGCCCAGTTCCTCCCGGATCCGGGCGTAGTCGTCCAACATCCGCTGCCTGTAGGGGACATCCTCGATGAGGCGGCGGATTTCTTTTACTGCCTCTTCCGCCGTGAAATCATACTGGATTAGCTCGCGGAAAGCCAGCTTGTCGAGTATGAGGTTGCCGAGAGAAATGTACTTGATATGGTCCAGCACGCGAAGGGCGTACTTGGCCAGCAGGGCGGTAACGAAGGTGGTGCTCCAGCACACGACCTGGGGTGTGGCGGTAAGGGCTGCTTCCAGCGAAGCGGTGCCGCTGTTGATAAGGGCAGCTTCGGCGAATTTGAGCACGTCGTAGGTGCGGCCGAAAATGACTTTGATGTAACTGCGGCTGCCTATGTATTTTGCGTAGTCCTGCATGGAGCGGGACGGTGCGCCTGCCACTATGAACTCGTAATCCGCATATTCGGGCAGAGCATGCAGCTCGTCGGCCATCTTGACGGCGTTGGGCATGGTGTGGGAGATTTCTCCCTTGCGCGAGCCGGCCAGTATGGCTATGTATTTCTTGTCGGAAGGCCTTTCGTATTCATGGCCGTCCACGGCATCTATCAGGGGATTGCCTTTGTAGATGAAGGGTACTTCCCTCGATTCGAAGTAGGGAATCTCGAAGGGGAAAACTATGAAGAGCTTATCTACCCAGGCCTTGAGCTTGCGGTTCCTTCCTTCGCGGGATGCCCAGGTCTTGGGGGCGATGTAGTAGAACACTTTGACCCCGTTCTCATGGCAGAAACGGGCTATCTTCATGTTGAACCCGGGATAGTCTATGAGTATGACCACGTCCGGCTTCCAGGCAAGTATGTCCGCCTTGCAATCCCGCAGATTGCGGCTGATCTTGCCGAGACTGCGGAGTACGTCGGTGGCGCCCATCACGGCCGTGCTTTTGTAGTCACGGACCTTGGTGCCTCCTACGGCCTCCATCATCCCTCCGCCCCAGAAACGTATGTCGGCCGAAGGATCCTCGGCTATGAGGCCCTTCATCAGGTTGCTTCCGTGCAGGTCGCCGGAAGCCTCTCCGGCTATCAGATAGTACTTCATATCAAAAATCTCTTTCGAATCCCAGACTCTTCAGGCGGGCGTTTTCCTCCAGGTCGTGGCTGAGCAGGGCGTGGCAGGAGATAGTTGCGTATCCCTCCGCCAGAAGGTTGATGTCGGCTTCGGGGTCATCCGCCGAGTCATTCACTATGTCTCCGGCCATCATGAAGCGGATTTCTCCATCTTCCGCCTCGGGGAACTTGCCTGCCTCGCTGCCGAATTTCTCGCGTACGAGCCTGCGGAAGAGGTCTTCGTCGAAGGGGATGAATTCGTTCTTCCAGCGCAGCAGGGCTTCCTTGGCAAGCTTTATCCCTTTCAGTTGGGATGCGGGCAGTTTGGGGAAGTTGACGTTATATACGGTTCCGAAGGATTTGCTCCCTTCGGCGAGGAGTTTCTCGAAGATGGCAGGGAAGTAGGCCTCGACCGCGCTGAAATCCGCATCCGGATCGAAGGCATCCAGCGAAACCGCAATGGTGGGGATGCTGGCAAGCGCACCCTCGCAGGCAGCTCCTATGGTGCCGGAATAGAGATATGCCGTGCCATAATTACCGCCGTGGTTGATGCCGCTGACTACTACGTCGGGCTTTTCCGGAGGGTAGATGTTGTCGATTCCGAACTTTACGCAGCTGGAGGGGGTGCCGTCGACGTACCACCACTGTACGCCGTCTTCTTCGCCGAGATACTTGGTAGCAATGGGACCCTGACCGAGGTTTACCGCCATCGACATACCGCTTTGGACCCTTTTGGGAGCCACTACGGTGATCTGGCCGTAAGGTTTCAGTATGTTGACCAGGGTTTTGATTCCTTTGGCGGTGAAGCCGTCGTCGTTTGTCACAAGTATTCTCATCCGGGATTCGTTTTATGCAAAGATAGTTCATATTTGTTATATTTGCGTCCTCAGATTTCAAGATTCTATGGATAGAAGGAAATTTTTGGAAAGCATTGCCGCACTAGGCGTAAGCAGTACCCTGATGGCTTCTCCCGCAGCTGCCGCCCTCGCATCTTTGAGCCCATCCCGCAAGAAGAAAAGCAAGCTGACGGTAGATGAAGACCTGGTGTGCATCATCTCTGACCTGCACGTAAGGCCGGGGAAATACCAGCAGCATCATTTCGAAAAAACCGTTGAGGAAATACTTGCCCTGAATCCCCGTCCCAAGCGGGTCATCTGCCTGGGGGACGTAGCTTACCTGACCGGGAAACCCGAAGAATATGCAGTGGCCAGGGACCTGCTGGCCCGCCTGGAAGAGGCCGGCATGGAGCTCACCATAACGATGGGCAACCACGACCGCAGGGCGAACTTCGCCGAGGCCTTCCCGGAAAAGGCCGCCGCGGCCGAACTGGGTCACAGGATGGTCTATACCGTCAAGACTCCGCGGGCCGATTTCATAGTGCTGGATTCCCTGCAGGAAGGGGAAAACCACGACAAGTGGATTACTCCGGGAGCGATCGACGATGAGCAGCGCGCATGGCTGGAGTCCAAGCTGGCGCAGTATGCCGAAAGCGGAAAGCCCGTATTCGTGATGGCGCATCATCCAGTGAACGAGACCAAGGTCGGGAAACTGCTGATGAAGTGCCCGGCCTGCTGCGGATACATCTACGGCCATAATCATATCTGGAATTCCGGCTGGATACACAAGGACTACAAGACCCGCACTATGCTGCGTACGCTGTGTATGCCTTCCACCGGGCATTGGGGGGATATAGGATTCGCACTGCTGAAGCTTGAAAAGGACAGCGCGGTGGTGAGTTTCGTCCAGAGGGAGTTCTTCTTCCCCAAACCCTTGAAGGAAGGGGAGGATAAACCGGCCGTCTGGACGGCGCTGGAAGAGGAGCATAAGGGTGCCGTGTGTGTTTTTCCTTATAATCTTTGATTTGCTCTAAAAATTTTGTAAATTTGCCGCGCTTTTCAGGAAAAGCCCTGAATTTGGTTGGAAATTGTTTAATACTTTACAAAATTTTGATATGAATAGAATTGCTATCAACGGTTTTGGCCGTATCGGTCGTCTGGCTTTCCGTCAGATGTTCGAAGCAGATGGTTACGAAGTAGTTGCCATCAATGACCTCACAAGTCCTAAAATGCTTGCTCACCTTCTCAAGTACGACACCGCCCAGGGTGGTTTCGCCGGCAAGTTCGGTGAGGGTAAGCACACTGTAGATTACAAGGACGCAGTCCTCGCAGAAGACGGCAAGACCGTAGTTACTCCTGGTTCCATCATCGTTGACGGCAAGGAGATCACTATCTATGCAAAACCTAACGCAGCCGAACTCCCTTGGGGTGAGCTGAAGGTTGACGTCGTTCTCGAGTGCACCGGTTTCTACACCTCCAAGGCTAAGGCTTCCGCACACATCGAGGCTGGCGCAAAGAAGGTTGTCATCTCCGCTCCTGCAGGAAACGACCTCCCTACCATCGTTTACAACACCAATCACAAGACCCTGACCCCTGCCGATACAGTTATCAGCGCAGCTTCCTGCACCACCAACTGCCTCGCTCCTATGGCCGACGCTCTTAACAAGTACGCTCCCATCCAGAGCGGTATCATGAGCACCATCCACGCTTACACCGGCGACCAGATGATCCTCGACGGTCCTCAGCGCAAGGGTGACCTCCGCCGCAGCCGCGCAGGTGCTTGCAACATCGTTCCTAACTCCACCGGTGCTGCAAAGGCTATCGGTCTCGTGATTCCCGAACTCAACGGTAAGCTCATCGGTAGCGCACAGCGCGTTCCCACTCCTACCGGCTCCACCACCATCCTGGTTGCTGTCGTGAAGGGTAAGGACGTTACCGTAGAGGGCATCAACGCTGCCATGAAGGCCGCTTCCACCGAATCCTTCGGTTACACCGAGGATCAGATCGTCAGCTCCGACGTTATCGGCATGAAGTTCGGTTCCCTCTTCGATGCTACCCAGACCATGGTCTCCAAGATCGACGACGATACCTATCAGGTTCAGGTCGTTTCTTGGTACGACAACGAGAACTCCTACACTTCTCAGATGGTCCGTACCATCAAATATCTCGCAGAGCTCAAGTAATTCTGTCAGGAACTTGCATAAAAAAGCCGGCTGGATTCCAGCCGGCTTTTTTAGTGTCCGGTAGCCTAATAATTGTCCAGATTCATCTGGGTAAGGATGTCCATATGCACAAAGTGGTTCTTGTGCGCAGGGCGCTGGTTGCGTATGATGCCGTCCGCGAAGGTAGTAAGGGCATTATATGCCTGCAAGGGGATGTGGCGGGTTACCAGCGCATCGATTATACCCTCCTTGAGGCAGGCAAGATTCTTGTCCAGATCATCGAAACCTATGACTATCCTGCCCTCCGAAGGATGCTTGCGCAGATAATCCCCGAGCAGGTAGATGCGTGAGTTGGTCATGGCAACGTGCCTGATGCCAGGATGCTGCCCGAAGAAGGATTCCAGGGTGGAAAGTATGCTGCCCGGCTTTTCGGGGTCGATGAAGACCGTGTGTATCTTGCACTTCGGGAAGAAGTCCTCGATATAGTCCGAGAAGCCGTGTCGGCGCGGCCTGTTCGGGTCTGCCTTGTGGCTGGGGTCGCGCAGCAGGCGCACCAGAGCTATCTCCTCCGGATCCGTCCTGTTGGTAAGCAGCCAGGCCCCGAGGGCACCGCTCTTGTAGGGATCGACCCCGTAGTAGAGGGTATAGTCGAGCTCGTCTATCTTGTTGTCCACGAATGCGTAGGGTATGCCGCTGCCTTCCAGTTTCTTGCAGAAGGCGGTCACCTCCTCGCGGAAAACCGTGTTCATTATCACTCCGGCAGGCTTTTCGGATAGGATGGCCTCGCTTTCGCGGATGAACGAATCCACGTCCTGCTGGTCGTAGTGGTGTATGGTCAAGTTGATGTTGTAGGATGAGTAGTCCCTGGCGGCGGCGAGGAAGCCGTTATTCATCTCCTCCCAATAATCACCTTTCCTGAATTCCGGAATCAGGCAGGAAAATGCATATTCCTTCCGGGATGCAAGCTTCGATGCGTTGGTGTTGGGGGAGTAGTCGAGCTCCTCTATGGCCCTGTGCACTTTGTCGCGGGTCAGCTGCGACACGCGCCCCCTGCCATATATGACACGGTCCACGGTCCCGCGCGAGACCCCGGCTTTTTCCGCCACGTCGAAGATGGTAGCAGTCTTGTTGCTTATTTTCTGCATATTTCAGATACTTCCCACAAAAGTAGAAAAATATGGTTGCAAATAAAACAATAATCTTTAAATTTGCAGTGTGAGTGCGCGTGCACTCAAAACGAAGTAACAATATGAAAAGAAAGATTACTATTATCGGAGCCGGTATGATGGGCTCCGCCTTGGCTTTCCCCGCTGCGGAGAATGGCAACGAAGTGCACATTGTCGGAACCTGCCTCGATGACGGAATCATCGACGGCTATATCCGCACCCACAAACACGAGAAATTCTGCCGTCCCTTCCCGGACAACGTACAATACCATTATTATAAGGAATGGGAAGATGTCGTAAAAGGTTCCGATTTCGTAATCGGCGGCGTATCTTCCTTCGGAGTCGACTGGTTCCTGGATGAAATCCTTACCAAACTCGATCCTGCAATGCCTGTCCTTTCCGTAACTAAAGGCCTCAGGGCTACGGAGGATGGCACTTTGCTGTCCTATCCCGGATACTGGGAGAGCGAACTTGCAAAGCGCGGCATAAAGCGCAGCATCTGCGCTATCGGCGGCCCCTGCACCTCCTACGAACTGGTATTCAAAGACCCTTCTGAGGTGGGCTTCTGCGGAAAGGACAACGACGCCCTCCATATGATGAAAGAGGCAATGCAGCGCCCTTATTACCACATCTCGCTTACCAATGACGTGATCGGTCTGGAGAGTGCCGTGGCCCTGAAGAACGCCTATGCGATGGCCGTCACCCTCGCCGTCGGACTCAATACCCGCTGGCATGGAGAAGATGAGCCCCAGCACTACAACTCACAGGCGGGCACGTTCACGCAAGCCGTCCGCGAAACCCACGCCCTGATGCTTATGCAGGGCGGGACATTCGAAAGCGAATGCATAGGTCTCGGTGACCTCTACGTCACCATCTTCAGCGGCCGTACCCGCAAATGCGGAGTGCTTATGGGCCGCGGCCTGAATTATGAAGAAGTCACCGAAGCCCTTGCCGGAATCACCCTCGAGAGCCTTGTGATTACCCGGGTGATGGG